>NZ_BAABDI010000036.1:0-51657 GCF_039539545.1 Hymenobacter antarcticus | reverse complement strand
CTGTACTTTGCTGGATAAGGCGCCGAGTTGCCGGCGTTGTGCGGGCGCACCCGTGTGGTAATTTTCCCATAAATTCGTTCGGTAAGCAGGCGGTAAAGGTACCCCACTATCCTCCGGGACTATACAGATATTCTGTTCAGAAAGGCGAGTTCGAAGGTATTGGTGGACTAGAAAATCTAACCGAAATTCTGGAGTATTTCCTTGACACATTTCTTCCCTTCCATTTAGATGCTGCCTGTACAATAGAAATCGGGCTGCCAGTTGTCGGGTATGAAGGCCGGCTTTGGTTGAATGTAGAAGGCAAAATGATTTATGAATCACTACTAGAGATAACGGCTATTGAAGACTGTAACTACGGTGCAACGGGCAGTTACTTGTGGAGCAATGATGAAACTTTAGAAGCGCTTAATCGACCTGGCAACATTCCTCTTGAGGTAGAAACAGCTTTCGATGTTGGCGACCAAGTCGAACCCACAATTTTTCAAGCAGACGATAACATGCTCCGCACATTCTTGGTTGCGCCAGCCAAGAAATGATGCTTGAGTTGCGGTTGCAGCTTATGCAACCGTTCATTCTGCACCCTTGTCAGCAAAACTTCAGCCGCCCGCAACAAATCAAGCCACCGCGTCGGCTAAACCGCCACCCTCGGCCAAATCGGTGACAATCTGTCACCAAAACGACACTGGTACGTTGCTTGTAATCCCCAGGTAGCGGCTGCAAAGCCCGCTTCGACCTGACATTCCACAATTAACCAACATACACCCCATCATGGGCAAAATAATCGGCATTGACCTCGGCACCACCAACTCGTGCGTGTCCGTAATGGAAGGCAACGAACCCGTTGTGATTCCCAACAGCGAAGGCCGCCGCACCACCCCCAGCATCGTCGCTTTCCTCGACGGGGGCAAGGGCGAGCGCAAAGTAGGCGACCCGGCCAAGCGCCAGGCCGTGACCAACCCCCAGAACACCATCTCCAGCATCAAGCGCTTCATGGGCCGCCACTTCAACGAAGTGACCGCCGAGCAGAAGCACGTTTCCTACCAGGTAGTGGCCGGTGCCAACAACACCGTAGCCGTGAAAATCGGCGACCGCAACTACACGCCGCAGGAAATCTCGGCTATGGTGCTCCAGAAAATGAAGCAAACCGCTGAGGACTACCTCGGCCAGCCCGTGACCGAAGCCGTAATCACGGTGCCCGCGTACTTCAACGATGCCCAGCGCCAGGCCACCAAAGAAGCCGGTGCCATCGCCGGCCTCGACGTGAAGCGCATCATCAACGAGCCCACGGCTGCGGCCCTGGCTTACGGCCTCGACAAGAAGCACAAGGACCAGAAAATCGCCGTGTACGACCTCGGCGGTGGCACGTTCGACATCAGCATCCTGGAGCTGGGCGATGGCGTGTTTGAAGTATTGAGCACCAACGGTGACACCCACCTCGGCGGCGACGACTTCGACCAGGTTATCATCAACTTCCTCGCCGACCAGTTCAAGTCGGACAACGAAGGCCTCGACCTGCGCTCCGACCCCATGGCCCTCCAGCGCCTCAAGGAAGCCGCGGAGAAAGCCAAAGTGGAGCTTTCGAGCTCGACCGAAACCGAAATCAACCTGCCCTACATCACCGCCACGGCCTCGGGCCCCAAGCACCTAGTGGTGAAGCTGAGCCGCGCCAAGTTCGAGCAGCTCGCCGATGACCTCGTGCGCCGCTCGATGGACCCGGTGAAAAAGGCCCTGAAAGACGCTAACCTGTCGACCTCCGATATCGACGAGGTTATCCTCGTGGGTGGCTCAACCCGCATGCCCCGCATCCAGGAGGAAGTGGAGAAGTTCTTCGGCAAGAAGCCCAGCAAGGGCGTGAACCCCGACGAAGTGGTGGCCATCGGCGCCGCCATCCAGGGCGGCGTACTCACCGGCGAGGTGAAGGACGTGCTGCTGCTCGACGTGACTCCGCTCTCGCTGGGCATTGAGACGATGGGCGGTGTGATGACCAAGCTCATCGAGTCGAACACGACCATCCCGACCAAGAAATCGGAAACCTTCTCGACGGCTTCCGATAACCAGCCTTCGGTGGAAATCCATGTATTGCAGGGCGAGCGGCCGCTGGCCAGCCAGAACCGCACCATCGGCAAGTTCCACCTCGACAGCATCCCGCCCTCCCCCCGTGGCGTGCCGCAGATTGAGGTAATCTTCGACATTGATGCCAACGGCATCCTGAACGTGACCGCCAAGGATAAAGGCACCGGCAAGGAGCAGAAAATCCGCATCGAAGCCAGCTCGGGCCTGACCGATGACGACATCAAGCGCATGCGCGATGAAGCCGCCGCCAACGCCGAGTCGGACAAAGCCGAAACCGAGCGCATCAGCAAGCTGAACGCCGCCGACTCGATGATTTTCCAGACCGAGAAGCAGCTCAAAGAGTACGGTGAGAAGCTGAGCGGTGGCAACAAAACGGCCATCGAAGGCGCACTGGCCGACCTCAAATCGGCGCACGAAAGCAAGGATTTGGCCCGCATTGACACCGCCATGGAAGCTATCAACGCGGCCTGGCAGGCGGCCTCGCAGGAGATGTACGCCGCGGGTGGGGCCGAAGGCGGCCAGCCCGGTGCCGACGGCCAGGGCCCGGACGGCCAGGGTCAGGGCCAGCCGGCCGGCGACCACGTCACCGATGTCGACTACGAAGAAGTAGACGGCAAATAAGGACCGCAGATTTCAGAGATTATTGGATTAAGTGAGATTCAACGATTTCGTTAATAAGGCCGGGAGCACTGCTTCCGGCCTTTTTCGTGGTTCTATGCCGTATTGGTGCAGTGTTTGCCAGCCGCGCTAATTCCAAAAGCTGCTAACTAGCGGTAAATTGCCCAGCTTAGTTGATGAATACTTTTCTACCCTACCAGTCTTTTGCGTCGGAAGTAGTGGCACAGCCCTTGCTTGAGCTGCTTGGGCGGCACCATGTTGCCGTTGAAACGGGTTGGGCCAGGCCTGACTTTGACGTTAGCATGGCCAATAATGCTACCGACACCCGCTTTGTGGTTCGTCTGCACCTGGCCGACTTCGAGCGGGCACGCCAGGTAGAGGACGAGGAAAACGAGGCGTTGATGGCCGAGGCCGCGCCCGACCACTACCTCTTCGGCTTCAGCGACGATGAGCTGTTCGACATTCTGGTGAAGCCTGATGAGTGGAATAGCTACGACGTGAGCCTGGCCCGGCACGTGCTGCGGCAGCGCGGCCGCGAAGTTTCGCCCGATACCGTGCAGCTGCTGCGGCGGCACCGCGTGGCCGAAATGGCCAAGCCCGAGCCGAGCCAGAAAACCTGGATTGTGGCGGGCTACCTTTTCGCGGCGGTTGGCGGCATCCTGGGAATGGCAATCGGCTGGCATTTGCACTACCATAAGAAAATGCTCTCCGACGGCACGCAGGTGCGGGCCTTTTCGGCCCGCGACCGGCTACACGGCTTTCGCATTCTACTGTTGGGCGTTGTCGGGCTCTTTGTTTCGCTGCTCCTGCAATTGATAAAATAGCAGCTGGCTAAAGCACCATCGCCCTGCTCTGGTAATCCCTGGCTGGCCCTTTCCCGTAAGCGCCGCCTAGGCGGCTTGTCTTTTTTTAACCATTGCCTGTTTAAGGCTTTTATTTTTTTTATGAAACTGTTCCCCACCCTCCTGCTTCCCGCCCGTGCCCTGGCCCTGGGCACCTTGCTGATTAGCGCCGCTTCGTGTAGCGTGAGCGAGCAAGTGAAGGACTCGCCCAGCGGCAAAGCCGTGACCGCCGAAGCCAACGAAAACCAGGCCTACAGCCAGATGCAGTACCGCCTCAACTTCATGGATGAGGCCAAGCTGGGCGGCCAGGACATCCTGTTTGCCCGCCAGACCACAGATTTCACCTCCCCGCAACAGGCCAAGCTGCAAACCGCCCTGCAAAAAGGCAACCTCCCGCTGCACCTCAAAATGCGCGTATATGCCCGCAATCCCAGCGCGGTAAACCTTCAGCTCAAGCAGCTCGACTACAAGCTGCTGCTCGATGGCAAAGAGCTGACCGCCGGCACCACTGGCCTCAACACCGCGCTCGAAGCCAGCGCTATCGAGACTATCCCCGTGACCGTTGACCTCAACGTGACACCAGCCAAGCTCAGCGGCAGCACCCCGGCCGCCTTCGCCGCCGGCCTGACTGATTTCACCGGCAGCAACCGCCGTCTCACCCTGAGCATCCGGCCCATGTACGTGAGTGCCACCGGCCGCCAGTCGCAACCCACCGACTTCATGCCCGTGGAGCTGGTAACGGCCAAGCGCACGGCCGCGAAGTAGCCTTATCAAGGGTCAACATACAAGGTCCGTACCCCAGAACGTCATGCTGAGCTTGCCGAAGCATCTCTACCGCGCAACTAAATCAATTTAGTATTGCGGTAGAGCACTCTACCCTACTAAAAATTTGGGAGCGCCACAGCAGCGTCTGAAGCCACTTTGAATCAACTCGTGCTTCGACATCGGGTCGCCCAAAAAATGCCTCTAAAGGCTGAAAATATAAGTTGATATAAGCGGCCGCGAGGGGCCTCAAAAAAATAGTAGGGTAGAGTGGCGGTAGAGATGCTTCGACTTCACTCAGCATGACGTTCTTTTTTTGCTGGTGCTGCCCTTCTCCCTCAGTCGTTGCCCTGGGCCACGTCTTCCACGCCTTCGTCAATCTTCTCGGCGGCTTCTTCGTGGTCGTCGGCGTCGGCGGTTTCCAACTCCTGCTCCTGCTCTTGCCAGCCCTCGGGCTCGTAGCTGAGGCGGATGTAAATCGGAAAGTGGTCGGAGCCGATGTGCGTGAGGCGCTCCAGCCGTTGCAGGCGGAAGTGCGCCGAGTGAAATACGTGGTCGAGCGGCCAGCGCAGCAGGTGGTGGTCGGCGTGAAACGTGGGCAGCAGGCCCCGGCCAATGCGCGGGTCGAGCAGCCGCGACACCCGCCGAAACAGCTCGGACGTGTGCGACCAGGCCACGTCGTTCAGGTCGCCGGCCACGATGGTGGGCCCGTCGTGGTGCTGAATAATCTTGCCCACAATCAGCAGCTCCGCGTCGCGGCGGGCACTCGTCTTCGATTCCTCCGGCGCGGGCGGCTTGGGGTGCAGAAAGTGCATATTCACGGCCACGCCGCTGGGCAGCACCGCGCAACCGTGAAACGAGGGAATATCCGGGTCGAGGATATAGCGAATCTGCGGTTCGCGCAGCGGCAGGCGCGAAAACACCAGCATGCCGTAGGTATTAGCCAAGGGCGCGTGGCAGGTGTAGGTATAGTCCGCTTCGATGCCTTTCAATTGGCTCAGCCACCACTCGTCGGTTTCCACGGCCAGCACCACATCGGGCTGCAAATGCCGGATGTGGCCCAGCAGGCGCGACGCATCCCGGTTACACATCAGCACGTTGGCCACCATAATGCTGAGGTGGTTGGCATGGTCGTCGGCCGGGCGGCTGGCATCGGCCACTTGCAAGCGATGCAGCGGCGTGTAGGACCAGATGCGGCTGGCCTGGTAAATCAGCGCGGCGGCCAGGGCCCCGGCAAATGCCAGGTGCACCCAGCCGCCCAGCGCGGGCAGGGCCAGCTCGGCCGCCAGGGCCAGGAGCAAACCAGCCACAATTTGCAGGCGCGGAAAATCACAGATTCGAATCCACCACGCGGTTTGGCGCAGCAGGGGCAGCAGCGTGGCAAGTAGCGCCACCCCGCCCACAATCCAGGTGGCCCAGTGGCCCGTGGTTAACAATACAGAAGAAATAGCGGGCATTGAGGAAAAAAGTGGGATTTGGCAGCGTCACAACTGGTGCAATGCCAGAAATCAAGGCAGCAAAATCAAGCTGGTTGACTGAGTACGGGCAGAATTGAAACCTTGTTCCTGCCGCATTGCTAGCGCACTAAAGCAACAAAGATGCTTCGGTGCGCACAACCTCTTGCTGAGCCTGGTACGCTCCCGGCTACACGTCGTCCTGGAAGCCGCCCTTGCGCAGTTCCTCAATCGTGCGCATCACCCGGTCCTTAAGCGTGTTGCGGTATTTTTCGAGGGAGTCGGCCAGGCGGGCGTTGTGGATGGCCAGCATTTGGATGGCCAGCACGGCCGCGTTGGCCGCACTATCGATGCCCACCGTGGCCACCGGCACCCCCGCCGGCATCTGAATCATGCTCAGCACCGAATCGAGCCCCTGAATAGACGTCGTGCTATTGATGGGCACCCCAATCACGGGAATAATGGTGAACGCGGCCACCATGCCCGGCAGGTGCGCCGCCCCGCCCCCACCGGCGATGAGTACGCGCAGCCCGCGCTTGCGGGCGCTTTCGGCATACTCCACCATGCGGTGCGGCGTGCGGTGCGGCGATACCAGCGTGATTTCGAAGGGAACGCCAAACTGGCGGAGCACTTCGGCGGCGGCCGACATAATTTTCAGGTCTGATTTCGACCCCATAATAATGCCCACCAGGGGCGTTTCGGTAATGGGGCGTTCGTCGGCAGTGCTGGCGGCGGCAGTAGTTGAGGTATCAGGAATCATGCGGTGAGCGGCGGGAAAAGCGGGTGGGTGGCATCCGGCGGAAGCAGAGTGGCCGTTGAAGCGGCAAAATAGGGCTTTTCTGCGCGGTCCGGTCCTTCTTCTACCTTTGCGCCCTATGGAAATTTTACTTGCCACCTTTACCACCCTGTTTTCCATCGTCAATCCGTTCGGGGCGATGCCGGTTTTTCTCACCCTCACCGCCGACGACCGGGCCTCCGAACGCGCCCGCACGGCCCTGCGGGCCTGCATCTACATGGTGTGCATTCTGAGCGTGGCTTTTTTTGGCGGGCAGTACATTCTCAACTTTTTCGGCATCAACATCCAGCACCTGCGCATCGCCGGTGGCATCCTGCTCATGCGCTCGGCCTTCGAGCTGCTCACCCCCGGCGCCAACCGCGACCGCGTGGGCCCCGAGGCGCTCGAAGCCAGCAAGCAGAAGAACGACATCAGCTTCACGCCGCTGGCCATGCCCATGCTTTCCGGCCCGGGCTCGATGGCTATTTGCATCGGCCTCATCCGCCCTACGTATGCGGATAAGGCCCTGACCGTGGCCGGCTTCGCGCTGGTGGCGCTGGCGGCTTTCATTATTCTGTTGTTTTCGCTGCGCCTCACCCGCTTTCTGGGCAAGCCCGGCATGGCGGCCATGGCGCGTATTATCGGCTTCATCACGCTGGCTATCGGGGTCAACTTTCTGGCCTCGGCCATCGGCGTGTTATTCCCCGCCCTAACCCGCTAAATCACTGATTTTCGCTGATTGACCGTGATTTCGCTGATTTTTTTCTTTTTCTTTTCTTCTGCTGATTTTATTCTGCGGTACGATGGTTGATAAGCAATACCTGCTTTCCGATGTTACCGAACAGGTTATTGGCTGCGCGATGCGGGTGCACAGCACACTAGGTAATGGCTTCCCGGAAGTTATTTATCAACGGACTTTAGCTCTTGAGCTTGAAGCCAGTAGTATCCTCTTTGCGCGTGAGAAAGTACACCCCGTTTTCTATCGTGATGTGCGTATTGGCTCGCGCATCGTGGATTTCCTGATTCAGGACAACCTACTCCTGGAATTAAAGGCAACCTCCGAATTAACTGACAGCCACTTCGCCCAAATTATCAATTACCTCACCGCTTTCAGGCTCGAAGTTGGCCTACTGATTAATTTTGGCCAAAAGAGCCTCCAATACCGCCGCTTCATCAAAACCAAATCCTGAAAACGGCGGCCTCTTCTTTCCACATCGCGAATCAGCGAAATCACGGTTAATCAGTTAAAATCAGTGTTAAAGAACGACCTTTTCCTGCGTGCCGCCCGGGGCGAAGCCACCGAGCGCACCCCCGTCTGGCTCATGCGCCAGGCCGGCCGCATCCTGCCCGAATACCGTGCCCTGCGCGCGAGCCTCTCCGGCTTCAAAGAGCTGGTCGAAACCCCCGCGCTGGCCGCCGAAGTCACCATCCAGCCCGTTGATGCGCTCGACGTGGATGCCGCCATCATCTTCTCCGATATCCTCGTGGTGCCCGATGCCATGGGCCTGCCCTACGAAATGGTGGAAGCCCGCGGCCCGCTGTTCCCCACCGTCATCAAGTCGGCCGCCGACGTGGCCAAACTCCGCGTCCCCGACCCCGAAGAAGGCCTCGGCTACGTGCTCGAAGCCCTGCGCATCACCAAGAAAGCGCTGAATGGCCGGGTGCCGCTCATCGGTTTCGCCGGTGCACCCTGGACCATCCTGGCCTACATGGTGGAGGGCCACGGCTCCAAAACCTTCTCCAAAGCCCGCGGCATGCTCTACCGCGAGCCCGCCCTGGCCCACCAGCTGCTGGCCAAAATCACGGCCACCACCATTGCCTACCTCCAGGCGCAGGTGGCCGCCGGGGCCCAGGTGGTGCAGGTGTTCGACTCCTGGGCCGGCATCCTGCCCCCCGCGCACTACCGCGAATTCTCCAGCCGCTACATCGCCGAAATCTGCGAGGCGCTGGCTCCGCTCGTGCCCGTCACCGTGTTTGCCAAAGGCGCCTGGTGGGCCGTGCCCGACTTTGCCGCCATGCCCTGCCGCACCATAGGCCTCGACTGGAACCAGGACCCCACCCAGGTGCGCCGCGAAGCCGGCGGCAAAACCCTGCAAGGCAACCTCGACCCCTGCGCCCTCTACGGCACCCCCGAGCAAGTGAAAGCCGCTACCGAAGCCATGCTCCGCCAGTTCGCCGGCGGCCCCCACATCGCCAACCTCGGCCACGGCGTGTACCCGGATACTAATCCGGACAATGTGCGGGTGTTTGTGGAAACGGTGAAGGCCTGGCGGGGGTAGCCGCCGCAACACGCGCGGCCCCACC
This sequence comes from Hymenobacter antarcticus, assembly GCF_039539545.1. NCBI lineage: Bacteria > Pseudomonadati > Bacteroidota > Cytophagia > Cytophagales > Hymenobacteraceae > Hymenobacter > Hymenobacter antarcticus. The sequence goes on along the minus strand of NZ_BAABDI010000036.1, from coordinate 42,829 downwards.
CATTCCCTTAACTCGTAACAACTCCCATGTCACAATCTTTCGGCGCTGCTTTTTACGTCACCCTGGCGCTGCTGCTGACGCTGCTGTTCTTCATGTGGCGCTGGTACCTGAACAGGCCCGACCGGTCCCGGGTGGAGACCTTTATGGTTATCCTGATTTCACTGGGCAGCTTGTCGCCCGTGTTTTTTCTGGCCTATCTGCTGCTGTTTCGCCGTTGAATCAGCGGCATCACGGCCATCCTCCTTCTCCTGCCCTACTCCCATGGACGTAAAAGACAGCAACGGCACCCTGCTCGCCGAAGGTGACTCGGTTACCCTCATTAAAGACCTCAAAGTGAAGGGCTCCTCGCTCACTCTCAAGCGCGGCACGGTGGTTAAAAACATTCGCCTCACCAACAGCGGAGGCGAAATTGAAGGCCGGGCCGGCGGCAGCACCATGGTGCTCAAAACCGAGTTTCTGAAGAAGGCCTAGTCGCTTAAGCTGCGGGCCTATGAGTACGCCCGTGGCGCGTATGAGCAGGCCACGGGCGTGAATGAGCGGGCGCGTGGTGCGTATGAGCACGCCCGTGGCGCGTATGAGCAGGCGCGTGGTACGTATGAGTATGCCCGTGGCGTGTACAAGCACGCCCGTGGCGCGTATGAGCAGGCGCGTTGGCAGTATGAGGGTGTAAGAGTGCCGTGCGAGATGGCAAAAGTGTCGCGCGAGCCGCTAGGCCCGCAGCCCCGCCTCCTCCGCTTCTTCCAGCAGCCGCCGCTTCTCCACGGGCACCACGCCCACTTGCTCGCACACCAGCCCGCCGCCCAGGTTGGCCAGCGCCGCCGTGAAAGCGGCCGACTGGCCCAGCGCCACGCACAGCGCGGCAATGCTGATAACGGTGTCGCCCGCGCCCGACACATCGGAAATCGTGCGCAGATGGGCCGGCAGATAGGTTTTCTGCCCATCCTGCTGGGCAAACACGCCGTACTCAGAAAGCGTGACCAGCACGATTTCGGGCGTCAGCTCCTGGCGTAGCCGCGCCACGGCCGCCTCGAAGCCAGCGCGGTCAGTAGTTGGCTCGCCGAATTCCAGCTTCAGGCCCTCGCGCAACTCTTTCAGGTTGGGTTTGAAAAGCGTGCAGTAGCGGTAGGCCAGAAAATTCTTCTTCTTGGGGTCAACCACCGTCGGAATGTTGCGTTGGCGGGCGCGGGCAATGCATTCGGTAATAATGGCCTCGCTGAGCACGCCTTTGTCGTAATCTTCAAACACCACTACGTCGGCGCGGGTCAGCAGGTCGTCGTAAGCGGCCAGCAGCTGCGCGGCTTCGGCAGCATTGAGGTCGGTTTCAATTTCAGAGTCGATGCGCAGCAGCTGCTGGCCCTGGGCCAGGATGCGCTGCTTCACCGTGGTGGGCCGGTGCGCGCTGCGGATGAGGCCATCGGCGGGCAGGTGGTTCTCGTGCAGCAATCGCAGGAGCTGGTCGCCGCCCGCATCGGTGCCGATGACGGCGCAGAGCAGCGGCGTAGCCCCCAGCGCCTGCACGTTCAGGGCCACGTTGGCGGCCCCGCCGAGGCGGTTTTCGGTGCGGGCCACGTGCACCACCGGCACGGGAGCCTCGGGCGAGAGCCGCGTGGCGCGGCCCCACACGTAGGCATCCACCATCACGTCGCCCACGATGAGGACGCGCAGGTTATTGAAGTCGTTGAACAGCGTTTGCAGGGAAGAATCGGAAGTAGGCAAACTCAAAACAGAAGTCTGTCATCCTGAGCATTCTGCGATTAAAGCAGAATGCTCAGGATGACAGGAGGTGATAAATAATTCTACAGCTTGGCCAAGCTGGTTTTAATGCGCCGGAAGGCTTCCACCAACTTTTCATCGGCGGCGGCGGTGCTGAAGCGCAGGCACTCCGGGGCCCCGAAGGCATCGCCCGACACGGCCGATACGTGCGCGTCGTTGAGCAGGTAAATGGCCAGGTCGGCCGAGTTGGCAATGGTGCTGCCATCGGGTGCGGTGCGACCGAAATAGGCCGATACTTCCGGGAAAATATAGAACGCCCCGCTGGGCGTGGGCGTGTTGAAACCGGGAATATCCTTCACGATATCCAGCACCAAATCGCGGCGGCGGCGGTAGGCGGCCACCATCTCGTCGGCCGAGGCGCGGCCACCGCGCAGCGCGGCCAGGCCCGCCCGCTGGGTAATGGAGCAGGTGCCGGAGGTTATCTGGCTCTGCATCTTCTCGCAGGCGGCCGCGATATCGGCGCGGGCGGCCAGGTAGCCCAGCCGCCAGCCCGTCATGGCATAGCCCTTCGAGAAGCCGTTGACGGTGATGACCCGGTCCTTGATTTCGGCGAAATTGGCCAGGCTGGCGTGCTCGCCCACGAAGTTGATGTACTCATAAATCTCATCGGCCAGGGCGTACACCTGCGGGTGCCGGGCCAGTACGGCCGCGATTTCGCCCAGCTCTTCGCGGCTGAACACCGCGCCCGTGGGGTTGCAGGGCGAGGAATACAGGATGAGCTTGGTGCGGGGCGTGATGGCGGCTTCGAGCTGCGCGGCCGTCACCTTGTAGTCGTTGGCCAGGGTTCCCACCAGCGTCACGGGCACGCCTTCGGCCAGCTTCACCATCTCCTCGTAGCTCACCCAATAGGGCGCGAAAACGATGACCTCATCACCTGGATTCACGAGGCTGAGCACGGCATTGGCCAGCGCCTGCTTGGCTCCGGTGCTCACCACAATCTGGTTGGGCAGAAAATCGAGCTGGTTGTCGCGCTTGAATTTGTCGCAGATGGCCTGCCGCAGCTCCGGAATACCGGGCACGGGCGTGTAGAAGGTGTAGCCATCGTCCAGCGCCTGCTTGGCGGCATCCTTGATGTACTGCGGGGTCTGAAAATCGGGTTCGCCGAAGCTGAGGTTGATAACATCCACGCCCTTGGCCATCAGCTCGCGGGCCTTCTTGGCCATGGCAATGGTAGCCGACTCGTTCATCGCCAGCAGGCGGGCGGAGAGGGGCGAAACGGTGGCTGAAGCAGCGGTATTGAGCATAATGGGGAACAGGGCGGGAATGTAGCCGCAAAGCTACGGCAGTAGCGCAGTAGCGCAGTAGCGCGGACTTTGTAGTCCGCGTGTGAATGGCTAAACTCGCGGACTACAAAGTCCGCGCTACTGCGCTACTGCGCTACTGCCCCAGGCGCCGCCAGCAGCGCCAGAGCACGCTCAAATCGGTGCCGGGCTCATAGTCCTTGGCATACAGCAGCTCCAGCCGCCGAAGCGTTACCTCATTGAGCGGAACGGCCGAAATGGCGGCATCGGCGGGCGAGAGTACGGCGGGCACGGCGCGGGCCGGGCCGGCCATGTAGCGCAGCCCCACCCAGGTGCGGCGGCCCAGCAGCACAGCCCCGCAGTTGCGCAGGAACCCGGTTTTGTTCGACTGAAACCCGATGAGCAGGGGTGCCAGCCCCAGCAGCCCGGCGCTGGTCAGCACGTCGAGCAGGCGCTTGGCGCGGGCCTGCTGGGGCTGGTAGAGGTTCAGGGCAATGTCAAGGGTGTAGTAGTCGCCGGGCGCGTCTTTGCTGCTGCTGCCGATGATGTACTGGCTGTCTTCGGGCAGGATTTTGTAGGCCACCGGCGGCTCGGCGGGCAGGCCCAGCATGAGGCTGATAATCTGGCTGGCGGGCAGGTCCTTGCCGCAAAATATCAGCTCATTAAGCGCATAGAGGCGGATAATATCAGCCAGCTGGCGCAGCTCGCCCAGGGCTTCGCCCGGTGAATGAGTGAGTGAGTGAATGAGTGAATGGTCGTGGGTGGCGGGTGCTGCTTCGGCGGCGGCGGCCTCCGCCCCCACGTTCACGTAGCCAATCACGCGGGCCGAAACGTGGGCGGCTTCCAGGAGCTGGCGCACGCGCTGGCTCTCGGGACCCGAGCCCACGATGGCAATATTTTTCTGGCGGCGCTCACTCAGGCGCAGGTTTTTGTACTTAATGAAATGCGCCAGCAGCTGCCGGCCTACCAGCGCCGCCACCGCCCAGGCCCCACCCAGAATAATGAGGGCCTTGGAAAAGCGCCAGGCATCCAGGAAATTCGAGGCGGCCGAAATCAGCAGCGTGCCCACGAAAATGCCGCGCACCACCCGCGAGGTGCGCACCGGCTGGTCGTAGCCCCCGCTGAGGTAGGCCGAGGTGAGCCAGACCAGGATGTAGGCCGGCACCGCCGCCGTCATGTACTGCGGCGGGTAGTCGCCGGGCACGAACTTATGGTTGTTCTCCCAATAGCTTTTCAGGAAGTACATGCCCACCCAAATCAGGCCGGCATCGAGCAGCAGCGGGGCGGTGCGCACAGCCAGCCGCTCGGCCACGGCCGCGCCGGCCCGCAGCCAGATGGCCGCGTTTATCAGCAGCGAAAACAGGCCCGCCCGGCCCGGCGCGAAATGCTTCTGGGCAAAAATAACCATCGCCCGATAGAACACGAACACGTAGTTTACGCTGGTGCGCTTCGTGCTTTCGCCCTTGTAATGAATGATGCGCGTGCCGGGGAAATAATAGTTTTTCCAGCCGCCCCGCGTGAGGCGGTACGAGAGGTCGATGTCCTCACCGTACATGAAATAGTCTTCGTCGAGCAGGCCTACCTGGTCGAGGGCGGCCTTGCGCAGCAGCATGAAGGCTCCGCTCAGCACTTCTATCTCGTGGGTTTCGTCGCGGTCGAGGAAGCCCAGGTGGTAGCGCCCAAAGGTGCGCGACTTCGGAAAGACGCTCGCCAGCCCGAACATTTTGTAGAATGCCACGGCCGGCGTGGGCAGCGCCCGCTTGCTCTCGGGCAGGAATTTGCCCTGGCCGTCGAGCATTTTCACGCCCAGCCCCCCGCAAGTCGGGTGCGCGTCCATGAAATCGCAGCAGGCCCGGAAAGTGTCTTCTTCCACCACCGTATCGGGATTCAGCAGCAGCTGGTACTGGCCGGTAGCGCGGCGCAGGGCCTGGTTATTGGCCTTTGAGAAGCCGGGATTATCCTGATTGGCAATGAGAATGACCTCCGGAAACCGCGCCCGCACCATGGCCACCGAGCCATCGGCCGAGTTATTATCGACCACGAATACCTCCACCGGCTGCCCCAGCTTTTCCACGGCCCGCCGTACCGAGAGCAAAGCCTGCTCCAGGAAATAGCAGACGTTGTAATTGACAATAACGACGGAGAGATTCACCACAGAGGGCGAAATTAGAACGAGTACCCCGAAATTTCATTTCGGCCCGCCAGAACAGTGGTCGTTCGCACGGGCCGAAATGAAATTTCGGGGTACTCGTTCTGCTTTCATTTCGGTCGGTTAGAACGGTGGTCGTTCGCACGGGCCGAAATGAAATTTCGGGGTACTCGTGCCTACCGGGCCTGCCGGAGGCGGTCCACGATGCTGCGGCCCAGCGTGATTTCGTCGGCGTATTCCAGCTCGCCGCCCATGGGAATACCGCGGGCAATGGTGCTGATGTGGACGTTGGGCAAATCGCGCAGGCGGCGCGAGAGGTAGAAAGCCGTGGTGTCGCCCTCCATGGTGGGGCTGATGGCGAGAATAATTTCGCGCACTTCCGACTCTTCGGCCGAGGCCCGCTCCACCAATGAATCAATATGCAAATCGGACGGCCCCACGCCCTCGATGGGCGAGATAACGCCGCCCAATACGTGGTAAACGCCCTTGTACTGGCCGGTATTTTCGATGGCAATCACGTCGCGCACGTCCGATACCACGCAGACCAGGCTGTGGTCGCGCAGCTTATTGGCGCAGATGCCGCACTCTTCGGCATCCGAAATGCTGTGGCAGGTGCGGCAGTAGGTTATTTCGAAGCGCATTTTGGCCAGGGCTTCGGCCAGCGTAGCCGTGGTGTCCATCTCGGCCTTGAGCAGGTGCAGGGCCAGGCGCAAGGCCGTTTTGCGGCCGATGCCGGGTAGCCGGGCCAGCTCGCCCACGGCGTTTTCAATCAGTTTAGAGGGGAACTCCATTCAGGTAGGTTGGTGCTTGGTGCTTGGCTATTGGTGCTTGGTCGAAAAGTGCAGTTCTTACAAGAGCCAAGCACCAAGTACTAATAACCAAGCACCAAAGGTTAAGCGATATCGGCCGCGATGCCCCGGTCGTGAATGGCGGTGCAAAGCGGCTCCAGCTCCTCGTAGGCCCCGATTTTGACAGCGCACTTGCCCTTGTAGTGAATGAGCAGGGTGCATTGCTCGGCCTGCTCGGGCTGGTGGCCGCACACGTCCATCAGGGTTTTGATGACGTGGTCGAAGGTATTGATGTCATCGTTGTACACAACCAGGTTGCGCAACTCTACCGTCTCTTCGAGCAGTAGGACATCTTCATCGTAATCAATTTGCGGACGGGTGTTCATAAGGCAAATTTACGCAGGAAAGCCGGCGTGAGGCAGCTGGTAATAACCCGGAATCCCCCCGATTCGTTTCGTGAGAGCCGGGCGAATTTTGTGGTCTGCTGGCATGCCGGCTGGGCGCGGCACCTCGCGTTTTGGGCGTAATTTTCGGCCGGAATCTCTGGTTCCCGCGCCGTTTCAGTCGTACCCAGCCGAAAGCGGCCACCGTACGATGCCGGGTTTTTCCCTTATTACCGCCGATGCCCGTTCCCTCCGCCGACTTCAAAAAAGCCCTCAAGCGCCTCTCCGAAACCGAAAAGGAGGCCCTGCTGCTGCGCGCCGTGCGCCGCGATGCCGAGCTCTACGAAACCTTCCGCTTCGAGCTGCTGGCCGACGTGACCCTGGGCCAGGTGCAGGAAGAATCCGCCGACCGCATCCACGAGCTGTTCAACGTGGCCGTGACCGGCCGGCTGCTCAACCGCAGCCTGGTGAAAGCCCTGCGCGCCAGCGTGCAGGAAGCCGCCCGCGCCCGCCGCATCACCAAAAACAAGCAGCTTGAAATCGACTTGCTGGTGTACATCCTGCGCCAGTGCATCGACAATTATTCGGGCCAGTTCGACAGCGTGTACGACGGTTTTTACAACGCCACGGCCCGCCTCGCGGCCCGCGTACCGGCCTTCGTGCTCAAATCATTGCACGAAGACCTGTGGGTAGAGTATCAGTCCGAGCTCGATGAGATTCTGCGCGAGCTGCACGGCCGCAAAAAGAGCCACAATCTCAAGTTTGAGCTGCCCCGCAAGTTTGAAATACCCGAATAAAAAAAGCCCGCCGAATGGCGGGCTTTTTCGTGCGTTGCGATGGAATTCGCCATTAGCCTTTTTTGGCAATCACGTTGAAGGTCAGGTCGAAGTTATCGTTGATGGCCTTGTCGCCGAGGCTGTCGAAGAACGACTTCGAGCCGTACTTCAGGCCGAATTTCGTGCGGTCGATGGTCACTTTGCCGGTGGCGGCGGCCATACCGTCTTTCACGCCCACTTTGGCGGGGAAGCTCAGGCGCTGCGTCACCCCTTTGATGGTCATGTCGCCGGTGATGGTGGCGTTGTCGGCCTCCTTGGCGGCACCTTTGATGGGGGCCACGCTCACGATTTTGAACGTCGAAGTGGGGAATTTCTCCGCCCCGAAGAAGTCGTCGCCGCTCATGTGGCCAATAAATTTACCCTGGGTTTCGGCATCCTTGATGTCGGTGGCTTTCATCGTCTTCATGTCGACAATCACGGTGCCGCCCACGACGGCGTTGCCTTTCACCAGCAGCTCGCCGGCGCTGAAATTCATGGTGCCATTGTGGCCATGCGTTACGGCTTTACCTTCCCAGCCCAGGGTGCTCAGCTGCGGCTGCAGGGCGTAGCCAGGGGCATTGGTGGCCATTTTGGTGCTGTTCATTTTCTGCGCTGAAGCGGCAGGAGCAGTGCCGAACACGCCAACGGCAAACAGGGCGGGCAAGAGGAATTTTTGCATGGGAAAAAGAAATTTAAAAAAAGGGGAGAATTAAAACAGAAACACTGTTCGGCAGGGCCGCAACGAAAAAACATGCCAGAGGTCCTGCCCGGCAAATCAGCAGCCGGAGAGCTCGCCGCCCGAGCGCACTTTATCGAGTAAAAGACTGAGCTGCTGCACTTCGGAGGCATCAAGCTGGGTGAGCGCGGATGCGTTCAACACGCCATCCTGCTCAATGCGCGCAAGCAGGGCCAGGCCGGCCACGGTGATGCGAATGTCGACGGCGCGCCGGTTGGCGGGGCACACGGTGCGCGTCACCAGCTTTTTTTCCTCCAGCCGGTCCACAATGCGCGAGGCGTTGCTGGTTTTGTCCAGCATCCGGTCGATGAGCAGGGCCACGGTAGCCGGCAGCGGGTGCTGGCCCCGCAGAATGCGCAGGATGTTGAATTGCGGCAACGTCAGCCCATACGGCTTGAACGCCACCGCCTGCCGCAGCTGCAACCAGCTGGCCGTGTACAGCAAGTTGATGTGGGCCTTCTGGAAGTCGTCGCGGAAAATGGGCTGTTTGATTTCGTCTTCGATGCGCATGGGATACAGTAGAATCGGATGCAAATTTATGTACATACATTTAATGTCACAACATTGTTCCGAATTATTTTCCGAATATCTTGTCAAAAGCAGTAGCGCCACTACCCTAACAACTCAACCTACGTATCCTCCGCACATTCACCTCTTGCCCGCCTCCATGAAACGCTTATTCTTCCTGACGCTGACGGCCGCCGCGCTGGCCGCAACTCCCCGCCTCGCCGCCGCCCAGGATGGGGGCTACCCGGTTCAGACGACTGCCCGCACGCAATTCGTGTTCATGAACGGCGAAGTACTGCGCCGTGAGGGCACCCAGACTACTACCCTCACGCAAAACGTGAAGCTGGCGAATGGCGTGAAAATCAACTATAAAAACGGCATTGTGGAAATGCCCGCCGATAAAGTAAATCCGAAAGGCAAAAAAATTACCCTGCGCGAGGGCGACTATGTGCGGGCCGATGGCGGCGTGGTATTCGCCAGCCCGACCAGCGCGGCCGCCGCCCGTGGCGCGGCCACCAGCCCCGCTACCCCAGCCGGTACCAAATACGAAACCTACGTGCAGCGCGGCCCCGGCTACGCGGCCCCCGAGCAGCAAATCCAGCTGCTGAACAAAAAAATCGAGCTGCTTACCCAGAAGGTGCAGCTGCTCAGCCAGGGCCGCACCGACCTACCCGGCACCCAGGCCATCGACGACCAGCTGGCGGAGGTCAATTCCCAACTCACCGCGCCTAAATAGCGCTGGCGCTATCCTGCCGCACTCAGCGAGCCTCCGGTTTCCGTGACCAGGCCAAACGGCTCATCTTTTACAATCAGGAAGCCGTCGAGGTCGTGTACATCGGCCAAGGCGCTGATTTGCAGGGCGGCGGCAATGCCCACGCTGGTTTCGACCATGCAGCCGAGCATGGGCAGCAGGCCGTGGGCGCGCGTCTGGCGCAGCAGCTCAATGCCGCGCAGGAACCCGCCGGCCTTCATCAGCTTCACGTTGACGCCGTGGAACTGCCGCGCGATTTCGGCGAAGTCGGCCGTGTCCGTTACCGACTCGTCGGCCACCAGCGGCACGGCGCTGCGGGGGCGCAGGTAGCGGTAGTCGGCGGCGAGGGCGGCGGGCAGGGGCTGCTCCAGCAGGCGCAGGTGCAGGCCGGGCAGCGCCTGAGCCTCGGCCAGGAACCGCAGCACGCTGTCGGCATCGGGCCAGGTTTCGTTGCCATCCACCAGTAGCGGGTGGCCGGGCAGCACCCGCGCCACTTCCCGCAGCAAATCCAGCCCTTCGGCCTGGTTTACCTTGATTTTGAGGAGCTGGAAGCGGGCCGCGTCCTGCTCGCGCAGAAATCCGGCCACCTCCCCCACTTCCATAATAGGCAGCGAAAAGGCCGTGGGCACCACCGTGGCGGGCTGGGGCACGCCCAGCCACTGCCACACGGGCTGCCCGGCGCGGGCGGCCAGCCACTGCACCAGCCCCGATTCGAGGGCGAAGCTGAGGGCGTGGGCCACCGGGTGGGCGGCCAGTAGCGCGTGCAGGTCGGCCAGGGACTCGGCCTGTGCCAGGCCCTGGGACCGCAGGTGTTCAAACTGCTGGGTGAGCAGCTCGGGCGTTTCGCCGTAGCGCACGTTGGGGGCCGCCTCGCCGGTACCGCTGTGGCCCTGGCCGGCTACGCGCAGCAGCAGGTTGGTTTTGGTAGCAGACGCGTTGCGGGAAATTTTCCAGACGTAGCGCAGCGGCAGCAGGTGGGCAGTAAGGGTCCAGGTGGGCATGGGAAGAAGGGAAACGCGCCCCGAAGATGCGGCCAAAAATGAAACCGCTCCGCCTGCCGCCGCGCAGTTTGCAGCATTTGTCGGGCTGAGAACATGGTTTAGCTAAGGCACTTGTCAAATTTAACATCAAATAATACCTTCGACTAAACCTGTTCTATCTTATTTTAATCTACCTTTCGGCCCTCATTCTCATCTTCTTCTTTTTAACTTTCTGCGAAATCTCATGAAAAAATCAATACTGGCCTCGCTTTTTATACGTTTTTTCCTTCTGGCTGCCGGCCCACAACAAGCCCAGGCTCAGACCGCATCTGCCAGCTCAATTCCTTGGTTTACAGTTAAGGGACAGGGAATTGTGGTACAGAATGGGAACAAAAGCAAGCCCCTGGAAAAGGACGTAACGCTACCCAATGGCATTCGGGTTGAGTACCGGACGCAGTCGCTGCTCCTCACCAATGGTTCGCGCGTGCCGCTCCGGGAAGGTGATATGCTGAGCCTGAACGGCGAATATATCCGCAAGACGGCTGATTCTGCTCCGGTCACTGCGTCGATAGCGGCCACGGCAACGGCAACGGCAATGGCAACGGCCCCGGCGGTAGCCGTAGCGCCCAGGCTGGCCCCGGCTACGTTCACGTACCGGCCCACAGCGCCAGTTAATGGCAAGCTGAAAGGCGTAGTGGAGCTGGGAGCCAGCGGCTTCAACATGTTCATCATCCGCATTGATGGGAAAAAGAACTGGAAGATGGAAAAATCGGAGTTCGGCAACAGCCTCGTAATGGAGAATATGGCGACCGAAGAAGATATCCGGAATGGCCTGAAAGCGTACATTGGCAAAATGCTCGATTTTGGGGTAGCGGGCCGCGATATCCACTTTGTGGTGAGCTCGGGGGCCTCAATGGCCGAGGTGACGCATCGTATCGTGAAGTCGCTGGAGGCCCTTAAGTACCGGGTGAATACCGTGACCCCCGAGCGCGAGGGCGTGCTGGGCTTGCAGGCCGCCCTGCCCAAAGGATTCGACGACAAGGCCTTTGTGGTTGATATGGGCTCGGGCAACACCAAAATTTCCTGGATGGATGGCAGCCAGCCGCGCAGCAACAATACCTACGGCGCTAAATATTACGAGAAGGGAATTGACGATGCCGCCGTGGCCGCCGATGCAAAGACCAAGGCGGGTCAGGTTCCGGCGGGGGTCAGCAAAACCTGCTTCATTATTGGCGGCGTACCCTACGAGCTGGCCAAAGCCGTGCGCCAGGGCCAGGAGCCATACACGACCCTGCTCGGCCCCGATGCCTACCCACAGCTGAGCGGCGCCAAAATCAAGTCGGGCCTGAATATTTACCAAGCCGTGGCCTCGGCCACCGGCTGCTCCCAGTTTGTGTTCGGCTACGACACCAACTTTACCATCGGCTATTTGCTCAGCCTGCCCTAGCCCGACAGGGTTCACCGCCTTTCCAATACCATCGTAAAGCCCCGTGCCAGCTGCGCACGGGGCTTTTTTGGGCTCAATCGGCCCTTGCCCTATCTGCGCCGAGCCCGTTGCTGGCGGGATAATGCCGTTCTTTAGGCCCTCATTCCGTTTTCACGGCCTTTATTCATTACATGGCAAAATCTCGCTTACTCTTCGTTGCTATTCTATTGCTGGTCCTGGCTGGCATCCTAACCGCGCTCTCGGCTACTAATGTACTCGCGCTCCCGCCCGGCGTACCGATAGCAGCCCGCTGGCTGGCCATTCTGGCCGTTGCCGCCGCCGTAGCCCCCCGGCGCTCCCTCACGCTTTGGATTGTGGTGAGTATGCTGGTCGGCATCGAGCTGGGGCACGACGCCCCCGGCGTGGCCATGAACTTTAAGGTGCTGAGTGACGCGTTTTTGCGCCTCGTGAAAACCATTATTGCCCCGTTGGTATTTGCCACGCTGGTAGTGGGCATTGCCGGCCACGCCGACCTGAAACAGGTAGGCCGCATGGGCCTCAAGGCTTTGATTTACTTTGAAGTAGTCACCACGTTTGCCCTTTTCATCGGGCTGGCCGCCATCAACCTCACCAAAGCCGGCGTGGGCATCAGCCAGGCCGGAGTGAAGGAAGAAGCGCTGGCCGCCGCGCCGGTCCAAACGGCCGCCGACATCATCCTGCACATCTTCCCCGAAAACATTGCTAAATCAGTTGCCGAGGGGCAGGTGCTGCAAGTGGTAATTTTCGCTATTCTGTTTGCTATCGGCCTGGCCCTCACGCCCGAGCGACCCCGTCGCGTAATGCTGGAGTTCTGCGAGAGCCTGTCGGAGGTCATGTTCAAGTTCACCAATGTGGTGATGTATTTCGCGCCGCTGGGCGTGGGCGGGGCATTGGCCTACACGGTGGGCAAAATGGGCTTCGCGCCGCTGCTCAATGCGGTGCAGCTGCTATTCACGCTATACGGGGCGCTTATTGCGTTCGTGTTGCTGGTACTGCTGCCCGTGGCCCTCCTGGCCCGTATTCCACTGCGCCGCTTCATCGCGGCCGTGGCCGAGCCGGTAAGCATTGCCTTCGCCACTACCTCCTCGGAGGCCGCCCTGCCCCGGGCCATGGAAGCCATGGAAAGCATCGGGGTGCCGCGCCGGATTGTGGCCTTCGTGATGCCCACCGGCTACTCCTTCAATTTGGACGGAACCACGTTGTACTTATCCTTAGCGGCTGTGTTCGTGGCCCAGGCGGCCGGGGTGCCCCTCACCTTCGGCCAGCAGCTGCTGATGGTGTTTACCCTGATGCTAACCAGCAAGGGCGTGGCCGGAGTACCCCGCGCTTCGCTGGTGATTCTACTAGCTACGGTGGCTTCTTTCAACCTGCCGGCCTGGCCCGTATTTATCATCTTAGGCATTGATGCCCTGATGGATATGGCCCGCACGGCGGTGAATGTTCTCGGCAATTGCCTGGCGTCGGCCGTAGTAGCCCGCTGGGAAGGTGAGTTCGTGGATAACTACCAGGAGCCCGAACCGAAGGTGCTGGCTTAACCGCCAAGCGGGCGTCATTGGGGCACCTGAATAATGAACCCCTGAGACGCTCCCCGTTACAAGTTATTTTGCACCATTCGCCGAAAAATGCCGGTCGGCCAGAATCCATTCCCTACTTTAGCAGCTATAAAACCAGGTCGAGCTTATTCAGAAGTGTTAAAGCATTTTTCAATTCTTTTCTTTTCATTTTCCTATATTCTTACTACCTTACAATTATGAAACTTACTCGTCAACTCGCGTTGCTGGCACTTGCGCCGGCCCTGCTGGCAGCTCCGGCCTGCGTGTCGGTAAAGTCCATGATGAAAAGCTCGCCGGCGACGGCTATTGCTACGCGCCTGCCCGCCCTGGAAATTCTGGCCGACCAGGGCCCGCTGGCCATGAACGATGGTGCCTTGCCCGAAGACCCCCTGAAATTATTTCAACAGGAGTGCCGCCTGAACCTGACCGAGCCCACCGATTCGGCCACGTACGGCTATGCTAAGCTGGTAGTGAAGAAAGTGAAAACGCTGCGTACTGGCCGCGCTATTCAGGGCCTTCAGGTGCTCACCTTCATGGTGCCGGCCGTGCTGGGCATCCCGCTGGAGTGGTACAAAACCACCCTGCAGGCCGAAGTGCAGGTGAGCGATGCCGCCGGCAACCTCCTTGGTTCCTACGTGGGCTCGGGTAGCTCGGAAGTGAAAGTGGCCATGTACCACGGCTACTCGCAGACCACCGCCCCGCGTCTGGCCGACATCATTGCCCTGCGCGCGGCCATTGCCCAGATTCGGCCCCAGCTCGACACGGCCGCAGCCCGCCTGAACCCGCTGCTGTTGGCCGGCGGCACGGTGGAGAACCCCACGCTGCCCTCTTCTACGAGCGCGACCGGCAGCCGCTAAGCAGTAGCTGATAGCCCCCGCTAACCCCGCCCCCAGGGGTTGGCAAGATACCGTTGGCCCGCTTCCCTTCTTCATCCTGAGCCGATGGAGCGTGGGAAGCGGGCCTTATCTTTGGCTTGTTATGGTCAACCCGTTTTCTCTACCCTCCCCTTTTGCGGCCGTGCTGCTAGTGGCCAGCGGCCTGCTGCTGAGCGGCTGCTGCGCCAACGACGTGTGCGACTGCAACGATGCCGACGCCGATGCTGTCGAGTTGCGCTTTGCCAGTAGCTTCAGCAATACGGGTCTGAATACGGACCTGGATACGGTGGTTATCCAGCGCTTCGCGGTGCCGCTGCCCACCGGCGGCAAGCCCGATGTGGTGACGCTTATCCGCACCGCGGCCCGGTCCCGCGACTCCATCCGGCTGAATAACGGCACTCCCTTCCCGCAAATCAGCACCACCCGGCTCGATGGCTACCGCTACGTGCTCCAGTATTATGTGACGCGGCCCGGCAACAAGCCCGTTCTCACTACTTTACTCAATATCAGTGAGATAAAACTGGAAGGCAGTATCGATGGCAACGGATGCTGCACGTGCTACAATAATTCTAAAAAAACTGTTTTCACGCGGCGGGATGGGTTTTCGCAGGATAGTGCCTTCGACCTGAAGCAAGCGCCTCGTGTGCTTAAAGTAACCAAGTAGCCAAGGAGCCGGCGGCTTGCGTACCTATGTTGTCAGGTAGTAGTTGTCGGTTGTCAGACCTGGTGTAATCCGCTCACTAACAACGAATAACTGACAGTTCGTTTACTTTTGAACGACAACTTAGTACGTATCCCTTTTTGCCCCGCTACTGCAACTTCCCGGCGGGCAAGCCGTGTTCCTTTTTACCTATGGCTGCTGAACTCCTTCCAATCCTTTCCGATGCCCTGCCTGCGCTACGCAGCCCGGTCGCCTCCTCGTCGTTCCTGTTCCGCTCCACGCTCAGCTTCGAGCCGCTGATTGCGTACTGGCGGGAGCGGGAGCGGGCCACCAACGCCGGCGTGGCGCTGCTGGCCCGCGCCATTGGCGAGCAGGTGGCCGAAGCCGCCTGGTGCCGCGGCCCGCTGACCGACTACACGCTGATAGAGAGCAACTGCGACCTCATCGAAACGCTGATGCTGGCCGTGTTTCCACCGGCCTCGTTCGCTACCGATATCAGCGGGGTGGTGGCCCCGTTTCAGCGGCGCAGCTTCTACTCCACGCGGCGCTTCGAGGAGATTATGCTCAACAAGGAGCGTCAAATCAAGCAGCCGCTGAATATTGATATGGCGGCCATGGAGCACCAGATGGAGCTCATGGCCTACCACCTGGTGCTGCACCGCGTGTACGGGACGGAGCTGCCGTCGCTGGGCACGATTGTTTTTACGGTGCCCGATTATAAAATTGGCCTGTACCGACACTACGGCGTTGATTTCAACTCCGATTTCGTGACGGTGAAGGTCGTTGGCGAACAAATTGACCTCACTACCCAACAGCTGGACTTGCTGGTGCACAACCGCCACCGCCTGGAGCTGTGGAAGGAGTTGCTGCCCGCCGAAAACTTTGAGCTGGAGGGCTTCAACGTACTCCAGCTGGTGGACGTAACCGACCAGGAAATTCTGTCGGAGCTGAAATACGACCTGTTGGAGCGCGACGTGCTGCAAACGCCCGCCCGCTTCGAGCAGATTCAGGAGAAGCTGCGGGTGCTGTTTGCCCAGCCTTCGCTGCAATTGGGCATCGCGGCTTATGATGAAAAGAAGCGCGCTTTCGTGGATTTCGGCCGCAAAATCAACCACAGCTTCCTCACCAAGCAGGTGCAGCACCAGGCCGCCGACAGCAGCTTCCGGTTGATTTATGAGCGCCTGCTGCGCGAGCGGGAGCCGCTGGTCATCAAGAACGTGGACACGGCCGACATCCCCGATGACCTACGCCAACAGATTAGTAGTCTGGGTATTCGCTCGGCCATCCTGGCCCTGCTGCCCTACGGCAACGACACGGTGGGCCTGCTGGAGCTGGGCTCGCCCGACGTGGGTGGCCTCGACGAGTTCGACATGGAGAAGGTGGCGCAGTTCGTGCCGCTGTTCGCGGTGGCGGTGAAACGCAATGCCGAGGACCTGCAGACGCGGGTGCAGGCCATTATGCGGGCCACGTTCACGGCCATTCACCCGACTATGGAGTGGCGCTTCACAGATGCGGCCCGCAACCTGCTCACCCAGCTCGATGCCGGCAACCGCACGGCCGAGATGGAGGCCATCGTGTTTGAGGATGTGTACCCGCTGCACGGCTCCTGCGATATCCGGAGTAGCAGCATTGTACGCAACGAGGCCATTCAGGGCGACCTGATTGAGCACCTGACCCTAGCCAACAAGGTGCTGAAAAAAGCGTCGGAATACCAGCATCTGCCCATTCTCGACGAGCTGAAGTTCTACGTCACCAAAAACCTGAAGCGCCTGCACGACGGGATGCTTTCGGGCGATGAGGCCAACATCTACGACTCGCTGAAGCGCGAAGTGGAGCCGCTGTTTGAGTACCTGGCCGCGCACACGCCCGAGCTGCGCCCGATTATCACGCGGTACTGGAGCAATATCGACCCCAAGCTGGGCATTCTCTACAAGCGCCGCCAGGATTTCGAAACCAGCGTGACCACGCTCAACGATGCCGTGAGCGACTACCTCGATGACGAAGAGGAAAAAGCGCAGCTCATGTACCCGCACTACTTCCAGCGCTACAAAACCGATGGCGTGGAGTTCAACATCTACATCGGCGGCACCCTGGTGGAGAACAAGCCGTTCGACCTGGTTTTTCTGAAAAACCTGCGCCTGTGGCAGCTGCTTACCATGGTAGAGATTACACGCCGGACCGCCGCGCTTAAGGACACGCTTCCGGTGCCCCTCGACACCACCCAGCTCATCCTCATTCACGGGCAGTCGCTAAGCATTCGCTTCCGGCAGGACGAGCGCCAGTTCGATGTGGACGGGACCTACAACATCCGGTACGAAATCATCAAAAAGCGCATCGACAAGGCGACCATTCTGGGCACGGGCGAGCGCCTGACGCAGCCCGGCATGATTGCGCTGGTGTACGCGCAGAGCCGCGAAGCCGTGGAATACTACGAGTACATCGACTACCTCCAGGACCGGGACCTGCTGGAGCCCGGCGTGGAGGAAGTGGAGCTGGAGGAGCTTCAGGGCGTGAAAGGCCTGCTCGCGCTGCGGGTGCGCGTGAAGCTGTAGCACCAGAACGAGTACCCCGAATTTCCAGTTCGGCCGCGTGAACGATGCCCGAACAGCTCGTTCACGCGGCCGAATTGGAAATTCGGGGTACTCGTTTTAATTGCTTTCCATATCGTTGTCGGCCGATTCAAATACTGCCTGCTCTTCTTTCCAGAATAGCTTGATGCCGGCGCGGCATAGCACCAGCCACGCCGCGCCGCCCGCGAAACCGGCCAGCACATCGGTGGCGTAATGGGCATGCAGGTACACCCGCGTCACACCGATGAGGCCGGCCCATAGTAGCAGCGGCAGCGCCCAGCGCGCATGGCCCAGGTGCCGCGCCAGCAGCCAGGCCAGACAGCCGTAGAACGTGACGCCAAGCATGGCGTGGCCGCTGGGAAAGCTCAGCCCCAGCGTCTGCAACAGCGCATTGCTGGGCCGGGGACGGTTGAAATACAGCTTGAGCAGCTGGTTGAGAATCATGCCGCCGGCCATGGCTACCAGCAATTCCCAGCTCTCGCGCCGGTGGCGGGCCCGGCGCAGCAGCAGCACCCCCGATAAGCTGGCCGGCAGCAGAAACGGGAGCGCGGCGAAGAACGTGACCAGCCGAACCGGCCCGGTCAGGCCCGGCTCGGCGGCCCGCCAGCCATCGACAATACCCGCCGCCCAGCTGTCGAGGGCCATGGAATGATGCACGAAAACCACCCGCGCCAGATAGAAAAACACGCCGAAAGCGGCCACGAACAGCACCATGGCCAACGCCACCTCTATGGTGAGCAGCCCGGCCAATGCCAGCAAACGAGAGGTAAAACGATTCATAGCAGCACAGTCCGCAAAAGTCGGGATGGTAATTGGGAGCAAGCAAGCTCCCGGCCGGAATAGTTACCTAAACGAAAAAAGCCAGCCCGGGTGGGGCTGGCTTTTTAAAAACGTGCGCTCGGGGAGACTCGAACTCCCACACCTTGCGGAACTGCCGCCTGAAGACAGCGCGTCTACCAATTTCGCCACAAGCGCATGCACTGGTTCAAAAGCTGCTTTTCTTGTTAGAACTGCGCCTTTTGATGCTGCAAAGATACAGTTCCATTTTGCAGCGGCGCAACACCAGGCCCTTTTTTTTCGCAGTCTGGCCCGGCAAGAACCGCCCGGCGATTGTTTTTCAGTTACTTGCCGCCGTGTTTTTTTTCTGTTTGCCGCCCGTTATCCCATGCCTGCCCCGCTAGCTGCCCCGTTTTCACCCCTGGCAGCCGGCGCACGCCCCACCGGATTCGACCGCGTGGCGTGGTGCTACGATGTCTTAGCCGGGCTCGTGTTTGGGCCGGCGCAGCGGCGGGCGCAAGAGGCGGCGCTGGCAGGCATGCCGGCGGGAGCCCCGCACGTGCTCATACTGGGCGGCGGCACTGGTTGGGTCTTACTGGAGGTGTTGCGTTGCCGGCCCCAAGCCACGGTGCTGTACCTGGAGGCTTCGCCAAAAATGCTGGCTCGGGCCCGCACACGGCTGGCGCGGGCCTGCCCCACGGCCACCGCCCAGGTTGAGTTCCGGCACGGCACCCAGGCCGCGCTCACCCCCACCGAGCAGTTCGATTCGGTGGTCACTTTTTTTGTACTCGATTGCCTTGCGCAGCCTGAGCTGGCCGGGGCGTTGGCGCAGTTGCGCAGGGCCCTGCGGCCGGGAGGCACTTGGCTGCTGGCCGACTTTCGGCCCGCTCGGCGGGGCTGGCGCCGGGCGCTGCTCACGCTGATGTATACTTTTTTTCGGCTGACTACCGGGCTGCGGACCACCGAGCTACCGGCCCTGCGCCCCGCCCTGGCAAGCCTGGGTTTGCAGGCGGTTAACCACGGCACTTTTTTTGGTGGAGCCATTGAGGCAGTGGTTTTCAGCGAAAATCCCGGGTAGCTAAGCCTTTGATAATTAATAACAGGGTCTCACGTAGTTAAAACATAATTTTAACATTATCAGAGCCGCTTATCAGGGTAAAACTCGCCGTTTGGTTGTAAATTTTCCACATCTTTGTATTGTCAATTCCACTGGGGGCACTACCCCGTTCTTATTTTCTTTATTATTCTGCCCATGAAAAACGTTGCTACTATTCTATTTGCGCTGGGCCTGGGCTCGTTCGGCGCGCAGGCCCAAACCAAGCCCGACACGGGGCCGGCCGTGCGCTATGCCATGTCGTTTCCGAATGCCGTCCATCATGAGGCGCGGGTGGCGGTCACCTTTTCGGGGCTGCCGGGCGGGCCCCTGCACGTGCGGATGGCCCGTAGCTCGCCGGGACGCTACGCCCTGCATGATTTTGCGAAGAACGTGTACTACGTAGTGGCCACCGATGGCGGCAATCACCCCCTGCCCCTCAACCGCCCCGACCCCTACGGCTGGGATGTGACCCCGGCCGCCGATGGCACCGTTATTTTCAGCTACACGCTTTACGGCGACCAGACCGACGGCACTAACGTGGGCATCGACCAGCAGCACGCCCACCTCAACCTGCCCGCCGCCCTGTGCTACGCCACGGGCCTGGAAGGCCGCCAGACGGAGGTAAAGTTTGAGCTGCCCGCCAGCTGGAAAGTAGCCACGCAGCTGCGCCCGGGAGCCGATAAAAACACGTTCACGGCGCCCAACATGCAGTATATGATGGACAGCCCGGTTTCGCTGGGTGCCCAGCAGGTACGGAGCTGGACCGAAGGCGACCAGACCATTGAGCTGGCCACGCTGTATATGGGCCCGGCGGCCGAACTCGACGGCTACGCCAAGAAAATCCAGAAAGTAGTGAAGGAGGAAAAAGCCATTTTTGGTGAGCTGCCTACTTTCGATTTTGCCCGCTACACGTTCATTGCCAATTACTTGTCGCAGGCTACGTCCGACGGCATGGAGCACCGCAACTCGACCTCACTCACCAGCCCCCGGCCCCTGAAGGACGAGGACGAGCTGAAAAACCTGGGCACGGTGGCCCACGAGTTCATTCATGCCTGGAACGTGGAACGCCTGCGCCCCCGCGACCTGGAACCCTTCGATTTTCAGCGGGTGAACATGAGCGACGCGCTCTGGTTCGCCGAAGGCTTCACGCAGTACTACGGCCGCCTGGCCCTGCGCCGGGCCAAGCTGATTGACGACGAGGCGTTTCTCGAAGACATCAGCCGCTGGGTGAACCTGCGCCAGAACAGCCCCGGGGCCCGCTACGCCTCGGCCATCGACATGAGCCGCCAGGCCGCTTTCACCGACGGTGCGGGCAACAGCGCCCCCATGAACCTAGTGAACACCAACCTGTCGTACTACGACCAGGGAGCGGGCATTGCCCTGGTCCTCGACTTGCAGCTGCGCCAGCACCACCGCTCCTCGCTCGATAAGCTGATGCAGGCCATGTGGCAGCAGTACGGCAAAAAGCAGAGTACCTACGCGCCCGCCACCCCCTACACCGTGCGCGATTTGCAGCGGGTGCTGGGCGAAGTGAGCAAAGACACCGTATTTGCCAGCCGCTTTTTCCGCCAGTACGTGTACGGCCGCGAGCAGCCCCGCTTCAGCGAAAACCTGGTGGTGGCCGGCCTGGCCGTGATTCCGACCCGGGCCCTGGGCGCGGCCCTGCCCAACCAGGTTGAATTTGACGAGGAAGGCCGCTGCCTGGTGGCTTACAATACCCAAATTGGCTCGGGGTTGTACAAAGCCGGCATCGACCGGGGCGACCAGATTGTGGTGCTGGACGGCAAGGAAATTAAAAGCTCCGGCGACCTGGATGGCGTGTTGCGCAAGCATTCGCCCAGCGACGTGGTTTTTGTGAAAGTAAAGACCCGGGGCGGCGTGGAAAAAACCACGCAGCTCATTCTCGCCGAAGACCCCAACGTGCAGGTGAAACCCATGGAAAGCGTGGAAAAAATGGTGTACACGCCCGCCCAAAAGGTGCTGCGCGAGGCCTGGCTGGCCAGCCAGGCTTCAAATTAAGCAGCCCAACGCTGGCCTGATATTGAATTACGACAAGCAAAAGCCTCGCTGGTTATTCCGGCGGGGCTTTTTTGAACACAGCAGTCTCAGCAGCTACATTGCCTAATATCTTTACCTTTGAACGGTTATGGGGTCATTTTGCGGATACGAAGCGCCCGGCCGACTTCGCAGCTGTCCTCTCCGTCCGCCTTTTTCTATTCTTACCCATGGAAATTTTTGATAAGCTCACGAACGCGGCCAAGGATTTTTTTATTGAGCCCGAGGACGAAGCCAAAACCCTCCAAAACCCGCCCACGGCGCAGTTTGGGGCACCGAGTCCTGGTGCGGTTCCGGCCGTCCCCTCGCCTTTTGCCGCTCCGGCCGTGACGCAGGCTGAACCGCGCCACCTCGACCACATTGCCAGCCTGCTGGCCGGCGATGGCAAGGATTTCGGGGCTTATATGAAAATGGTGAAAAGCATGGCCGCCGCTGGCATGGCCGGCCCTTTGCTGTACCAAACGGCGTTCAATGCCTTTTCGGCGGTGAATGGCGGCACGGTGCCGGGCCTGCTGGCCTCGGCCTCGCAATTTGAGCAGGCCCTGACCACCGACCGCAACAAAGTATTGGCCCGCCACCGCGAAAAGATGGGCGAAGCCACCGCGCCGGGCAGTGCTCCCAGTACCGTGGTACAGCTCACAGCTCAGGAAAAAAAGCTGGCCGCCGACCTCGCCGACCTCACCCTCCAGCTCCAGACCAAGCAGCAGCAGCTGCTGCACACCCAGCAGCAGTTGGCCAACGAGCGCCAGAAAACGCAGGCGGCGCTGAGCTCCTATGAGCTGGCCAACTCGGCGGCTATGGCCGAGCTACAGGCGCACCACAAAGCGGCCGAGGCTTTTCTGAACGCCAGCGGCAGCCCGAAATAGCCCGTCGGGCCGACGGCCTGACTTAGTTAGCAACAACCCACGCACTCTTTTTTTCTGCTTGATGAACACCCCTTTACTTGGACCGCCCTCGCCCGCCGATGGCTTGCCTTCCTGGCAAAAGCCCGAAAAAGTAGCCGCCTGGGTTTTTGTGGCGCTGCTCATCGGCATGGGCATTTATTACTGGGGGCAGATTCTGCCGTACCTGATTGATATTGTGTTTGATACCGTGAAGCTGGGCATTGGCCTGGGGGCGCTGTTCGTGCTGTTTTTGCTGGCTACCAACAAGCGCATTCAGGCGGGGCTGTGGTACCTGGGGCAGCGCATTTTCCGGACGGCAGCGGGCCTGTTCGTCAACACCGACCCCATCGGCATCATGGAGGACTACATCCGGAACACCGAGAAGGAAGCCCGCAACATGGAGGAAGAAGTGGGCCACATTGAAGGCGCCAACGAGCTGGTGAAGCGCAAGATAGACGCCAACCGCACCCAGATGCAGGAATACCTGGCCCTGGCCGACTCGGCCCTGCGGCAGGGCGAGAAGGACAGTGCCGACAGCTACGCCAGCCGCGCTGCCCAGCTGGAGGACTACAACCGCCGCCTCACGCCCATGGCCACCACCACGGCCAACGTGAGCCTGGTGATGCGCCAGATTCTGAAAGCCGCCCTGCGTCAGATTGACAACAGCAAATTCAAAGTCAACCTGTTGAAGGACGAGTATGAATTGGTGAAACGCACCAGCTCGGGCATGCGGGCGGCCATGAACATCCTGCGCGGCGACCCCGACAAGAAGTACTTCTTCGACCTGGCCACCGACCGCGTGGCCCAGGACATGGCCCAGCAGCTGGGCCAAATCAAGCAGGCCATGCGCTACTCGCAGGAGTTCGTGAAGGAAATGGACATCCAGAACGGCGTGATGAGCGAGAAGGGCCAGCGCCTGCTCGACAAGTACCAGAAAGGGGAGTTTAGCGCCATTATGGACAATGAGCCGCCGGTACGCATGAACGTAGCGGCCACCCGGCAGGCCACTGATGATGCCTACGGCAAGCTCCTGGACTGATTTTAATGTGGTGAATGTGATGAATGTGAACATGGGCCTCAAACCCGGCATCGTCTCTCATGCGCCACATCCAAGCTATTCAAGCCATTTCCACATCCCCAAATTCGCCATATTCTGCACATTTTCACATTTATTAAATGACCACTCGCGGTAAAATTCTCATTGCCATCATTGTCCTTGCGGGCTTGTATTTTGGAATTAATAAGCTCACATCCAGTGACCTGGTATTCAAGAAAGCTGCTTCGGAATCAGTGTTGCTTAATTCGATTGAGCTGCCGGCCGCCACGGGTGGCAACGGCGTAAACACCGTAGTGCCGCTGGCCGCGCTACCTGGCACGACTCCGGCGGAGAAAGGCACGCCGGTGGTGTGGGAAGTGATGGCCTGGAACAGCCAGATGGCGGGCATGCTCGCCAACGGCGGCCCCCGCACCACTACGGGCTCGGCCCTGGCCGCCAACGGTTTGGACATGCAGATTGTGCGCCAGGACGACGTGAGCAAGATGCAGGCCGACCTGGTGAAAAACGCCCTCGACCTGCAAAATAACCCCGAAACGCCGGGCTTGATTGTGAGCATCATGGGCGACGGCCTGCCCGGGTTCTCGGCCGTGCAGGAACAGCTCAAAAAAGCCGGCACCCAGCTGCAAATCATCCCCTACTCGGTGGGTAAAAGCTTTGGCGAAGACAAGCTGATGGGTCCCAAAGAGTGGCTGGAGAACCCCAAGCTGGCCCTGGGCAAAACCGTGGCCTGCTACCTGCGCGACGGCGACCAGAACATCGCCCTGAAATGGTGCGCCGACAACGGCCTGAAAGTGAACCCCGACGAGACAACCTACGACCCGCAGGCCGTAAACTTCATGGCCGCCAGCGACTTCCTGGTGGCCGCCGAGAAGTACATCCTCGGCAAGCCCGAAAGCCGCGACAAGATTGTGGACGGCAAAAACACGGGCGTGAAAGTAGATGTGATGGCCGATGCCGTAGCCACCTGGACGCCCGGCGACGTGAACATCGCCAAGCAAAAAGGCGGCCTGGTGAGCATCGTGAGCACCAAAGAGTACTCGAACCAGATGCCTAACATCATGGTCACGACCAAGCGTTGGTACGACGCCCACCAGAAGGAAGTGGAAGGCATTATGCTGGCCCACGCCGTGGCCGGCGACCAGGTTAAAAGCCACCCCGAAGCGCTGAGCCGCGCCGCTGATATTTCGGCCGACGTGTATGGTGACAAGGACAAGCCCGGCGCGTACTGGCTGAAATATTACAAAGGCGTGAGCGAGGCCGACCGCAATGGCGAAGTAGTAGAACTGGGCGGCAGCAAAGTGTTCAACTTCGCTGATAACCTGAACCTGTTTGGCCTGAACGACGGCGGCACCAACATCTACGCCTCGGTGTACAAGGCCTTTGGGGATGTACAGAGCAAGCTCTACCCCAAGGAGCTGCCCACCTACGTGCCCCTGGACGACATGCTGGACCTTACGCTGCTGCGCAACCTGCAGGCCCGCTACAAGGGCAAAACCGTGGCCCCGGCTGAAACCCAGAAATTCGCGGCGGGCGACGAAATCCGCCGCAACGTGAGCAAACGGGCCTGGAACATCGAGTTCAACTCGGGCAAAAGCACCTTCACACCTTCGGCAGCAAAAGAGCTAAACACCCTGTTTGACGACCTGGTGGTAGCCGGCAACCTGAAAGTGGCCGTGCATGGCCACACCGACAACACCGGCGACCCACAGGCCAACCAGCAGCTTTCGGAAGACCGCGCCATGGCCGTGCGCCAGTGGCTGGAACGCAAAAGCAGCAGCGCCTTCCCCGACGGCCGGATTCAGGTGTACGCCCACGGCCCTACCGAGCCGGTGGCCAGCAATGGAACGCCCGTCGGCAAGGCCAAGAACCGCCGCGTGGAAATTGTGCTGGGCAACTAAGCGCAACGTTTCGCGAAGTTGAAAAGGCAGGTTTCGCCAGGTGCAAAATAGCCTAATCGACTTCGCGAAACTTCCCTTTTCAACTTTGCGAAACCTCGCGCTATGCTGAAAGACTTATTCGTGCCCAATGCCAAGCCCCGGCCCAGCGTGTTCCTCACCATGGTGGCCTGCCAGGTGCTGCTGCTGCTGCTGTTGTGGCTGTTTTATCCCTTGCAGCTGTTCCCTACTTTGCGCGAAGTGCTGGCTTCTTTCAAAGACCTGGTCACGACGCAGGGGCTGATTCAGGAGCTGTGGGCCAGCCTGACCACGGCGCTCGGGGCGCTGGCCATTGCCACGGTGCTGGCACTGATGATTTCCTACCTAACGGCGCTGCCCTTCTTCCGGCCCATCGCCTACGCGGCCTCCAAGATGCGCTACCTCACCCTCACCGGCCTCACTTTTTTCATGGCCCTCATGGTCAGCTCCGGCCACCAGGTCAAGCTCTCGGTGCTCATTTTCGGGGCTACGGTGTACCTGGTCACGGGCATGACGAGCGTGATTCTCTCCACTACGCAGGAAGAAATGGACCACGCCCGCACCCTGGGCATGAGCGAGTGGCGCAGCTTCTACGAAGTAGTGGTACTGGGCAAGCTCGACGAGATGCTCGAAGTGGTGCGCCAGAACTTTGCCATCATCTGGACCATGATTACGCTTGTGGAAACGCTCTATCAGTCTGAAGGGGGCATTGGCCTGCTGCTCTATAAGCAGAACCGGTATCTGCATCTGGCCGGCGTAGTCGCTATTCAGCTTGTTATTCTGGCCACCGGGGCGTTGCAGGATTACGTGTTTGAGTTTCTGCGCCGCATGTTCTTCCCCTACTCCGCGCTGGCGGCGGCAAAATAATGGCAGACCATACCTATCAAGAGCCCATCCTGACGCTGCGGGACATTTCGATGCGGTTCGGCGGCGAGGTTATTTTGCGCGACATCAGCCTCGATGTGCTTAACGTGGTGCGCCCCGGCGTGCAGCAAGGTCAGGTGGTCGGGTTTTATGGCCGTTCGGGCATTGGCAAATCGGTGTTGTGCCGCATCATCGCGGGCCTGCTGCCACCCAGCACCGGCACCGTGCAGGTAGCCAACCCACAACGGCCCGTGTGCCCCGGCGATGTAGGCTTCGTGCAGCAACGCTACCCGCTGTTCGACCACCGTACGCTACTTGATAACCTGATGGTGGCCGCCGCCCGCAAGCACGCCCCCGCCGATGCCAAAACCAGAACGGAGGACATGCTGGCCCGCTTCGACTTGGCTCAGCACCGCCGCAAGTACCCGGCGCAGCTCTCGGGGGGGCAGCGCCAGCGGGCGGCTATTGCCCAGCAGCTGCTCTGTTCCGAGCACCTCATCATTCTGGATGAGCCCTTTTCCGGCCTCGATATCGCCATGATTGACGAGGTGAAGAAAACCATCATCGAGGTAACGACTTCCGATGAGCTGAATACCGTTGTCATTGTATCGCACGACCTGGCTACTACCACGGCCTTGTCGGATACGCTGTGGCTGCTGGGGCCCGAGCGTGACGCCGCCGAACAATGCCTTGCCGGGGCCACCATCAGCAAAAAGCACCAGTACAACCTGGCCGAGATGGGCCTGGCCTGGCAACCCGGCATCCAGGCCAAACCAGCGTTTGTGCAGTTGATTGAACACCTGAAAGACGAGATTCGGAAGACGTAGGCCATCACGCCGGGGGCTCCCGATAATTGCAGACAACGGGTTTGGGTTGTCGTAACTGCTGTTACGCAGCGGGGCTGACGCGTAACAGCAGGTCGTGACTTGTTCGCTTTCGCTCAAAACGCTCCATCGGTTGCCGGTGGAGCGTTTTGAGCGAAAGCGAACAACGGCAAATCGGCGTTAATTATTCCTATCCCTTTAAAACAGTTGGTCGGCTCGCCCGTTTCTTTGGGCTCTGTGGTTTCCAACTTTTGCTCATGGCCAAACGCATTTCCTTTCTTCGCAACGACGCCCTGCCGACCGTGCGGCCCGGCTACCCCGGCAATAAGCTCTTCGGCAACGAATTCGCCAACGGCGAGGAGCTGTTCGAGCCCAGCCTGGCTACGGTCCTGAAGTGGCAGCTGTCGGCCAACCCGCAGAAGGAAGAAAAGAAACGGGATACCTGGGTGCCGGAAGTGGTGGATTGCAGCGCCGCGTTTTCCTCGACCGAGGATATGCTGGTCTGGCTGGGTCATTCCGGTTTCCTGCTGCGCGTGGCGGGCGTGTCGCTGTTATTCGACCCGGTGCTGTTCGGCTCGGTGGGCCTGCGCCACCGCCACGCCCTCCCCTGCCCGCCCGATGCCATCCGGAGCATCGATTACCTGCTGCTTTCGCACGGGCACCGCGACCACCTCGATACTGCTTCCATTAAGCTGCTGGCCGGGCAAAACCCGGCAATGCAGGTGCTCTCATCCTTGCGCATGACCCCGCTGCTGCGCGGCATGGCCCCGAGCCTGCCGGTGCAGGAAGCCGGCTGGTGGCAGCAATACGACCTGGGCCCGGATTCTCCCCTGGAAATCACCTACCTGCCCGCCGCGCACTGGCACCGCCGGGGCGTAGCCGATGCAAACCAGGTGCTCTGGGGCAGCTTTCTGATTCGGGCCGCGGACAAGCTCATCTACTTCGCCGGCGATACGGCCTACGGTGACCATTTTGAGGCCATTGAAGCGCGCTTCGGGCCGCTCGACATTGTGCTCATGCCCATCGGGGCGTACAAGCCGGCCTACATGATGGCCAAGAGCCACGTGAACCCACACGAGGCCGCCAAGGCCGTGAACGTGCTGCGGGCCGGCCACATCGTGCCGATGCACTACGGCACCTTCGACTTGAGCGACGAGCCGGCCTCGGAGCCGCTGCGGCAGCTGACGGAGGTGGCGGCCGGCGGCATGCTGCGCGGCGAGCTGCACACGCCAGCCGTGGGCGAGGTGCTGCGCTGGCAGGATTGGGAATAAAGTTTTAGGGTCTGAGGGTAGGTGGGTAAGAGGGCATGAGTTATTCTGACGACCTTTGTCCTCAATTCACTTTCCAAATTCTTACCCTCCTACCCCCATTCCCTCCTACCCTAGCCTACATGTCGCCAACTTTAGTATTGAGCCTCGTTGCGGGCTACTTCGCAGTTCTCATCGTCATTGCCATTCTCACGTCACGGGGCGCTACCAGTGAAAGCTTCTTTGTGGCCAACCGCAACGCGCCCTGGTACATGGTGGCCTTTGCCATGATTGGTACTTCGCTCTCGGGCGTCACGTTTATCTCGGTGCCGGGCAATGTGTATGGCAAAAGCTGGAGCTACCTAGCTGTTGCTTTGGGCTTTGTGGCCGGCTACGTCGTGATTGGCACGGTGCTGCTGCCGCTCTACTACCGGCTGCGGCTGGTGAGTATCTACTCGTATCTGGAGCAGCGGTTTGGTTACTGGAGCTACAAAACGGGGGCGCTGTTTTTCCTGATTTCGCGCTCGCTGGGTTCGGCCCTGCGGCTCTACCTGGTGGCGGGCGTGCTCCAGCTGGCGGTGTTCGACTCGATGGGCGTGCCCTTTACCGTGACGGTAATGGTCAGCATCCTGTTCATCTACCTCTACACCTTCAAGGGCGGGCTCAAGACCATTCTCTGGACCGATACTTTCCAGACACTGGCCATGCTCACCTGCGTGGGCCTGAGCATTTACTTCATGGCGGATGCATTGAACTACTCGTTCAAGCAGCTCGTGAGCTCCGTGAAAGACAGCCCCATGTCGCAGATGTATTTCTCTGATTTCCGGGATGATAAGTTCTTCTGGAAGCAGTTCGCCTCGGGCATGTTCATCACCATCGTGATGACGGGCCTCGACCAGGACCTGATGCAGAAGAACCTGAGCTGCCGCAGCCTCGGCGAAGCCCAGAAGAACCTGTTCTGGTTCACGCCGGTCATCGTGAGCGTCAACATCCTGTTCCTCACCCTTGGGGTGCTGATGTACCAATACGCCGCCGCCCGGGGCCTGAGCCTGACCGAGCTGCCGCATCTGCTCAAACTCAACGGCACCCTCGATACCGACAAGGTATTCCCCTTCCTGGCTACTACGCAGTTTTCGCTCACAGCCGGCATCATCTTCATTCTGGGCATCATTGCCGTCACCTACGCCTCGGCCGACTCGGCCCTCACGGCCCTGACTACCTCGTTCTGCGTCGATTTCCTGGACATTCAGAAATACCCCGAGGCCCGGCAGACGCGGCTGCGGCAGCTCACCCACCTGGGCTGGTCAGTGGTCCTCATTGTCATCATCCTCATCTTCCGGGTGCTTAATGAGCAGAGCCTGATTGATGCCGTGTACAAGGCCGCGGGCTTCACCTACGGGCCGCTATTGGGCTTGTTTGCATTCGGCATTCTCACCGGCCGGCAGCTGCGCGACCGGCTGGTGCTGCCCACCTGCGTGGCGGCGGTGCTGCTCACCCTGCTCATCGTGTCCAATTCGGTGGAGTGGCTGAACGGGTACAAGTTTGGCTTCGAAATTCTGCTGCTCAACGGCACGCTGGTGTACCTGGGCCTGCTGGCCATTTCGCGCCCCGCCGATGCAGCCCCGGCCAACGCTGCCCTGGCGGCCTAGCACGCGTTGAGGTAATTACCCCGCGGGAACGTCTGCGGGCTTATCGGCATTCTACTTGCCCAGGCGACTGTCCGGGTCTTGTCCGTTTATTCTATGAAAATCCTATTCTTTACCCTGGCCCTGCTGGGGCCGGCTGCCGGTTTTGCGCAGCAAACCACGCCCGCTCCAGGCACCGGCCAGCAGACCATTGTGCTACGGCCGGGCGACATGAAGGTGCAGGCCCACCCCGATGCCAACCGCCCCGACCGCGTGCCGGTGTACCCCGGCGGCCCCGATGGGCTGGGGCTGTTTTTTCTCGAACACATCCAGTACCCGGCTGCTGCCCGGGCCAAAAATCTGAGCGGCACGGTGCTCGTCACGGCCACCCTCAACGCCGATGGCAGCGTGACCGACCCCAAAGTGGCCAGGTCGCTCTCGCCCGAATGCGATGCCGAGGCGCTGCGCGTGGTGCCGCTGCTCACGGGCTGGCAGCCGGCCATGCGCCGGGGCCGGCCCGTGGCCATGCTCATTCAGCTGCCCGTGCCTTTCGGTGGGGCGGGTGAAATTAAAGTGGAGCAGGTACGCCGACAGCCCAAGCGTAAGTAAATTTTTCTGGCACAGCCAGAGCAGCCAAACCGGCAGCCCGTTTCGGTGCTTATTAAGCGAAGCTGCCTTAGCTGCCCCGCTTCATGCGGCCCTCATGCCGGCAGTTGTTCTTGCCGCGTTATTATTAGCAGATTAGCCTATCCCCGATGGCCCGTAGTGGAATAAATACCAGCGGCTCCGACCTCGCGCCGGACGCCCCAAAACCCAAGCTTACCAAAGAAGCCTTCCAGCGCGGGCTGCGGATTTTCCGCTACGTGCTGCCGTACCGCGCCAAATTTATCGTTGGCATGGTGCTGCTCACCCTGAGTAGTGCCACGTTTATGGCCTTTCCGTGGGTGGCGGGCAAATTGGTGGATGCCGCCAACGGCAAGGTGTTCACGCTGCCCGGTGGCATGGAACTCACCATCACCCGCATTGCGCTGCTGCTATTTTGTGTCATTCTGTTTCAGGGATTTTTCTCGTTCGGGCGCATTTGGTTTTTCACGCAGGTGAGCGAATTCACGGTGCGCGATATCCGGCAGGCGCTCTACGCCAAGTTTGTGAGCCTGCCTATTCCCTTCTTTGAGAAAAACCGCGTCGGCGCCATCACCTCGCGCATCACCTCGGACGTGGGCATGATTCAGGACACGTTTTCGCTCACCCTGGCCGAGCTGTTCCGGCAGGTGGTGACGCTGGTGGTGAGCACCATACTCATCATGGTGACTTCGGTGAAGCTCTCGCTGTTTATGCTGGCCACCTTCCCGGTGCTGGTGCTGGCGGCGTTCGTGTTTGGCAAGAAGATTCGCAAGCAGTCCAAAGTGACGCAGGAGGAGCTGGCCAAAACTAACGTCATCGTGGAGGAAACCCTGCAGGCCATCAACACCGTGAAGGCCTTTACCAATGAGCGGTTCGAAATTGGTCGCTACAATTTCTCGCTGGGCAAGGTCGTGCAAGCGGCCCTGAAGAGCAATTTATACCGCGGCGCGTTCGTTTCGTTTGTTATCATTGGCTTATTTGGCGGCATCATTCTGGTGCTCTGGCGCGGGGCTACGCTCGTCCACACCCCCGTCACTGACCCCGACCATCTGGAAATTGGCCAACTGGTGTCGTTCATCATCTACACCACGTTCGTGGGGGCTTCGGTGGGTGGCCTGGGCGAGATGTACGGCAAGGTGCAAAGCACGCTGGGGGCCTCGGAGCGCATCCTCGAAATCCTGGACGAGCACACCGAACCCACGCACCTGGCCCTCCCGGCCGGGCAGGCCCCACTGGCCATTCAGGGTAATATTGAGTATCGCAACGTGGCGTTCCGCTACCCCACGCGGCCCGATTTGCCGGTACTCCAGGACATTTCCTTTGATATCGCGGCCGGTGAAAAAATTGCGCTGGTCGGCCCCAGCGGCGCGGGCAAAAGCACCATCGTGAGCCTGCTGATGCAGTTTTACGAGCTGAGCGGCGGCGAAATTCTCATCGACGGCCGCCCCATCGGCAGCTACGACCTCACCGAATTGCGCCGCCACGTGGGTATCGTGCCGCAGGAAACGCTGCTCTTCGGCGGCAGCATCCGCGAGAACATTGCCTATGGCAAAACCACGGCCACCGACGAGGAAATCATCGCCGCCGCCCGCAAAGCCAATGCCTGGCAGTTCATCGCCTCCTTCCCCGAAGGCCTCGACACGGTGGTGGGCGAGCGCGGCATCAAGCTCTCGGGCGGGCAGCGCCAGCGCGTGGCCATTGCCCGCGCCATCCTGAAAAACCCAGCCATCCTGCTGCTCGACGAAGCCACCTCGGCCCTCGACAGCGAGAGCGAAAAGCTGGTGCAGGGTGCCATGGATGAGCTAATGAAAAACCGCACCTCCATCATCATCGCCCACCGCCTGAGCACGATTCGCAAAGTCGATAAAATCCTGGTCATTGACGGCGGCCGCATCGTGGAGCAAGGCTCACACGAGGAGCTGGCAGATAATGATAACGGGCTGTATGCGAATCTGCTGAAGCTGCAGTTTGAGTTGAGCTAAGTAACTTTGGGTCCATCCTTAATTCGTTCTATCATGACAATTACCGCAATTATCGAGCAAGGCGAAGACGGTTGGCTGGTTGGTCAGCTCAAGGAATTTCCAGCGGTGATTGACCAAGGCAAAACCGTTGAGGAACTTAAGAAAAACCTGATGCTGGGCCTGGAATTCTATTTGGAAGTACAACGCGAACAGACCACCCAGGATTACGAAGGCCGCACCTACACGCAGGAATTATTGGTGGCGTAAATGAAGCGGCTAGAGCTGGTGAAACACATCCTGAGCCACGGCTGCATTATTCTGCGCGAAGGCGGGAACCACACGGCGCTGTTCAACCCGGCCAACAAGCGGCAAACGGTACTGGGCCGCCACCGGGAAATTGACAATCTGATGGCGCGCACCATTTGCAAGCAGTTGGGGATTCCGCCAATGTAGTAAAGAGAAGGCACACTATTACGGCCCTTGTTTCGTTAGATTTGGCGAAGCAAGGGCCGTAATTATTTCAGCATCTGGAACTCATGAAAGCAACTACTTATGCTGACCGCCAGCAACAATGGCGCATTGCTTTGCCAGACCTAGCTCCCATTGCTGGCGTCATTTTTTTACTCATCATCCCATTCATCCTTTCGGGTCAACTGAGGATGCCAGCGACGGCTGTAATTACCGATGAGCAACTGCCTTTTAGTCACCCTAAAGGCAGTTGCAGTATGAGGGGGGCATTTGGTTCTATTATCGGCCTGAGTCGCGAAAACAGGCTTTCCTTTTCGATGCCTGAGAGCCCTAAGGAATTTCAAGGTATTGTAATCGCCCGTGTGGCCACCTTGCATAAAATGCAGTTCACACCCGCACAAATCACCGCTTTAGAGAACCTGCCTTTCCTAGCTGCCGATGTTCAACAACTTCCCAGAATTCTTGCTTTGCCTGCCTTACAACGTGACAAGCTGACTCAAACGGGCAGAATCGGCACGCTTAGCAAAGCGCAGCTTGCGGAATGTATAGTCGCAGCCAGACAGGTATTTAAGGAACATAACAAATCATATTACATCGGCATAAAGATTGATTCTGAGACCAAAATGTCTCATGCTTTTTCTTTGACTGATTTGCTGGCAATACAGAATATCCATCGATTTCTATTGATGACGCAATTTGAGCCTTGGCATGAGGACGAAATTGAAGCCCGAGGATATTAGCTTCAATCATCGTTGAAACCCGCACCCCCGGCGCGGGTTTCGTATTTTTAGCCCCGCAATCATACCCCCAACTTCCTCCCTTACTGATGAGCAAGCACTTCGCATCTTTCTCCGTCGCTGTTGCAGCGGCTACCCTGCTGGCCGCGCCGGCCGCCCACGCCCAAATCAAGACACCCGCCGCTAGCCCCCAAAGCACCGTGATGCAGCGCGTGGGCCTGACGGATATTACCATCGTGTATTCGCGCCCTGGCGTGAAGGCGCGCAACATTTTCGGCACCGTGGTGCCGTTTGGCAAGCGCTGGCGCACTGGTGCCAATGCTACTACCAGCATCAAGTTTTCGGACGATGTGACGATTGAGGGCAAGAAAGTGCCGGCTGGCGAGTACGGCATCTACACCATCCCAAACAAGACTGAATGGCTGGTGGTGCTGAACAAAAGCACTAAACTGGGCGCTGATGTCGACGGCTTCAAGGACGACCAGGACGTGGCCCGCTTCAGCATCAAGCCCTACAAGCTGGGCAGCAAGGCCGAGACGTTCACCATCAACTTCACCGACATTACCCCCGCCACCGCCAACGTGGCCATGGAGTGGGAAATGACCGGTGCCAAGTTCAAGGTGACCGCCGATGTGGACAGCAAGGTAATGGCCCAGATTGACGAGAAAATCACCAAAAACGCCACCCCCGCTCCCGGCGACCTCGCCGCTGCCGCCGTGTACTACGCCGACAACAACAAGGACCTGAAGCAGGCCCTGGCCTGGATGGAAAAAGCCAACGCCGCCGAGCCCACCAAGTTCTGGAACCTGAACACGGAAGCCAAAATCCGCCTCAAAATGAAGGACTACGCCGGTGCCACGAAGGCCGCTGAAGCTTCGAAGAAAGCTGCTTTGGCTGCCACGCCGCCCAATGGCGAGTACGTGAAGATGAACGAGGAGCTGATGGCCGAGGCCAAGAAGATGGGGAAATAAGCAGCCCTAACGGCGTCACCTCACCCCCCGCCCCTCTCCCGCAGAGAGGGGAGCCTGACGATTTCAAATGCAAAGCCCCGATTCCATCAGGAATCGGGGCTTTGTTTTGGACGTTGAGCGGGATACCCGCGTCGCCGTGGCTCCCCTCTCCGCGGGAGAGGGGCCGGGGGTGAGGTGACACCAGCCGCGCCGTCTGGGCTACGGCAGCACCTTCAGCACCAGCTGCGAGGCCTGCGTTGGCGAGTGGTATAGCCGGTGCGTGGCCGTTTGGAAATCAGCTTCGCTGGCTTCGTAGATATTATCCACGTACTTCTGCGGGTTGCGGTCCACTAGGGGGAACCAGGTGCTTTGCACTTGCACCATCATCCGGTGGCCGGGCTGGAAGGTGTGCATCAGGTCCTGCACGGTGAAGGGCACGGGCGTGACCTGGCCGGGCACGAACGGCTCGGGCTTGCTGAAGCTGTTGCGGAAACGGCCGCGCATCACCTCGGAACGCACCAGCTGCTGGTAGCCGCCGAGGCGCACGGCGGGGTTCAGGCGCGGGTTGTCGGGGGTATTGTCGGGGTACACGTCGATGATTTTCACGACCCAATCGGCATCGGAGCCGGTGGTGGCCACTTGCAGCAGCGCCTCGATGGGCCCGGCCAGGGTGAGCGGCGCGGTGAGCACGTCGGTCTGGTAGGTGAGCACGTCGGGGCGGCGGCTGGCGAAGCGCTGGTCGTCGGTCATGTACTCGCGGGTCATGCCCGTGGCGGTGGCTTCGGTGAAGGGCACGGGGTGGGTGGGGTCGCTCAGGAATTGGTCGAACTCGGAACCGGCGGCGGGTTTCTCGAAGGATATTTTGCCGTCGGGCTGGAAGTACAGCGTTTTATCCTGCGCGGGCTTGGGCGGCCAGGCATCGAAGGTGCGCCACTGGTTGGTGCCGCTTTCGAATACGGTGGCTTCGGGCAGGTTGGCGGGCTTGTTGTCTTTTAGGTAAGCCTTGAAGAATGGGGCTTCGATTTCCTTTTGATAGTAAAGCGAGGGCGTGGGGCCGTAGGCCACATTGCCCACCAGCTCGCCGGTGCCGCGCGCCCAGCCGCCGTGTACCCAGGGGCCCATCACGAGGCCGTTGCGCATTCCGGGGTTCTGCTTCTCGATGCTCTTGTAGATATTGAGGGCCCCGAACAGGTCCTCGGCATCGTTGAAGCCGCCCACGGTGAGCACGGCCGTACCGCGTTGCAGGTTTTGGAGGTGCGGGCGCAGGTCGCGGGCTTTCCAGTAGTCGTCGTAGTTGGGGTGCTGCATCAGCTCGTTCCAGAACGCGACCTGGCCCTTGTAGTAGCGGGTGTCGGCGTTTTTGAGCGGGCCCATCTTCAGGAAGAAGTCGTAGCCATCGGGGGTGCCGTGCTTGAAGCCGGGGTTGCCGGTGGGCGTGGGCGTGGGCCGGGGCAGGCCAAACGAGGCCAGGAAGTTGAAGGCGTGGGGCAGGAAAAACGCGCCGTTGTGGTGGAAATCATCCCAGAACCAGTCGGCAATCGGGGCTTGGGGCGAGGCGGCTTTCAGGGCCGGGTGGCGGGCCAGCAGGCCGGTGGCGGTATAGTAGCCAGGGTAGCTGATGCCCCACTGGCCCACGCGGCCGTTGTTTTTGGGAGCCTGCTTGTTCTTGAGCAGCCACTCGATGGTATCGAAGGTATCAGTGCTTTCGTCGATGTCGGCATTGCCTTTGTGCGTGTCCTTTTCGGGGCGTACATCCACAAACTGACCTTCGCTCATGTAGCGGCCGCGCACGTCCTGGTAAGCGAAAATGTAGCCCTCGTGCAGCATGGTGCTGCTGGGGCCGAGGTTCTTTTTCATCTTATCCGACTTGTACGGCCCGATGGCGTAGGGCGTGCGGTTCAACATCACGGGGTAGCGCACCTTATCAGCATCGATGGGCGCGTAGATAATGGTATAGAGCTTCACCCCGTCGCGCATCGGTATCTGAAACTCCGACTTTTTGTAGTGCTGCTGAATGTAGAGCGTGTCGGCCGTGGTGATGGCCAATTGGGCCTTGTCCGCATCGGACGGCAGCGGGTAGGTTACCGGCGTTTGGGCGCGGGCCGGAGTGGCCAGGGCGGCACCAAGCAGCGCCGCGAGTAGTAGGGTTTGTTTCATGGAACAGATTTAGGGAACGGTTGTCTTGGCGAAGATATGCGGTGGGCACGAAGCGGATTAAGCCGACCATCATACCCTCCCGTCATGTCAAGGACTTTGCGCACCAAGCAGAGACCGAGACATCTCGCTCGGGGAAACTGATTACTACCACACGCGAGATGCCTCGGCTGCGCTCGGCATGACCGTTCCTTTTGCATCTCCTTCTACCCTACTTCCCTGGTCCTACTTCCCCCGGCCCTGCAGAATCAGCAGGCGCTTCACGTTGTCGGCCTCAATCTCATCGGGCTGGCTGGCCAGCACCCGGCGAATGTCCTTGGCTGAGCGGCCGCCGAACACCACCACCGTGAGGCCGGCGGCGTGGGCCTGGGTCGCCTGCTCGGGCGTGACGCGGTCAGCATCGAGCACCACGGTTTTCACCTTCTCGGTTTTGGCCACTTTCAGGCCGAAGGCAAATTCATCGGAGGCGATTTCGAGGCCGATGCGCACGCCCGGCAGCAGGGCGCGGGTCAGGCGCACAGTGCTGGCTTCCTGGGTCACGAGCAGCACTTTCTCGGGTGGTACGTGGTAGCGGCGCATACTCTGGGCAATCTGGCGGATGAGCAGCGGCACCCGGTCGTGCTGGTGGCCGGCGGGCCGGCAGGGGTCGTCCTCGTGCAGGTCGAGGTGAATGGCGGGGAAGTTGGGAAGGCGGCCGAAGCGGGCCAGGGCCGTATCGAAGGTGATGGGCCGCTCCTTCTGAATCCAGTCGTAGGGCCAGCCGCCGCGGTAGCGCAGCCGGGTGAGCTCGGCGGCGGTGTACTCGCTCACGCAGCCGGTGCCGGTGCTGCTGTTTTCCAGCTTCGGGTCGTGGTAGAGCATCACCACGCTGTCGCGGCTCATTTGCAGGTCAATTTCAACGCCATCGGCCCCGCGCAGCAGGGCGCGCCGGATGCCGCGCCAGCTACTCGGCGGGCGGAAATTGAAGGGGCTGATGGGGGTGAAAAACCCGGAGCCGGCATGGCCCAGCACCACCAGCTTGGGGTTGGCTACGGGTTTGGCTGTCGTGCAGGCCCCGATTTGACCAACGACGAAGAGAGCCAACGCGGCCCGAAGTAGTAAGGAGTATTTTTTCATGAAAAAGCAAATTCGGCACGCGCCGCAGGCAGGCTGAACGGGAAACAATGACCAGGGTTAGGGACTAGCCCTGGGCCATCGGCCCCGAATCTACGTTGGTGGCCCTCGGCCGGTCGAGGAGGCCGAAGAGGAAGGTGAGCGCCACTACCAGCCAGAGCGAAAACCAGACGTCACTCAGGTAGTGCATGCCCAGTACCAGCCGGCCCAGCGCAATCAGCCCGGGCAGCACCAGCAGCGGCACCCGAAACCGCGGAAACGCCACCGCCAGCGGCCAGAACAAGCTGAAATAGATAGCGGTATGCGACGACGGAAATGAGTCGTTGTGCGGCCCGGTGGCCCACAGCCCCGTGCCCACGTAGGCGCGGCCAAACTGCACTTCGGGCCGCAGCCGGTGCACGCTGCCCTTCAGCACATTGGCCAGCACCATGCTAAACTCGTGGGTGAGCAGCAGGATGAGGAATAGCGTGGCCCCGCGCCGTTTCAGGGCGTAGCGGCCGATGGCGAAGGCCAGCCCCAGCACCAGGAAGATGACGGGCAGGCCCAGTACGTGCCTCATCAGGGCCTCGTGCGCGGCATCGGCGGCGGCGGTGAGGGCGGCAAAAAACGGCGCGGCCCCGCCAAAATGCTCGTGAATGAACTGGGCCAGCGGATGGTCGAGCAACAGAATGAGCAGGGCGCAGGCCGGCAGCGTGAGGACCGTGAAGAAGAGGAGCTGGCGAAGCGTCATGGAGACTCAGTTAAAAGTTAAAAGTTGAGAGTTAAAAGATGGAGCCTGATTTTAACTCTCAACTTTTAACTTTTAACT
Source organism: Hymenobacter antarcticus (assembly GCF_039539545.1). NCBI lineage: Bacteria > Pseudomonadati > Bacteroidota > Cytophagia > Cytophagales > Hymenobacteraceae > Hymenobacter > Hymenobacter antarcticus. The sequence goes on along the minus strand of NZ_BAABDI010000036.1, from coordinate 4,425 downwards.
CTCCTTTACCCCAGCGCCTGGTTCAGGGCCACGATGGCTTCCTGGTACTCCTCGCGCCCCACAATAAACTGAATATTCACCTTGCGCAGCGCAAAGCCCGCGCTGCGGATATTAATCCCGGCATCAGCCAGGGCGCTGGCGGCGCGGGCCAGCAGGCCGGGCTCGTCGATGTTGGAGCCGATGAGGCAGACCAGGGCGGCGTCCTCCACGGTGATGTTCTCATACTTAGCCTCCAGCGCGGCCATGAGCTGGGGCCTCAGGTCCTTGGCCCAGATGACCAGCGAAATGCTGTTGGCGCTGGTGGCCTTGAAAATATAGCTCACGCCGAGGTCGTAGAACACCTGCATGAGGTGCAAATCGAAGCCGGCCGCGCCCACCATCAGCGGGTCGTGAATGTCAATTATCACCACTTTATCGGTGCCGGCAATGATTTCGACGTGCTTGGCCTTCGACACGAAGTCGCGGGTGATGAGCGTGCCGGGATGCTCGGGCTCGAAGGTGTTTTTGATGCGCAGGTCGATGGCGTTTATCTCCAGCGGCTTCGACGCTTTGGGGTGAATGGCCTCCATGCCCACGTCGGCCAGCTGGTCGGCCACGTCGTAGTTGGTGAAGCCCACGGGGCGGCACTGGTCCACGCCCACCAGGTTGGGGTCGGCGGAGCAGAGGTGGTATTCCTTGTGAATAATGGCCTCCTGGGGCCGCACGGCCACGGCAATCTTGCTGAAGGTGACTTCGGAATACCCCCGGTCGAACTCCCGCATAATACCCTCGGTACCCTTGGTGTAGCCCGTGGCGACGCAGATGGTGCTGGCAAAATCAATATCGGTAAAAGCCTGCCGGATGCGCTCATCGATGGTGAGGGCGTGCGCGTCGTCGAAGCCGCTAAGGTCGATGAGGGTGGCATTCAGGCCCCGGTTTTGGAGGATATTCACCGAGTTGAAGGCCGAGTGGGCTTCGCCGATGGAAGCCAGGATTTCGCGGGCTGCCTGCAGGATATTCGTGCTGTTGACGTAGCCGGAGGCCAGCACGTTGGTCAGGCTTTGGAGGTAGGTCTGGGCCTGGTCGATGCGCTCCTGAATGAAAGCATCGGCCACGGCCAGGTCGAGGCCCAGGGGCGCGTAGTCCTTGTTCAGCTCCTGGAGCCTGGTGGCTACTTCCTGCAGCGGCTGCCGAAACTCCTGGTTCTGGGTGATGTGGTGGTACACGCCGGGCGCGCCGGTTTTCTTGTTTTCGAGCAGCCAGTTGGTGACGTTGGCGTAGGCCGAGACCACGAAAATGCGGTTGTATAGCTCCCGGCCCTGGCGGCGGTGGAAGATGATGTTGTCCAGAACATCGGCGAAGGCGGTCATCGAGGTGCCGCCGATTTTTTCTACTGTGAGCATGTGCAGACGTTCGCCTCACGGGACCCCTCCGGGGCTGGCCCCTCTCCGAAAAGGAGAGGGGAGCCACGGCGGCGGGAACGCGGAGGATATTATTTTTAAACACAAAAGAACGTCATGCCGAGCGTAGCCGAGGCATCTCGCGTGCAGAAGTAAACCAATCGATTGAGCTACTACCCCACGCGAGATGCCTCGGCTACGCTCGGCATGACGTTTTATTATCCCGTTCTACTTCCCGTAGGAAATCATGTTCGTAATCAGCCGGTAGGCGCCCGGCACACCGGCCGGCAGCTCCCGAAACAGCGACAGGCCCGTGTAGATGTAGTGGCCCTTGCCGTAGTCGGCCACCAGAATCGCGCTTTCCCTGGCCACCTCGCCGGGGTCGCTGCTCGAAATCACGGTCTGGTACCTGGGGTCCCAGGAGCTAGGGTAGTACAGGCCCTGCTCCTGCGCCCAGCCCTGGAAATCCTGGGCGGTGATTTTGTTGGGCGCGTTCAGCAGCGGGTGCTTCGTGAGGGTGACGGGGGCATCTTCCACGGTCACCCGGTCATTGCTCAGCTTCATGGGGTACGGGCCGATTTCGGGTAGCACGGTGCCCCGGTTCACGGTGTACTGCACCACCACGTTGCCGCCGGCTTCGATGTATTTGAGGATTTCGGGCTGCTGGGTTTTGAGCTTATCCACCGTGTTGTAGGCGCGGATGCCCACCATTAGCGCATCATATTGCTTCAGGTTGGGCGCGGTGAGGTCCTTGGCTTCGAGCAGGGTTACGGTGTAGCCGATTTGGCGCAGGGCGTCGGGCACTTCGTCGCCGGCGCCCATGAGGTAGGCCACGTTCTGGCCGCGCCGCTTCAGTTCCAGCTTCACCAGCGGGGCCACGGCTTCGGGAAACAGCGTTTGGGTGGGGATGTGGGGGTAGATGATTTGCTGGATGCCCCGGCTGTAGGCCTGGCCCTCCACGGTGGCCACGGCGCGCAGCTCGGCTTTGCCGGGGGCGGCGCCGGGGCCGGGCTGCACGCGGAACTCCACGGTTTGCTCGGCGTCTTTAGCGGCGAGGGCGAAGGACTGGCTGGCGGGGGTGCTGGTCCAGCCGGGGGGCAGGGTGAGGGCCAGCGTACCGGCCACGCCCGCGCGGCCGGCTTTGAGGGTCACGGGCACGGTCTTGGGCTGGGCATCGGCGAAAACGTAGGCGTGGGCGGCGGGCAGGTTCACGGCCACGGCCGGCACCACGGCTAGCGGTTGGTAGAGCTCGCCGAGCACGGGGTCGGTGTGCTTGTATTGGACGGGGACTTGACTAATACTGAATTTTTGCCCAGCTATTGTAAAGCTAGGTTCGAGGTAAAAGTCGGGCTCATTCTGAGGATTGCCTCTTAGCTCTTGGTTTTGGACCGTGTACATTCCGGTTGAGCTTCGCTTTCTCATCCAATAAGGCTGCGATACATCACCAGTAATATTCACCTCCATTGGCAAAGTCAATTTGGCATTAATAGCCTTGTCTACAGCAAGAGTTGCGGTAGCCGAATCGTCGCCATAGTTAATTTCCTTAAGGATAATTGGCACACGGCTTCGGGCAATTGCTTCTACATTTATTTTGATTTTCTGACCAGAAACTACCGTTGGCTCATCAACAGTTGCCTCTAAATACAGACCCAAACAAGCGGTAACCAATCGATTTATTTCATAATCTTTTTGCTCACGCCAAGAAGCCAATCCAGCGCGGTCATCTTTAGTAGTTTTCATTTGCGAAAGTTGCTCCCGCACCTTCAGCAGCCCCGCCACGCTGGCGCTCGGATTCCCCGCGTCATACTTCCGAATCACCTCCTCAATCAATTTCCCCACGGCCGCGCCGCCGGGCACCCGGTTCCAGGTCTGGTCCACGCCGTCGAACAGGTCTTTGGTAGCCTTCTCTCCTTTCACCAGCTGGAAATACTCCAGCGCCTCGCCCCGCTGGGCGGCCGAGCCGAAGCCCTGGCTGCGGTGGTTGGAGCGGCTGCGGGCCGCGATTTCGCCGTAGCTCTGGCCCAGCAGGGGGTTGTAGCCGCCGGCATCGAGATTGAGGTACCCGTCCATATTTTCGCCGGGCTTCACGAAGAAGCTGCCGGTGTTCCAGAACAGGCGCTTGGGCTGCCAGACTTGCACGTATTGGAGCTGTTCGGGGAAGCGCTTGGGGTCGGCCGCGGCGTCGAAGGCTTCGGCGGCGAGGATGGCGCTGGCGGTGTGGTGGCCGTGGCCGCCACGGCCGTCGGTGGGGAAACGGGTGATGAGCACGTCGGGCCGGCGCTGGCGGATGACCCACACCATGTCGGCCAGCACCTGCTCCTTGTCCCAGATGCGAAAGGTTTCCTCCGGCGTTTTCGAGTAGCCGAAGTCGTTGGCGCGGGTGAAGAACTGCCGGCCGCCGTCGAGCCGCCGGGCCGCCAGCAGCTCCTGGGTGCGAATCACGCCGAGGCCCTCGCGCAGCTCGGGGCCGATGAGGTTCTGGCCGCCGTCGCCGCGGGTGCAGCTCAAGTAGCCGGTTTCGAGCAGGCGCTCGTTGGCCAGGTAGGCGATGAGGCGGGTATTTTCGTCGTCGGGGTGGGCGGCGATGTAGAGCACCGAGCCGAGGACGTTGAGCTTCTTGAGGCCCAGTAGTATTTCGGAGGAAGTGTAGGTTTTGGGGGTTTGGGCGCTTGCTTCAGTTAACAGTGAGCAGTTAACAGTGAGCAGTAGCAGGGCCGCGAGGAGCGGGCGTAAGGAACGAATCATGCGCGGGAAACCGGGTTTGAGGGCGCGAAGTTACCGGCCAAATGGTCGTTGCCCGCGCCGCCCGCCGGTCTGACCGCCCTAGGCGGTCTGACCGGTTGAAGGGCGAACGATTGTCGCCAGGAGCCAGTAGGCTATATTTCGCGGGTTATTTCCTGACGACAACCGGTCAGACCGCCTAGGTGTATAGTCCCGGAGGATAGTGGGGTACCTTTACCGCCTGCTTACCGAACGAATTTATGGGAAAATTACCACACGGGTGCGCCCGCACAACGCCGGCAACTCGGCGCCTTATCCAGCAAAG
>NZ_BAABDI010000035.1:0-52230 GCF_039539545.1 Hymenobacter antarcticus | reverse complement strand
AACGGCCCCACCTGGCCCTGAATTACTTAACCCCCAATCAAGTCCATTTGCAAGGAAAAAGCCCCGCCGGAAAATCCGAGCAGGGCCCTTGCCTTATTCCTGTCAACATATAGCCGGACGAGACATAGTTGCCGCAGGCTATTTGCGGTTCGTCAGGTCGGCGGGAGCGGCTAGCTGGCCGCTGGCGGTTTGCGAGGAAGCGGCATCCTTGCCGGCGGGGGCCGAATTCAACTGGTCCTGCACGGTGCCATTTTTGATGGCGATGGCCGAGCCTTCGCCGGAAGGCGGCAATACGGTTTGCTGGTTGTTGATGCTGTCGCGGTTCACGTCCGAAGTGTGCCAGCCGGGCGCGTTGGTGAAGCCGCGCTTGAATTGCGGGTTTTTGCCGGGGCTCCAGCTATTGTCGCAGGACGAAAGCGAGGCCGCGAGGGCGGTGCCCAGCAGCAGGGCCAGGGCGGAACGAGTGAAAAGCTTCATGAAGTAGTACTTGGGATTGGGAATGCAAAGTACGTTGATTTCGAGCGGAAGGCCAACGGAATACCCGCCGCGGCGGTACTTTCGGGTGGCGCAGCCGTCCTGTGGCCTCCACTTTTTCCGCTCATGCCCGATTCTGAGTCTCCCTCGCCTTCCCGATTTCGCCGGGCCCTCGGGGCCGTCGGGCGCGCCGCGCTGCTGCCCGTGAAGGGCGCGAGCTACCTGGTACGCTCGGGCAAGGCCCACCAGCACTTTTTTCTGCCCGTGCTCAACGGCGCGCTCGGCGACCAGCTGGCCGCCCGCTTCGACGCCCGCGCCATTCGCATGAGCTTCCGGCGCGGCGGGCAGGACGTGGCCGTGGCCGACCTGCGCTTCACCGAGCCGCACCAGAAAACCGTGGTGTACGTGCACGGCCTGATGGGCGACGAGCTCATCTGGCAATCCGGCTTTGGCGATGCGCCCGGCAGCCGCCGCTACGGCCCCCGCCTGGCCGAAGAAACCCGCAGCCGCGCCCTCTACCTGCGCTTCAACTCCGGCCTGCACCTGTCCGAAAACGGCCGCGAGCTCAGCCGCCTGCTCACCGAGCTGGTCGTGACTTACCCCGATGCCATCGGCGAGCTGGTGTTGGTGGGCCACAGCATGGGCGGACTCATCATCAGGAGCGCGGGGCATTATGGAAATGAATTAATAATTAATAATGAAGAATTAAAAATTGAGGCTGAAGTTCCCGCCGCATTGGTGCCGAACGACGAATTATTAATTATTAATTCTCAATTATTAATTAAAAACCAAGCGCCTTGGCTGTCCCACCTGCGGTCCATATTCCTCATCGGCACGCCCAACGACGGCTCGTGGCTGGAGCAGAACTCGCACTTCACGGCGCGGCTGCTGGAGCGTATCAACCTGTTTCCCACGCGCTTCCTTAGCAAAGCCCTCAACCAGCGCAGCAACGGCATCAAGGATTTGCGCTACTCCATTCTGGTGGATGAGGACTGGCAGGACGCCCACGCCAACGACCTCACGCCGCCGCGCACGGCCGTGCCGCCCCTGCCCGGCGTGCACTACCACATTCTGATGGGGGCGTGGCTGCGCGCCACCCGGCCCTCGGCCCTGCGCGAATACTTCGGCGATGGGCTGGTGGGCCAGGGCAGCGCCCGCGGTCACGCCACCTTCGGCGATGAAGCGGCCCTGCCCGCCGGGGCCAACGTGCGCACGGCCGTGTTCAGCCAGCAGCACCACGGCGGCCTGCTCACGCATCCGGAGGTATTCCAGTACCTCAAGCAATGGGCGTGAGTTAGTGGTTAATGGTTAATTATAAATGGTCAATGATTGCAGACCAAGTCAACAACTAACTGTTTATCCAGCGAAGCCGGGTTGAAATAGAATAATCATTAACCACTTACCACTAACCACTATCCCCATGCCTTCCGACATCATTTTTTTCGATGGCGTGTGCAACCTCTGCAACGGCTTCGTGCAGTTTGTCATTCGGCAGGACCCCAAGGGTCGCTTCCGTTTCGCGGCCCTGCAAAGCGAAGCCGGGCAGGCCTTGCTGGCTACATATGGCCTCACGCCCCCCGCCGGCGCGGCGGAGCTCGATTCGGTGCTGCTGCTGAGCGGCGGGCAGTTCTACTCCCACTCCTCGGCGGTGCTGCGCATTGCCCGGGGGCTGGGCGGCGTGTGGGCACTGGCGGGCGTGGGCGGGCTGCTGCCCCGCGCCTGGCGCGACGCGCTCTACCGCTTCATTGCTCGTAACCGCTACCGCTGGTTTGGGCGGCAGGAAAGCTGCATGCTGCCCACACCGGAGCTGCGGGCGCGGTTTCTGTAGGGGGCCGGGCCGTTTTTCATCATTCCAATACGCAGTTAGACAAATGTCATAAAACCGTTATCAATATTCTCTGAATCACTTTTAACGAGAACTTTTTAAGACTTTGGAGGGATATAAGAAAGTACATATGCCCTACCGGGCGCAGATTTTGACGGTGTGCCGGCCCTGCCAGCTCCTGCTGCCCCGGTGTCCGGCACCTGCCTTTTGCCTGATTCCCTGCTATGATGAAACGGTATTCTGTTGCCTCCCTGCTGCTCGCTCTGGCCCTGGCCCCGGCGGCCCGCGCCCAAACGCCCACCGCGCTGTGGCAGCCCGCCCCCGCCCCCCAGGCCCGCGGCGATGCCAGGCCCGAAGCCGGCCGCTGGTTTAGCCTCGATGCCGCCCAGCTGGCCGCCCGCCTGGCCCCGGCCCCGCCCGAAACCCGCCCCCGGGAGGCCGTGGTGCTGGAGCTGCCCTACCCCGATGGCCGCCTGCACCGCTTCGCCATTACGCACGTACCGGTGCTGGCCCCCGCCCTGGCGGCCCGCTACCCCGAAATTCAGACCTACGCCGGCCGCGGCCTCGACGAGCCCACGGCCACCGTGCGCCTCGAAACCGCACCGGCCGGCCTGCACGCGCAGGTGCTTGGGGCCGGCGGCGAGGTCGTAGCCCTGGCCCCCGACCCGGCGGCCCCCGGCCGCTACCACAGCCAGCCCGGTACCCCGCCGGCTTTCAGCTGCCAGGCCCTGCCGGTGCCCGGCTTTGCGGCCCGGCCGCAGTCGGGGGTGGGGGCGGCCCCGCCCGCGCCCTATGGCAGCCAGCTCCGCACGCTCCGCCTGGCCATGGCCGCTACCGGCGAATACACCCAAAGCCTGGGCGGCGGCACCGTGAGCGGTGCCCTTGCCAGCATGGCCACGCTGGTGAACACGCTCAATGCCGTGTACGAGCGCGACCTCGCGCTGCGGCTGCAGCTGGTGGCCAACAACAACCTGCTGGTGTACACCGACCCCGCCACCGACCCCTACGACAACGCTAACCTCACGACGATGCTGAACGGGAACCAGGCCATCGTGGACGGGGCCATTACCAGTGCGGCCTACGACGTGGGCCACGTGCTGGGCTACCGCGGCGGAGGCTACTCGGGCGTGGCCTACGTGGGCGTCATCTGCAACGGCACGTACAAGGCCCGCGGAACCTCTACCGGGGCATCGGCTTCGCTGATGGCCACGGTGCTGATGCACGAGATTGGCCACCAGCTGGGCTCGGGCCACACCTTCAACGGCGACCAGGGCAACTGCGGCAGCAGCAACCGCGGGGCCAACACGGCCTATGAGCCCGGCGCGGGCAACACCATTATGTCGTACGACTCGCGCTGCGCGCCCGACAACGTGGGGAGTGCCGTCAATTTCTTCCACGCGGGCAGCCTCACCAACATCATTCCTGAGCTGGCCTGCGCCGGCACCACGGCCAGCGGCAACCAGCCGCCCAGCCTCACCGTGCCCCCCAGCAACACCTACACCATTCCGCTGAGTACGCCCTTCACCCTAAGCGGCAGCGGCTCCGACCCCAACGGCGACGCCCTCACCTACTCCTGGGAACAGCTGGATTTGGGTAATGCCTCGGGCCTGGCCGGGGCCCCGACCGATGTATCGGCCCCGCCGCTGTTTCGCAGCTTTGCGCCGGTAGCCAGCCCTACCCGCACCTTTCCGTCGCTCCCGAACATTCTCAGCGGCACTGCCTCGACGAGTGAGCAGCTGCCGCGGGTAGCGCGGCCGCTCAACTTCCGCCTCACCGCCCGCGACAACCGCGGCGGCGTGGCCGGGGCCAACGTGACGCTGGCCGTGGCTGCCGCCGGTCCCTTCGCCGTCACGGCCCCCGGCGCCGCTTTCACAGCCGCACCGGGCAGCACCTACGCCCTCACCTGGAGCGTGCTGGGTACCGACCAGGCCCCGGTGAGCTGTGCCAACGTGCAGGTGCTGTTTTCCAGCGATGGGGGCCTCACCTTCCCCACGGAGCTGCTGGCCAGCACGCCCAACGATGGCTCGGCCAACGTGCGCCTGCCCGGCACCGCCACCACCCTGGGCCGCCTCAAAATTCAGGCTCTGGGCAACGTTTTCTTCGCCATCAACAACGCCAACATCACCCTGGCCGGCACGCCGCTGCCCGTCGAGCTGGTCGCCTTCAGCGCCGAGGCCCGCGGCCCCGTCGCCCACCTGGCCTGGACCACCGCTTCTGAAAAAAATAACGCCGGCTTCGAGGTCGAAGGCTCGCCCGACGGCCGCGCCTTCCGCCGCCTGGGTTGGGTAGCCGGCCAGGGCAGCAGCAGCGCGGCGCGCGCCTATCAGTTCGACGACGGCACCCTGGCCACCGCCGCCGGCCCGCAGATGTACTACCGCCTGCGCCAGCTCGACACCGATGGCACGGCCACTTTCTCGCCGGTGCGCACGGTGGCCGTGCCCACCAGCCGCCCCGCCCTGCTGCAGCTGTGGCCCAACCCGGCCCACGGCACGGTAGCAGTGGGTGGCATGGCCCCCGGCGAGGCCGTGCAGCTGCTCGACCTCGCCGGCCGCGTACTGCTCAGCGCCGTGCTGCCCGCCGAAGGGCCCTTGCAGCTGCCGCTGCCCGCCGGCCTCGCCCCCGGCGTGTACGTGGTGCGCAGCGGCAGCCAGACCCGCCGCCTGGCCGTGGAATAATCCCGCGAAAGCCTTCCGGCTAAGAACCTATCCGAACAGGCGGTCATGCTGACCGTCCTTTTTATCGGCTATCCGGACGCTTTTCGCTTCGACGTTACTTCTTCGCGCCCGCTTTTCGGCGGCACTCGGCCTCGTACACGCGCCGGCCCAGGTCGCGCAGGAAGGGAAAGCCGATGCTGTCGTACTCGTACTTGTCGTCATTCAGCACGCCGTCGGCATTCACGTAGAGCACGGCGCTGAGCAGGAATTCCACGCCGTGGGACTCGTCTTGCACGTAGGCATTGTCGATGAGAAAGCCGTAGGCCTCACCGATTTTATTGAACACCCGCACGCCGGGCGGCAGCGGCGCGATGCCGCCCCCACCGAGCAGGAATTTTACATACGTATCCGGGAAATGAGCGGCATCGTAGCGCGGGTGCGGGCTTTCGCGGGGCCGCTGCGAGAGGGCCTCGCGCAGCAGGGCATAGTCGGCGGGCAGCAGGCGGAGGCGCTGGGCGGGCGGAGTGGCTTCGGGAAATAGCACCCGGCGCAGCAGCAGCTGCAAGTCGGGCAGCGAGTGGGCGTTTTTCTGGCTGAAATCGAGGGGGCCGGGCACTTGCTGGTCGTTTTGGAGGTAGGCTTGGCCGATGGCTTCGCCCCGCAGGCCCAGCTGGGGCCAGGGGCCGGCGTAGTAGGCGGCGGGCTGCCGCAGCAGCAGCTGCGTGGCGGCGGTGTCGGCGAAGAAGCCGATGGGGTTGGTGTGGCGGCTGCCGGGCTCCTGGTCGCCCACAGAGAGGCGGTGCAGCAGGCGGCTCCGGCGCAGGCCCAGCCGGCGCATCTCTTCATTCAGCTCCTGCGGGCCCACAAACTCGTAGAGACGATTGAAGGCGTCGTTATCACTCACGATTAACGCCTTGCGCACGTAGTGGGCCACGCTGGGCCGGCCGCTGGCGCTGCTGGTGTCGCGCTGTACCCGCGACTGGCCCGCGAAGGCCGAATCGGTGAGCATGGGCGAATCGGCGGTCAGGCCGGGGGTTTGCGCGCTCAGCGCCCGCAGCTTTTGCAGGGCCAGGGCGGCGCCGGCCAGCTTCACGGTGCTGGCCGGGTAGAAGTAGTCGCGGGGCCGCACCCGGTAGCCGTAACTGCGGAAGTGGGGCACGCCCGCCGCATCGCGCCGAATGCGGGTGTAAAGGATTTGCAGGCGATACTTTTCCGGATTTGCCAGCACGCGGGCCAGCCCGGTGGTATCGTGCCGCAGCACCTGGCGCAGCGGGTTTTGGAGCAGCTGCGCGGCGGCCGGGCCGGCCCCGGCCAGCACCAGCGCCAGGATACTCAGCAATTGAAAACAGGTCTTGCGCATCAGAATACAACTTGTTCGGCGCGGCGCAGCCAGGCCTCGTCGATGGTGGCGCCCAGGCCCGGCGCGGTGGGCACTTCGATAACGCCGCCGGGGCGGTACTGGATGCCGCCCACCACGGGGTCGGCGGTGAATAGTAGCGGCGTGTCGAAGTCGCAGTGCCGGATGGCGGTGTTGGTGAGGGCCAGGTGGGCGGCGGCCGTCATGCCCAGCCGCGATTCGAGGAAGCCGCCCACTTGCAGGGTGAAGCCGGCGGCCTCGCCTAAGCGCGCGATTTTCCGGGCCCGGTGGAAGCCTGAGGACTTACCGAGCTTGATGTTGAACTGCTGGCAGGCCCGAAGCGCAATGAGCCGCTCGGCGTCGTGCTCGTCGCCACAGCTTTCGTCGGCCATTATCGGGATGGGCGAGGCGGCCGACACCCGGCTCAGCTCCATGAAGCGGTGGCGGAGGATGGGCTCCTCGCAGTGCTCGATGTTGAATTCGGCCAACGCCCGGAGCACAGCAATGGCCGTATCGGCCGTTTGCCAGCCTTGGTTGGCGTCGATGCGCAGCGGGTGCGCGGGCCCGATGCCTTCCCGAATGGCCCGGATGCGGGCCACGTCATCGGCCAGCGCCCCGCCCAGCTTCACCTTGATGGCCGGGAAACCCTGCTGCTGAAAGCGCACGGCATCGGCCCGCATTTTATCGGGCGGACCGAGGCTCACGGTCATGTCGGTATGCAGCACTTTGTCATTATTACCGCCCAGAAACTGGTAGAGCGGCAGGCCCGCCTGCTGGGCCGCAATGTCGTGCAGGGCCACGTCGAAGGCACTTTTGATGCTGGTGTTGCCGTAAATGATGCGGTCCATCTCGGCCAGACAGCCGGTCAGGTCCAGAGCGTCGCGGCCTTTGAGGGCCGGGGCAAAGTACTGGGCCACCGCAAAGCAGGTATCGATGCTTTCGCCGTTGATGGTCAGAAACGGGCTGCATTCGCCGAAGCCGGTGCAGCCGTCGGCGGTGCGCAGGCGCACCACCACGTTCTGCACGTGGCGGATGGGGCCCAGGGAAATGACGAACGGCTCGTGCAGCGGCACAAGTAGCTTGTAGATGTTGATGGATTGGATAGTAGTACCGGCCATGCGCTAAATGTACAGCCGCCGCCAATTACCAAGTGCGTACCGGCTGGCCCCGGCCCGTTGGTACCGAACAACGGGGCGTTGGTGTAATAATTTTTGGGCAGCGCAGGCGAGAGGCGAGGTTTGTTTCATCACTCCGGCAGAGCCGGACCTCCCTACTGCCCCTCCCCTTTTTTCTGCAAAACCCACCGCTTTCCCCTTGCCCCAGCGGCTGCCGGACACCGCCTGGGCCTATGCCAACAAGGCAGGAGGCACCTTCACCCCCGTTTTTATGAACACATTTGCGCTTTCTCCACCCGCTCCCGCTTTTTCCATGCCCTTGCCCACGGCCCGCGTCAAAACCGTTCTGATTCATCTGGCGGTATGGCTGGCGTATTATGTCTTTGAAGTCGGCTTCGTGCTGCTCTTAGGGTCGCCGATGCCGAATGGGTGGGACACGGCCCTGAGCTGGTCGCTGTACGCCGGACTGATTTACGTGAATGCGCTGTGGCTATTCCCGGTGTTTTTGCAGCAGCGGCGGTATGTTTCTTACGGGCTGAGGCTGGTGGGAATACTGCTCATTTATGGGGCCCTCAAATGCGTGGTGAGCGGCCACTTGTTGCCGTATCTGGGAGTCACCAAGCTTGTGATGCCCTACGGCAACCTGTACAGCTTTCTGGCGATGAGCTATTTCCGGGCCTTCACCTTCCTGGCCTACAGCATGGTGTATGCCTACGCCACCTACGCCATTGGCATGCAGAAGCAGCTGCGCGAGCAGGAGCACCAGCTCCGCATCCAGGAGCGCAGCCTGCTCGAAGCCGACATCGCCTTTCTCAAGAGCCAGATTAACCCGCACTTCCTTTTCAACGCCCTCAACTTTCTGTATTCGCAGATTTACCCGCTCTCCGAGCCCACGGCCAAGAGCGTGCTGCTGCTCTCCGACATCATGCGCTACGCCCTGAACGAGGGCGGCGAGCAGGGCAAGGTGATGCTGGAAAAGGAGGTGCAGCACCTGCGCAATTACCTGGCCCTGAATCAGCTTCGCTTCGGCCACAATCTGCAGGTGCAGTTTGAGGTGGAAGGCAGCACGCAGTTTCTCATGATTCTGCCGCTGGTGCTCATCACCTTCGTCGAGAACTGCTTCAAGCACGGCGAGCTGTTCGACCCGCAGCACCCGCTGCTGCTCCGGCTGCAGGTGCGCGAAAACGAGCTCACGCTCTACACCCACAACCGCAAGCGCACCGGCCCCATCGAGCATTCCACCGGCATCGGGCTTGATAACACCCGCCGCCGCCTGGAGGCCGTGTACGCCAACCGCCACCGCCTCACCATCGCCGACGAGCCCACCACCTACGCCGCCCACCTTCACCTCGCCCTCTAGTGTTAAACTGCCTGATAGTTGACGATGAGCAAGGGGCCATCGATATTCTGCGTCAGTACGTGGAAAAGACGCCCTACCTCACCCTGGCCGCCACCACCACCAACCCCGTGGAGGCCCTGCGCCTGGCCGCCACGCTGCCCATAGACCTGGTGTTTCTCGACATCCACATGCCCCAGCTTTCCGGGCTCGAGGTGATGCCGCTGCTCACCGGCAAGTGCCAGGTTATCCTCACCACGGCCTACAGCGAGTTTGCCGTGGCCGGCTTCGAGCTCGATGCCATCGACTACCTGCTCAAGCCCATTGCCTTCGAGCGCTTCCTCAAAGCCACCCAGAAAGCCCTCAAAGCCCAGGCCCCCGTGACCCAGCCGCTGGCCGTGCCGCCCGACAACTACATCTTCGTGAAGGGCGAAAGCAAGGGCCGCATGCGCAAGGTCGCCTTCGACGACATTGTGTACGTGGAGGGCCTGAAAAACTACGTGTCCATCTACACCGAGCAGGAGCGCATCATCACCCTGCTCAACATCAAAGACCTGCAGGACCGCCTGCCCGCCGCCCAGTTCATGCGCGTGCACAAGTCCTACATCGTGTCGCTGCCCCACATCAAGGCCCTCGACGGCAACCAGATTCTGTTCCGCGACGGCAAGGCCGTGGCCCCGCTCGGCGACACCTACCGGCGTGGTTTCTTCGAGGCCCTGCAGCGCAACGTGGTGGGCGGCAAAGCCAGCGCCGGGCTCGACTAACCCCCGTCGCGGGCCTGCTGCCGCGCTTGTGGGCCCGTGTTGGTACCGCCAAAAAGCCGGTTGGTGTAATAAAATTCCATTGGCCCCTTCCCCTTCCTAGGTTTGTTTCATGCTACCGCGGTTTCGCTGCGGGCCGGGTAGCCCGCTGCTTTTCTCACCTCCTTTCTGCGCCCCATGTTCACGATTTCCACCCTGCGTACGGCCACCGTTTTGTTCGGACTGCTGGTGGCGCTGCCGGCCCGGCCGCTGCGGGCGGCGCCGCCCGTAGCCCGGCTTGCCCGCGTGGCCCCCAGCGCCGGCACCCGCCCCGACACTGCCGACACCACCACCGGCCGCCGCCGCTACGGCGTAATTCCCCGCGTGTGGCACCGCATCGCGGCCCCGCTGGCGGCCGCCCAGCGCCAACCCCTGCTGCACCTGCGCGTGGGCCGCTTCGCGCTGGCCGTGCAGTCGCCGGCCGAGCGCTGCGCCCTGGTAGTGTCGGTGCTGAAGCCGGATGCCCCCGGCGCCCCGCTCGCCTTCGGCCTCGGCTTCTAATGGCCCGGCCGGGCCACGCCCGCTCCTCCGTCCTATCTCGCCCCCGGCGATACCCCGACTGTACCCCTTTCCCATTTCCAACCACTGCCTTGCTCACCGCTTTCGGCTACCCACGAAGCCCCGGCAACTGCTGATTTCTACCCCTCAGCAACCGCAGACGCCCCGCTGGCCCCGAATTTACCCTTCGGCCCAGCGGGGCGTTTTGGCTGGTATCGCTGAAACCCAAGCGGCGGGAGGGGCAGCTTAAATCCGTAATAATTACACGCAACCTATGAAGTAGGCCGGCGGTCATACCCGAGCAACCCGCTTTTTGTCTTTCACATGAAAAACACTTTTACTTGGAGTCTACTACTGCTACTTATGGCAAGTGGGTGCCGGAAATGTGAAGAGGGCCCGGCCATGACTTCAGAATCCTGTGCCCCGGATAAGCAAGGGGTGAAAGCGGTTGCGAATGTGGAAGGCACCATTGGCTTCAATTCCAGTCTGCAACAATACTTTATCCGGCGGGCAATACCGGGCACCATTGACTCGGTAGATTTCGGCCTGCTTTGCGGAGCCGTACCCGCCAACCTACAAGTGGTGGGTACCACTGTGCTGTTCAGCGGCACTTACAAGCCCTACGACAAGCAGCCCCCGTTTGGTCCAGCCGGCCAGACGTATTATTACCTGGGACTGACCAAGGCCGTAGTGAAGTAGGCCCGCTGGCGCACCTCTGCGTAAAACGAAAGGCGCACTCCTTACTTGGTCGGCGTAGCGGCCCGCTGGCGGTAGGCATCTTCGGCCAGGTAAAAGACCGTTTCTCGCTGATACGGCTGCAAATCCCAGCTCGGCTGCGCCCGGGCTACACTCACGGCCGCCTGCTGCAGCGCGGTGAGCTGCGTGGGCGCGCAGATAATGCTGGTGGCATCAGCCAGCGGCTGGTGCCCTGATACAGGAACATGCCAGTGCGACCACCCCGGATGGTCAAACCCGGTGAAAACCTTACGATACCATCCGCGAAACGGCCACAACGCCCATACGAGTGCTACCCTGAACTACCGCAGCCGATAGTTTGCGCCGAGCGCCACGCTGCCTCCCGGCGCGAGCGGGATATAGAAATTGTTAGCGCGTTGATAGTTTAGATTCAACAATAGGTCAGCAGCCAGCTCCAGCCGGGAGCCCAACCGCAGGCGACTGCCCAAACCGAAGTCAAGATAGCCGTTTACACTCCGGGTGTTTAGTACGTAGCGCGGCTCGGTTTCGACACCACCGCCACGTTGACGCAGGTTGAAATAGCTCAAGTGTACGCCCGCCAGGCCCTCGACCCGAAAGCGGCGCGGCCGGGCAGCAAAAGCCCAGCGCATCAGCACGGGCACCATCAGCAGACTGGTGATATACTCGGCCTGCGGGTAGTAGTTGAACTGCCCCGACGGTATATCGGCCGGGGTGCTGCCCCGCCCGTAGCTCAGGCCCGCCTGCACGGCCAGACGGGGGCTAAACTGGTAGCCGCCGTGGCCGCCCACCGTAGCTGCCGCCGCCCCAAAGCCCATACCTTGTTCAATGATGTATATCTTATGGCTGAGGCTTGCCTGAGCGCCAACGTACCACTTAGCCGAATCTTCCGGCGGAATACCCTGCGCATGAGTGGCGAAGCTGCCCAGCAGCAAACTCAGGGCAATGCCAGCCCCAGGCAAATCCGTAAACAAAGTTTTCATAAATAAGGGAAGGAAATTGGATGGGCAAAGCTAAGCCCGGACGCGGATTAGCAAGACATTCCTTCTGTTGTTTTCAAATTCGCACAACCATCTATTGGACAACGATATGCACCATGGCCAAGCACCTCTAACTACCACTACCGGGATTGTATGTTGTTTTTCGCTGACGCCGTTCCTTGCCCGCTACTGGCTGGCAGCCCCGGCCGCATTCCAGTCCCCCTCCAACCTCTGCGGCATCGGCAAGGCCCGCTACGCCACCACCGACGCCCGCAAATACGAGGACTACGTGGTGACGGATACGCCCGCGCCGGCCGTGGTGCCGGTGCCGGGCAAGGCGTAGTTTTTGGCTGGGTTGGAATGAAACAGGGCACCCCGTGGGGTGCCCTGTTTTGGTTTCGCTCGTTCGGGGTTGCACGCCGGAAGTGGCATGGTAGCGGAGTACAACGCTGAAAAAGCGAGGCTTTTAGAGTGAAGCTGGAGTTACCTCCTTTTTATGCAAGGCGAAGCGGTAGCGAAGGCCCAGACCAAAGGCGCGGGTTAGCCCGAGAGAACTACCCGACACCTGCTGATGCAAGCCCGCCGGTACTGACTTTAAATTGCGGCTGAGCGTGTAGTCAAATACGCCTTCGAAATGCTTGCCAAACGGATAGCGTGCGCCCAACCCAGCCGTGGCGTAAAATTGGGTGGCATGGTCGCCGGAGTAGTATTCACGCACAGTTTGCCCGTCAACAAAATCGGCTCCATAAACGCTGAAACGTGAACTCACCAACGTCAGTCCTGCTAACACATCCACTTGTAACCGGGGATGCGGCCGTCGAATCAGCGAGTAGCGCATCAAAAGGACCGCAGCCTGTTCTCGTGAATCCGAACCCCGGCGACCGGAAACATATTGACCGCTGAGAGTTGTACCCGTATACGATGGGTCTTCAATTGAACTGCGATTTGAGGTAGTGTACCCAACCTGCACCGCCCATCGGCGCGTCAGGTGTGCGCCTGCCACTACTTGCCACGGTTTGATACCCAACAAACGCGGCGTGGTGCGGTAGAACATCTCATAGCTACCCATAAAAGTTTGCAAGCCGACATAGTAACGATTTTGCAAAGCAGCTTTGGCCTCCTGGGCCTGGCAGGGAAACTGCAGCAAGGGGGCACCGATAGCCATGACTAAGAAGAGAAATGCGTGTTTCATCGCGTGCATTGCTATTATTTTAACGATAGCAAAAATAAATGTAGTCCCCACCGGCCCCTTCGTTTAGGTCACGTGGGTATTTCGCCCACCCCGACGGAGGATACAGCGTGCTAATATTTCCCGATAGAATCCCCACTTCCCGAAAAGGACGATAGTTCGGCACGAATGGACTTTTGGATTGAAAGGAATAAATGTAATCTCCCCCCGCGCCTGCATTAAGGTCTATCGTGCCCCAGTACACATTAGAATTTTGATTGGGTACCCAAATATTGTAGAAATAAGGGTCCCCGGCCGGGGCATTAGTCAAACTACCGTATTGGGTCTGAAACGCCGTGAGAATGTCATTAGGACTTGAATACGCATAATTGTAGGTGTATTCCAAACCGTTCAACACTTGGGCAGGGCTTCGCTGGAAACACAGGTAAATTTCGTTACCGCCGGCCCCCTTATTGAGGTTTGCATCCAATTTGGTGTAACCGGCCCTACCCAACGTCACTTGCGTGCTTGTAGAACTGTTGGCCCCTACCACAATCTTCAAATCGTAAATGTAGCCATTCCCACCAAGCGTTTCAGAGGTCGTAAATGTGGAAACAACGCCTGGTCCGCCGCCGCAGCCTTGAGGACCCACATAGCAAGGACCGCACGGGTCGGATTCCTGAGCTTCGCAGGGTCATCGATGGACCTACCCGCCGTAGTTGCACTTGGCGTCGTTGTCCGCAAGGCGTACCTTTTGCTGGCATCCCGTAACGAGACATCCACTTTAGGGCGGGCCAGACGATGCCCTTCCGCGTCTATTGCGGCTTTTGTACCTTGGGCTACGTACTGGCCGATGGGGTCCGTGATTTCGCCACGCTCTACCCGTTCTACGAAACGCAGCCACGCGACCTGGGCTGGGGTGGTTTCGCGGGTCGCTTCAGCCGCAACTACCTGCGGCGCGGTGCGGGCTACCGATTGATTAGGTTCTGGCTGCGCTACTTTCTCGCAACCCCAAAGTGCAAGCCCCCCCCCCAATAATGCCACAGATAGGGCATGGGTAATTCTTTTTTTCATGGTGATGAATGAAATGTGGTGAAAAGACAACGCCAAAGCTAGGCAAATTTTCTACCGTCGCAAGCCGTTCAGCGAAAGAGTTTTTACGCTTGGATTTGCTTGCTTGAAGCGGATTACCTCATCGGCGCAGCCTCCGTTCCCGCCCCCACCACGTTCACGCGCACCTCGCTGAAGCCGACGGGCACCACGAGGCTGGGCAGCTTGAGGCCCGTTGCTTGAGTGGCTTTGGTCACGGGGGCGGCGGGGCCCTCTTTGCCCAAACCGATGCCCGCAAATACGAGGACTACGTGGTGACCGACGCGCCCGCCCCCGTGGTGCCGTGCCCGTGGTGGGCAAGGCGTAGGCGCAGGTTGTGTTTTGCTAAAAAAAGGGCACCCTACAGGGTGCCCTTTTTGTTTTTTATTACTTAATCAGCCTGGAATACTGGCTGTGCGGGAGCTGCCTAGTAGCTGAGCAGCTTGAGGCAGGCCTGGCCCTGGGCTCCTTTCAGCTGCAGGTAGCAGCCGTTGAGCTCGTTGAGCTGCGGCGAAAAATCAAGTTCAGCTGTGCCCGTGGCGGACACGCTGAGGGTGCCCGCTTTCACCTGCTTGCCCACCGCCGACAGCAGCCGGTATGTCACTTCGCCTTGCAGCGCGGCCGGTAGCAGCAGGTGAAAGCGGCCATCGGCCGAGGGGTTGGGGTAGGCTTGAATCTGGTCGGTCACGAACGGCTGGGATGGACTATCGTGGAAGTTATTAGCTGGCGGCGTGGCCGTCTGCCGTTTCCAGAACTCGATGCCAGAGAAGTTGGCCCAGCCGCCCGTGGTGGTGAGCTGCACGCTGCCGGTGGCCGCGAGCGTGACGGTATAGGGACCGAGCCGGGCCCAGGTGCCGGCCGGCCCGCTGTTGTAGTTACGCTGCACCACATGGCCATTCACATGCAGGCTGTAGACTTCCGCGTTGTTATCCTCCCACACGTAGGCATACACCTGGTAGGTGCCCGCCGGCACGGCCGAGAGCGTTACCCGCAGGTTGGGGCTGTACACGGCCGTGCGAATCATGCCCGTGCGGGCGGCATCGGTGGCCGGTATCAGCGCCACGCTCTGGTTCTGGAAGGCAATGCCATTAGTAGAGTAGTGCGGAGCCGTGCTGCCGGCCCAGGCGTTGCCGTCCAGCGTCAGGGCCGGGCCATTCAGATTAATGGCCCGATAGAAGGCGAACGTGCTGCCCCCGGGCACCGCCTGGCTGTATTTGACAGTGAGGAAGTCGTAGTTGGTGACGGGGTCCTGGGCGTAGCCCGTTACCAGCACGTTGCCGCTATTGTCCACGGCCAGGCCCATTGCCAGGCCTTTCAGGCCGGCTTTTAGCTTGGTCCAGACCACGGCGCCATCGGTGGCGGCGTAGCGCAGGGTGGCGTAGTCACTTTCGGCGCCGTTGTAGCTGGTTCCGGTCACGTACACCCCGCCGGCATTGTCCACGGCCAGGGCTTGGGCGAAGTCGGCGCCGTTGGCAGGGCCGTTGTAGCGGCTGGCCCAGCTCTGCGCGCCCGTAGCGGCCGCGTAGCGCACGGTGGCGTAGTCCGTTGCGGGGATGCTGGTAGTGCTGGAGCTGCTTCCGGTCACGTACACCCCGCCGGCGTTGTCCACCGCAATGGCGGCCACCTGGTCGTTGCCGGCACCATCGTAGCGGCTGACCCAGCTCTGCGCGCCTGTAGCGGCCGCGTAGCGCACGGTGGCGTAGTCCACATTTTTGAAATTGTAGTTGGTTCCCGTGACGTACACTCCGCCGGCATTGTCCACGGCAATGGCCCGGCCATAGTCGTACTGACTGACGGGGCCGTTGTAGCGGCTGGCCCAGCTCTGAGTGCCCGTGGCGGCGGCGTAGCGCACGGTGGCGTAGTCCGTCCAGGTGGTCGTGCCGTAGCTGGTACCCGTGACGTAGACCCCGCCGGCATTGTCCACGGCAATGGCACTGGCGTAGTCGTTGCCGTTGTCGGGGCCGTTGTACGTGCTCACCCAGCTCTGCGCACCCGTGGCCGCCGCGTAGCGCACGGTGATGTAGTCGCTGCTGCCAGCACTGGTGCTGCTTTGGCCCGTGATATACACGCCGCCGACGTTGTCTACGGCCAGGGCGGTGGCGTTAGCGGGGCCGTTATATGTACTTAGCCAGCTCTGCGCCCCCGTAGCAGCATCGTAGCGCACGGTCACCGGGCCGGCGTTGCTGGTACCGGTCACGTACACCCCGCCGGCATTGTCCACGGCAATGGCGCTGGCTCTTGCTCCGCTGTACTCGCGTACCCAGAGCTGCTGCCCGGCTGGCGAATACTTGGCCGTGACCCATTTTGATGCGCCTGCTCCATTATCGCTGGAATTGCCGGTCACGTAACTGTTGCCGGCATTGTCCACGACTACCGCTGTGGCCATATCATTCGCGCTGCCCGGGCTGTCGTAGCGCGTGGCCCAGGCTTCCGTGGCCTGCTGTGCCCGCAGTGCCGGAGTGATGAACAAACCGCAGCAAAGCAGCAGCAGACGTATGCAAGCGGTGCGGGAGTGAAATCGGGAGTGGCGAGTACGGCTCATAGCATGAAGGAAAGGAGTGAAAAACAAGCACAGTCAGTCATTGGCCTTCCCATTGACGGGTGGCAGCATGGTGCCGGCGTGGACAAGACGTACCACTTCCGGGAACGAGAATCTACTTTGCCTCCGTGGCGGGTAAGGGGAGCGGGAGCCCCGGCGAGTGGTGGCTGGGGTTAAGGAAGGACAACCACCAATTTGATATAATATAAATATAGTTATTTAATATTAAATATTATGAATTTACTTTTCAATTCATGAAAAACTGTTTGAATGGTACTATGACAGCTAATGAAGCTGTTTAGGAAGTCCTCTGTTGGCCATGCTCGATGCGCTGGCCGCCTCAGCCACGGAGTTTCTGGCCCGCCTGGGCGAGCAGCAGGACGCCGAAACCGCCCGGGGCCGCGCCGCCGACGTGCGCGTGCTGGCCGGCAACGCCCTCTACACCGAGCTCATCGACCTCTGCGGCATCGGCAAGGCTCTCTACGCCACCACCGACGCCCGCAAATACGAGGACTACGTGGTGACCGATACGCCCGCGCCGGTGGTGGTGCCGGTGGTGGCGGAGGCATAGCTTTTGGGTTGGTTGGAATGAAACAGGGCACCCCGTGGGGTACCCTGTTTTGGTTACCTAATCTTCGTTTCAGACTTATTGGCTTTATTCATTACCCAAAAGTTATGTTTAAACCAATATAAATTCGTCCAAATAGTGTCGCTATTTTTTCGTGCCCACTGCTCATAAATTATTCCTCGGACAACGTGAGTACCCACGGAAGGTCTGTGTATTGTATATCTAGTAAGCGAATAAATCCCTTTCGTACTGTCCAACCCTAATATTCTAGGTCGCAAAGACACAGTGACGTGGTTGGAACGGCGGTTACCTAACCGGATTTCAAACTCATAATCACTCCCTTGGCTTATAGTATCTGCATCACTGAGGAAAATTGGGCGGATATAACTTGTATCAGTTAGGCCATTAGGATGCCATGCGCCAAAATCTATGCGACGCCCTTTGTCAGTGCGAACAATAACTTGCCGTAACTCTCCATTTGGGTAGTAAACGCGGGAAGTATCAATAGTAGTCTCCCCCAACATCGTTTTCTTGAACCATATTTTTCCATTAGGAAAGTATCCAGTCACAAGCCCATTAATGCTGTCATTCTTCCAAATTTCGGCGGATTCCAGCTTACCAGTGGCGTCATACCTTTTAAGCAAGCCATTAATATGACCACTCAGAAAGGGCACCGTTTTTATTCGCGTGCCGTCCGGCCGGAAATACGTACTGGTGAACTGGCCTTCATTATTCAGTGAGTCAGTCCATTTGATTTGTCCATTGGAATAATATTTGAAATTATCATTAGGCCGGCAAGAGGCGAAAAAACCAACGATTACATAAAAGGCAAGAGTGATTTTTTTCATAATTCAAGCATAAAAAAGGCGTTTTACAGAACGCCTTTTTTGATTAATGCTTAAGCAGCAGGAGCAACCGGTACAGCCCCCTTACCCGCCACGGGCGGCACCACGTTCACCCGCACCTCGCCAAACGCCACGCCCACCACGAGGCTGGGCAGCTTCAAACCCGTTTCTAAAGTGGCTTCGGTTACTTCGGCGGCCTGGCCGTCGGCAGTTACTTCGATGGGGCCGGCCACGCCGTGCAGCACCACGCGGTAGGTGGCGTAGCTGGGCTGGAAGTCGCCTTCGATGGCCTGGGTGATAACCAGGTTGTTTTCGGAGCCGGTGACGGTGAAACGGCGCAGGGTTTTGTGGCCGGTCTCGTAGGCGTAGCCTTCGCCGCCGTCGTCGTAGTGCACGCTCTCGGCGGTGCCGTTTTTGTAGTACACGTGCAGGGTGAGCTCCTCGATGGCGCGTTCGCCCACGTATTGCAGCACGGGCTGCATGGGGAGCACCGCCCCGGCGCGCACGAAGAGGGGAATGCGGGTGAGGTCGGCGGCGGCCCAGACTTCGGCCCCGCCGCTGGTGGGGGCATCGGTCCAGTAGTAAAACCAGTCGCCGCGGGGCAGGTACATCCAGCGGCCTTCGGCCCCGGGCTGGGTGATGGGGCAGACCAGCAGGTTATCGCCGAGGCCGAATTCGGCCATGCGCAGGTAGGTTTCGGTGTCGTTCTGGTCGAGGAAGGTGAGCGGGCGCAGCATGGGCGTGCCGGCGGTGGCGTACTGCCAGAAGGCGGTGTACATATAGGGCAGCAGGCGGTAGCGCAGCTCGATGAAGTGCCGGGCCACGTCGGTCACGGTCTCGCCGAAGCTCCAGGGCTCCTGGTCGCCGTGGTCGCCGGAGCTATGGGTGCGGAAGAACGGGTGGAAGGCCCCCAGCGCAATCCAGCGGGCGTAGAGCTCGCCGGTGGGCGTGTCCACGAAGCCGCCGATGTCGCTGCCGATGAAGCTGAAGCCCGAGATGCTCAGGCGCTGGCACTGGATGTTGGCCAGCCAGAGGTGGTCCCAGGAGGCGATGTTGTCGCCGGTCCAGCCCGAGGAGTAGCGCTGGCCGCCACTGTAAGTGCTGCGCGTGATGGTGAAGGGCCGGTTGGGGTAGCTGAACTGCTTCACGCCATCGTTGGTGGCGCGGGCCATCTGCATGCCGTAGATGTTGTGGGCCTTCTGGTGCGAGGCCGAGTGGCCGTCGTAGTCGAAGCGCACATCGGGCGGGAAGGTGCCTTTTTCGAATACCGCCGGCTCGTTCATGTCGTTCCACACGCCTTTTACGCCGATGTCCTGAATCAATTCCTGAAACAGACCGGCCCACCACTCGCGCACGCGGGGCGCGGTGAAATCGGGGAAGTTGCAGAGGCCGGGCCAGACGGAGCCCTTCATCAGCGGGCCATCGGCGCGGCGGCAGAAGTAGTTGTTGGCAATGCCTTCCTGGTACACCGGGTACTCGGGGTCAATCTTGATGCCGGGGTCGATGATGACGATGGTTTTGAAGCCGTCCTCGGCCAGCTCCCGCACCATGCGCTTAGGGTCGGGGAAACGCTCCTGGCTCCAGGTGAAGCAGCGGTAGCCCTCCATGTAATCGATGTCGAGGTAGAGCGCGTCGCAGGGAATCTTGCGGTCGCGCAGGCCCTTGGCTATCTCCTTCACGTTGCTCTCCGGGAAGTAGCTCCACTTGCACTGGTGGTAGCCCAGCGTCCAGAGCGGCGGCAGCTCGGGTGGGCAGGTGAGCAGGGTGTATTCCTGGGTCACCTCCATCAGCGTGGGGCCGTAGATGAAGTAGTAGTTCAGCTCGCCGCCCTGGGCCCAGAAGCTGGTCACATCGGCCCGCTCGGCCGCGAAGTCGAAGCTGGCTTTAAAGGTGTTATCGAAGAAAATGCCGTGCGCGATTTTCTGGTGCAATACGTGGTAGAACGGGATGTTCTTATACAGCGGGTCGGAGCCCTTCACGTAGCCGTAGGTGTCGGAGCCCCAGTTGGTGAAGCGCTTGCCGCGCAGGTTCATGTTGTCGGGCTTGTCGCCGAGGCCGTAGTAGTGCACGCCGGCGGGCACCTGCTTGCTCATCTTCACGATGTCGTTGCCGGTGTCGTAGTCGTACTCCCAGTGGAAGCCCTTTTCGTCGTCGCTGAGGATGGTGCCGGAGCGGTCGAGCACGCGGGCCTTCAGGTTCTCCTTCTGAATGATGCAGATGAGACGGGCCGTGGTGAGGCGGTAGTGGTCGGGCTTCTCGCGGAATTCCACTTGGTCGGGCGTGAGGCGCGACACGGCCTCGGCGGGCACGGCGTAGGAGAAATCGGGCGAGAGCGGGCCGTCGGTGAGGTAGCGGAAGCGCAGGATTTTGTCGCTCAGCACGTGCAGCAGCAGGCGCACGCCGTTCTGGCAATTGAATAGAAAGCGGTTATCGTCGAGCTGGTCGGCGCGAATAACTTCGCCGGGATAATGTTCCTGGTGGCTTTGGGCCGCCAGGTCGTTCACCATGTAGTTATTTTCCTGAATCGTGGTATCCATAAAGTAATTCTAAGCAAAAGGCAAAAACGAACCGCAAGGCGGGCAAAAAAACACCGACCAGGCCGGTTGCGGACAGAATAAGTACGCAAGTTACTTTTTTCCGGACCGGCCGGAAAGGTTTTTTGCCAAGATGTGGCCCCGCTGGCGTAGCATTGGGGGTTGATAGGTCGCAACGCCCCCGCCCGGGGGACCAGTGGCCCGATTCCGCGTTTCCCTTTCCCTGCCCATGACTCCGCCCGATTTTTCCGTCTTGCTGCTGGCCTGGGACGATGCCGACCCCAGCGTGGCCGTGCTCGGCGGGGCGGCCTTGCCTCCTACCCTGCCGCTGGTGTACCAGCTGGCCGCCCGGCAGCCCGTGGTGGCCGTGTTTCCGCACCTGCCGGCCGGCACCGCATCGGCCGCGCCCTCGCAGGCAGCGCCGGAAACCACCGCCTCCATCGAGCCGAAAACTGACGCAACCACCGCAGCAACCGCAGCCCCTGAGGCCCCTGAGGCACTTGAAGCAGCGAAAAGGGCTTTTGATACCACGGTGGCCTTGCCCGGCGTGCAGCTGCTGCCAGGCCAGGCCGCTTCGCAAGAATCGGCAGCTTCATCGCGGCCCTCACGCATTATCGGGCTGGCTGACCTGACACCCGCTGGCAGCTCCCTGCTGGCGGTATCGGCCCAATTATCGGGCGGTGCAAGTCCGGCGGCCCAGCCCCCGGCAGCCTCACGCAGCCAGTGGCCCACCGGCGCAAATTCTCCCGCCGCCAGCCGCCCCTGGCAAGCGCCCGCCGCCCCGTATCTGGGCGCGCAGGCCATTCAGGTTTTCCCGCCGCCGCCGCCCGCCCCGCCCCGGCCCGGGACTGCAGAATCAGCGGCCGATACCCCAGTCATTACGGCCGGGCAAACTATCCAGCCCCGGTCTCACCCCCAGGCCGGCGACCTGAATTTCGACCCCGACCCCGAGCTACCCGCCCTGCGCCGCCCCGCCATCTTCGATGAGCCCACGGAAGCAATAGGCTCCGCCGAAGCCCTCGACCTGGCCGCTCCCGAGGACGACCTCGTGCCCGATGCGCCGGTGCCGGCCGCAGCGGCACTGGTTGCGGCAGTGGCTCCGGAACCAGCGCCCGCGCCAATCGCAGAGGTCGCGCCGGTCGTGCTGGTGCCCGCGCTGGAGGGCCTGAACTTCCGCATGATTCAGTACGCCCGCCAGGCCGCGCAGCTGGTGCGCGGGCGGGCTGATTTCGGCGTGATTTACGCGCCCAGCTGGCCCGCGTGGCTGGCCGCGCTCGAAATCCGCAACAGCTCGGGGCGGCCGCTGGTGCTGTATGCCGCCGGCCTGGCCGCCGACCTGCCCAACCCCGCCGAGCGCGGCTGGCAGCTGGAAATAGAACGCATGACCATGCGCCGGGCGCGGCTTATTCTGGTGCCGACGGAGGTCCTGCGCCGCCGCCTGCTGGCCCTCTACGGCAGTACCATCAGCGAAGTGCGCGTGATAGCAGCCGCCAACGAACCGGCCGTGCAGCAGGTGCTGCGTGAAGTGACAGCGGGCTGAAAAATAGCGGTAGCTGGCGGCGCAATGGCTTACTTTGCCTCCCCATGACTATTTCACCCCAGCCCCAGCCCGGCCCCACGCCGCCCGAACACGAATTTGAAGCCGTCATAGAAGCCGGCGATGGCGACGGCAGCGTGTTCGTGGTACTACCTTTTTCGGTACCCGAAGTATACGGCAAGCGCGGCCAGGTGCCCGTGCAGGCCAC
Source organism: Hymenobacter antarcticus (assembly GCF_039539545.1). Classification (NCBI taxonomy): domain Bacteria; kingdom Pseudomonadati; phylum Bacteroidota; class Cytophagia; order Cytophagales; family Hymenobacteraceae; genus Hymenobacter; species Hymenobacter antarcticus. The sequence continues at coordinate 29,989 of NZ_BAABDI010000035.1, read as the reverse complement.
TTTCGACGGCTACCCCTACCAGGGCAGCGTCACGCCGCTCGGCGATGGCCATCACGCCCTACACATCCTCAAGCAAATCCGCAAGGCCATTGCTAAAACGGTGGGCGACACAGTGCACGTAACCCTCTCCCGCGACGTGGCCGAACGCAAAATGGAAGCCCCCGCCGACCTGGCCGAGCGCCTGGCCGCCGAGCCCGCCGCCGCTGCCTACTTCGCCAAGCTGGCCTACACCCACCAGCGCGAATACGTGCGCTGGCTGGAAGGAGCAAAAAAGCCCGAAACCCGCACAAAGCTCCTCGGTGAAATAGTGGAAATGCTGGCGCAGGGCCGCAAGCGCGGATAATTACCTCGTCAATAATAAAAAAAACGGTCATGACGCCCTTCTGTATAATTCCTTTTTCTGTTCGCGCCCACCATGTTTAAGCACTTGAAAAATCGCCTTCTGCTGCCCTTTATCGCCCTGCTGCTGCCACTAGCGGCCACCGCCCAAACCGCTGCCATCGACCGCGTGAACCCGACCAACTGGTGGGTGGGCATGAAAAGCCCCAACGTGCAGCTGCTGGTGCACGGCCCCGGCGCGGGCACGCTGGCCTACACCGTGAATTACCCCGGCGTGAAGCTGGTGAAAAGCAGCACGGTTGAAAATCCGAACTACGCCTTTCTGGACTTGAGCATCTCCCCTACCGCCAAGCCCGGCCGGGTGCAGCTGGTGGGCAAAAAAGGCGGCCAGACCGTGACCCAGAGCTGGGAAATAAAAGCCCGCGACAACGCCCCCAAAGGCCAGGGCGTGACCGCCGCCGATTTCATCTACCTGGCCATGCCCGACCGGTTTGCCAACGGCGACCCGAGCAACGACAAGTTTGCCGACATGCGCGACCCCAACATGGACCGCGCCAATACCTTCTTCCGCCACGGCGGCGACCTCGCCGGGGCCGCCCAGCGCATTCCCTACCTCAAAGACCTGGGTGTGACGGCCATCTGGTTCACCCCGCTCACCGAAAACAACCAGCCGCTGACCAACGAGGGCGGCACCATGCGCGCCTCCTACCACGGCTACGGCTTCACCGACCAGTACAACATCGACAAGCGCTTTGGCGGCAACGCGGGCTACAAAAGCTACGTGCAGCAGGCCCACGCCGCCGGCCTGAAAGTGGTGCAGGATGCCGTGTACAACCACGTGGGCAACACCCACTGGATTTTGCAGGATTTGCCCATGAAAAGCTGGCTGCACCAGTGGCCCACCTACACCAATACCACCTACAAGTACCAACCCGTCACAGACCCGCACGCGGCCCAGTCGGACCGCAAAAACACCCTCGACGGCTGGTTTGTGCCCTTCCTGCCCGACCTCAATCAGCAGAACCCCTACGTGGCCAACTACCTGATTGAAAACGCCATCTGGTGCGTCGAGAACTTTGGCATCGATGCCTGGCGCATCGACACCTACATGTATAACGACCAGCCGTTTATGAACCGCTGCAACGCGGCGCTGCTGGCCGAGTACCCGCGCCTGCACATCTTCGGCGAGTCGATGGTGAACAACGTGGTGGACCAGTCCTACTACACCCGCAACACCATCGGCTTCCCCTTCAAATCGAACCAGCCGGGCACCATCGATTTCGTGCTGGAATACGCCATGCTCGCCGGCCTCAAGGAAGTGGGCTCGCCCAATGCCGCGGGCTGGGACAACGGCGCGCAGCACGTATATCAGGCCCTGGCGCAGGATGCCGTGTACCAGGACCCCACCAAGCTGGTGACCCTGCTCGACAACCACGACCAGAACCGCTTCCTCTCCGAAGTCGGCGACGACCTCGACAAGTATAAGATGGGCCTGACCTGGCTGCTCACCACCCGCGGCATCCCGAGCATGTACTACGGCACCGAAATCCTGATGAAGAACTTCAAGGACCCCACCGATGCCGAGGTGCGCAAGGATTTCCCCGGCGGCTGGGCGGGCGATAAGGAGGACAAGTTCACCGCCGCCGGCCGTTCGGCCCGCGAAAACGAGGCCTTCGACTTCGTGAAGAAACTGGCCACCTACCGCCGCGACCACAAAGTGCTGCACACCGGCAAGCTGATGCAGTACCTCCCGCAGGATGGCCTCTACGTGTACTTCCGCTACGATGCCACCGGCACCGTGCTGGTGGCCAGCAACACCACCGATAAGCCCGCCAGCCTGCCCACCGCCCGCTTCTCGGAGCGCATGGCTGGCTTCAGCAAAGCCCGCAATGTGCTGACGGGGGAAAGCCTGAGCAGCGTGGCAACTCTGCAGCTGCCTGCCAAAACCGCCGTGGTGCTGGAGCTGGGGAAGTAGCGGCAGATTCGAGCATTATTGCTTGCTTATGCACTCCAAAAGTTAAGATGGAGCAATTTTTGGGGTGAACCGAATGCACCTGAACTACAAGGTTCGTGCGGTTCACCCCAAGCTTTTCATTGTCTCCATTTGTGAAAAAATCTACCTGTCGTTTCTGCCTGTGTGTCCTGTTACTTCTCGGCCCTAAGCTTACCTACGGGCAAGGACCGACTGTTGACCCGACCTTTTTTTCCGGACAGGTGTACCAACCCGGTACCGTGACCCAGGCCCAGCGCCAGCCCGACGGCCAAACCCTGCTGCTTGGTCCTTTCCAGCGGGTGGCCAGCCAGGCCAGCAGCCAGTTGGTTCGCCTGTTAGCCGGCAGCACGCAGCCCGACCCAGCATTTCAAACCAACGTGGCGGGCCTGCAAGGACAGATAGACCGAATGGCGCTACTGCCCAACGGCAAAATCCTGCTCCTGGACAACGTCTACTACGGCATTCCTACCGGTTCCGGGGTCATCACACTAGGAAGCGTGAGCCGACAGGCGCTGCTACTGCTCAACGCCGACGGTACGCCGGATGCAGGCTTCGATGCCGGCCTGTCGGTTTTCGCCTCGGTGCGCCAGGCGTTGCCGCAGCCCGATGGCAAAATCCTGCTCGTGGGACGCTTTCCGGCCACAATAACTCAAGCAGGCCCCTGCCTTATAAGGCTTAATGCCGATGGCAGCCGCGATACAAGCTTCCAGGCCGTCGGGTTCGCTGACAACACCGCAAGTTATAGCCTCCCCTTTTTCGTAGCGTTGCAGCCCGATGGCAAGCTGCTCGTGACCGGCCCTTTCGCGGCAGCGGACGGCCAGCCCCAGCAGGGCGTGGCGCGGCTGCTGCCTACCGGTGCGCTCGACCCAACGTTTCAGTCCGCGCTGCCGCCAAACACGGACGTATTCACTGTAATGGTGCAGCCCGATGGCAACCTGCTGCTGACCTGTGCTGGCGCTCTGTCAACCCCAAACGTAATCCGTCTGCTGGCTACAGGCAGCATCGACCCGACCTTTCAACTGGGAGCGCGCTTCAATTACGGTTTTTCCGCTTCCGCCATCATTGCGCCGGTGGTGCAGCCCGATGGTCGGATACTCATCGCGACGCGCGCCACGGCCTTGGGCAGCACTCCCACCGGGCGGGTGGTGCGGCTGTTGCCCACCGGGGCACTCGACCCCAACTTCGATAACGGCCGGGCAGCGGCAGGCAAGCCCAACAGCAACGCCAGCACCTGGTATCCCGGTTCGGTGCAACTGCTGCCCAACGGGCAGGTGCTGGTGGCAGCAGGCCGCTTACCGGCTGAGCTGTTCCGCTACGCGCCCCTGGCCACGGAACTGCCCGTAGGCGTGGTTCTGCTAAATGCAGATGGCAGCCGTGATGCCAGCTTTGCCCCCCTGGTGCAGGAAGACGGGCGCGTGAATGACATGGCTTTGCAGCCCGATGGTAAGCTTTTGGTCGGCGGGTCGTTCTCCGAAATCAATGGGACACCCGTGCGCAACCTCGCCCGGCTACAGCCCAACGGACTGGTCGACGCCTCATTTGCCGCAGTTGCCGATGCCCAAGTACTAGCCCTTGCGCTACAGCCCGATGGGCGGTTGGCCGTTGGTGGCGACTTTGACTACCTGAATGGTGTGGCCCGTCCCGCCTTGGGGCGCGTACTGTCCACTGGTGCAGCTGACGCGTCTTTTGTACCGCCCATCGCCCCTGCCCCCACCAATGGTACCGGGGCCTTACCTACCAGCATACAACGGCTGGCCCTGGACCCGGCTACCGGAGGTGTGCTGGCCGCCGGTGATTTCCGGGTACAACAGGGTAGCACCACTCGTGCTGCCGTGCTGGCCCGGTTTGCGGGTGCTACTGGTCAGGTAGATGCCTCGTTTCAGTCAACAGCTCCGCCCAACGGCTTCCAGATACAGGACATGGTGCCCCAGGCCAACGGCGCGCTGCTGCTGGCAGGGCAATTGCCAGTTGGCGCTACACTGAGTGCGCCCATCTGGCGGCTGCTCCCCACGGGAGCCCTCGACCCTGGCTTCACGCTGACTACTTCTTCCTTTGGCGAGCTGGCCCTGGCAGTGGCTCAGGATAGCCAGGGCCGCCTTTACCTCACCGGTAATTTCGAAAACCTGGGGGCTCCGGGCAACCATTACATGGCCCGCCTGCTGGCTAACGGCTCGCCCGACCCCTCGTTTCAAGTGGTGCTGCCCGGCTCGTCGCCGCTGGCCAACACCGTGGTGGTGCAACCCAACGGGCGGGTGCTGCTGGGCGGCACATTGCCATCAGGAGCCTTCAACTCGGAAGGCACCCTGCGCCTGCTGCCCACGGGAGCGTTGGATACCAGCTATAACCCCTCGGCCGGCCCCATGGGCGGGGGCGGCCGCAACGGATATGTGCGCCGCCTGTTGCTCCAGCCCAACGGCGCTATTCTGGCGGCCGGTGCGTTTCCGCAGGTTGGCACCCTGCCCATCAACGCCTTGGTCCGGCTCACCGATGCCCATGTACTGGCCATCGGCCACCAGCAGGCAGCCGCTCGGCTAGCGGCTTGGCCTATCCCAGCTCATGAGGTGCTGCATTTGTCTTTGGATGCAGCTAGCCGCCCCCAGCGAGTGGAACTGTTCGATGCGCTCGGCCGGGTCGTGCTTACCCAACCGGTTTCTAACTCCGAATTGAGCTTGAACACTGCCGCTTTGCCAGCTGGGGTATACCTGTTGCGCGTACGCTACGCTCAAGCAGTCCCCGGGACGCGCCGCGTGGTAGTGGAGTAGGAGTTCTGCTAAACAAGTGAATTTATTCACTAATCAAATCTTAATCTGATTGGTAAATGACCTTCGTTCCATCGATTAGATTCTTACTGCCGCTGGCCGCAGTCTAAGCGAAGCGACGACTGCGCGCCACACGTAACAGCGAGTTTGTAACTCGCCGGGCTGGGAAGCTTGTGCTGGAGTTGCTGAAGCAGTGTTATTCCACACAAACTTTGTTTGCTTGCAATGAAAACCACCCTTGGAAATCATGCCGCGTGGTTTTCACGCCAAATTGGTCGTTGTTTATCCACCTGCCGTGCTTGGTTACAGCGTAGATGGGGTCGTACCACCAGCGGTTGGGGCCCTCGTACAATTGGGCCTTCACGCGCTTTCCCTCAAAATCAATGCAGACGGACAAGAAGGTGGTCGTCAGCGTTTTTTCAAGCAGCAAGTGGGCGCGCTTTTTTCCATCCCGAGCGACTTTTTCCGGATACATGAATCTGAACTGAATGTCACAACTTTTCACCTCGTGGCAGGCCCCTTCAAAAACCGCCAAATCCCACCCGTAGGCGTGGCATAGGTGCCGCACGGCGTCTTGCAGCGATTCTAAGAGATACAGCGCTTTATCAGCATCGACAGTTAGCGCGTTGTACGCCTGCGAGCTAAATCCATAATTAATAAGCGCGATAGAACCGGTCTTCCAGCAATGAGGAGGCGTATTCTCCGCTACCAAGCAAAGGCTAATACGAGAGATTTTCGGCGGTTTGTAGCCGTGCAGGCACTGGACATACAAGTCGCTTACATAGTTTGCCAGGAGCCTAAACGCTCTACTTCCCGGCACTTCGACACGTTGCCAAATGTCAAGGTTATCGTAGAATGTAATATCCGTAAGGCCTGCCATATAGAAATTGTGTCGGGTGCCTAACGCGCTAGTTACGATTTATTTCCTTTAAGCTGCCAACTGGCCGCAGTCTAAGCGAAGCGACGACTGCGCGCCTACCGTAAAGCGAGTTTGTAACTCGCCCCCGCGCAAGCCCCCTAAAACAACCGCTCAACCTCCAACACCGCCTCCAGTCCCGCATAAAACGAAGCGGAGGAATACACATAGTCCTCGGCCCGATAGCATATTCCCGCCCGCACCGGATTCTGATGAATGTAATTCAGCTTCTGCTGCGTCACGGCCTCGCTCAGAAGCTCGATGCTATGGCTGGGCTGCTGCCAGAGCTGAATGTTGATATTGCGCTGGTTGAAGTTGGCAGCGTTTACAGCTGCCCGCCAAAACCGCCGTGGTGCTGGAGCTGCTGAAGTAGCTATTGGGTTTCTGTACTGCCTATCAGCTGGAGCAAGATAGGTAGCTTAATGCGGCAATTGAAACCTGCCTATCAAAGTTCACGAAACTCATCTCCCTTGGGCATTTCGTGAACTTTGATTTTTGAATCAATTTACTGAACTCAATCTGGACTGTGGAGGGGGTTTTCAAGCCCACAGAGGTAGCAGTACATTCAATGGAGGATTATGGTACGACAATTGATAACGAGTATCTTGCACGTTCTATTGGTCTGCTTTAGGCCACGGACAACTAATTACCCCTTTATGAAAGCTGGAAGCTCCCTATTACCCATTCTATTCGCTGGTTTTATGGCCATGGCTGCCACCGGCTGCAAAAAATGCAAGGACGAAGACCCACGGGCCCGCATTACCAACAATGGCACCCAAATCGCTAGCGTGCAGGTGAAAACCTCGGGCGGCAACACGGTCAACATCAATAATGTGGCTCCGGGCGTCACCTCCGACTACGCCAACTACGCGGCGGGTCAAACCACCTTCACCCTCAAGGTCAACAACGTCGACTACGCCAAGACCGTAGACGTGAGCAAGTGCCACGAGTACACCATCGCCATTGACCGCAGCAACGTCGTTACGGTAACAGACACGGACCGCAACGACTAGACACTTGATTGTGTATTGTTGGACAGGGAGGGAAAAGCTTTAACCCAGAGCTTTTCCCTCCCTGTTTTTTGGCTAGAAGGGCGAATCTACACGCTAAGCCAAAGGGTCGCTGAGTTGGCTATACCAGTTAGGAGTTACCCCCCGCTGGCCGCAGTCTAAGCGAAGCGACGACTGCGCGCCCACCGTAAAGCGAGTTTGTAACTCGCCCCCGCACAAGCCCCCTAAAACAACCGCTCAACCTCCAGCACCGCCTCCAGTCCCGCATAAAACGAAGCGGAAGAATATACATAGTCCTCGGCCCGATAGCAAACTCCCGCCCGCACCGGATTCTGATGAATGTAGTTCAGCTTCTGCTGCGTCACGGCCTCGCTCAGAAGCTCGATGCTATGGCTGGGCTGCTGCCAGAACTGAATGTTGGTATTGCGCTGGTTGAAGTTGGCAGCGTTTTTAAATAGCCATTCCAGCCAGAAGCGCCGGCTTTCCTGCGGATTGGCGTGCAGGTTTTCAAAGATGCGCTTCGCGGTGTACTTCTTAAAATCGCGCATGATGTCGGACAAGTTATGGTCATCGGCAGCGCGGGCAATCAGGTGCAGGTGGTTGCTCATCAGGCAGTACGAAAACAACTCCAATCCCTTGGATTGCTGACAGTACCGCAGGCTTTCGATAATAATATCCTTGTAAATCGGACGGGTAAAGACATCAGCCCACTCGACGACGGTGCAGGTAATAAAGTACAAGCCCTCCTGGTTTCGGATGGGATAAGCCATGGGCAGTATTGGGTGGTAGATGGGTGATTGAAAAAGCTGGCGAAGCTGGCAACAGTCTAAGCGAAGCGACGAATGTTGGTATTGCGCTGGTTGAAGTTGGCAGCGTTTTTAAATAGCCATTCCAGCCAGAAGCGCCGGCTTTCCTGCGGATTGGCGTGCAGGTTTTCAAAGATGCGCTTCGCGGTGTACTTCTTAAAATCGCGCATGATGTTGGACAATTTATGGTCATCGGCAGCGCGGGCAATCAGGTGAAGGTGGTTGCTCATCAGGCAGTACGCAAACAGCTCCAATCCCTTGGATTGCTGACAGTACCGCAGGCTTTCGACAATAATATCCTTGTAAATCGGCCGGGTAAAGACATCAGCCCACTCGACGACGGTGCAGGTAATAAAGTACAAGCCCTCCTGGTTTCGGATGGGATAAGCCATGAGCAATATTGGGTGGTAGATGGATGATTGAAAAAGCCGGCGAAGCTGGCAACAGTCTAAGCGCAGCGTCGACTGTATGCCGGGCGTAAAGCGAGTTTGTAACTCGCCGGGCAGGGCCGCTTGCTCTCACGGCGAGTTACAAACTCGCTGTTACGCGCGGCTCGCAGTCGTCGCTGCGCTTAGACTGCGGCCAGCACTGTTAGACTGCGGCCAGCACCAGCGCCACCCGGCTCGGCACGTAGAGGCTGAGCTGGTGGTCATAGGTATCGTACTCAAACGTCTCATCGGGCCGGTTGAAGCCCCCGAAGCGGCTGTTGTCGGAGGATAAGACCACGCGGTACTTGCCCTCCTCCGTCACCCAGAAGCGGTAGTCGGTCAGGCTTTTTTCGACGTGGAAGTTGACCACGAACACCAGCCCGGCGCGCTCAAAAATCAGTACCTGGTTTTCCTCGTCGTGCTTGAGGAGGGTGGCGGGGGCGGCGGCCAGCAGGTGCTGCTCGCGGGCCAGGTACACCAGCGCCCGGTCAAAATTGCCCAGCTGGTTGAATTTCAGGTCGGGATTGTCGCCCAGGCTCCACTGGCGGCGGGCAAACTGGTAGCTCCAGCCGTTGCCCTCGCGGGGAAAATCGACCCACTCGGGGTGGCCAAACTCGTTGCCGATGAACGTGAGGTAGCCCTCGCCGCCCACCGCCAGCGTGAGCAGCCGGATGAGCTTATGCAGCGCCAGTGCCCGCGCCGCGCCGGGGTCGGGGTCGGCGGCGTGCATGTGGGTGTAGATAGCCGCATCGAACAGCCAGTGTGCGAGGGTTTTGTCGCCCACCAGGGCCTGGTCGTGGCTTTCGGCGTAGGCAATGGTTTTCTCGCCGGCGCGGCGGTTGGTGAGGGTATGCCAGAGGTCGCCGAGCGGCCATTTCTCGTCGGGCGTGTGTTTGAGCAGCTTAATCCAATAGTCGGGGATGCCCATGGCCAGGCGGAAATCGAAGCCCACGCCGCCCTCCTTGATGGGGCGGCAGAGGCCGGGCAGACCGCTCATGTCCTCAGCAATCAGGATGCTGCCTTTCTTGAATTCGTGGGCCAGCGTAGTGGCCAGCTGCAGGTAAAGAATGGCGTCCTCATCGGCGGCCGGGCCGAAGTAATTGTCGTAGCCCACGAAGGCCACGCCCTCGCCGTGGTGCTGGTAGAGCATGCTGGTCACGCCATCGAAGCGGAAGCCGTCGAAGTGGTATTCTTCGAGCCAGAAGCGCAGGTTGCTGAGCAGGAACTGCTGCACCTCGGGCCGGCCGTAGTCGAACAGCTTGCTGTCCCAGCCGGGGTGGTTGCCGCGCTCGCCCTTGTGAAAATAGAGGTTGCCGGAGCCGTCGAAATCGGCCAGGCCCTCGGCTTCGTTCTTCACGGCGTGCGAATGCACGATGTCGAGCAGCACCGCGATGCCGCGCCGGTGGGCCTCGTTGATGAGAAACTTCAGGTCCTCGGGCGTGCCGAAGCGGGAGCTGGCGGCAAATAAATTGGCCACGTGGTAGCCGAACGAGCCGTAGTACGGGTGCTCCTGCACGGCCATGAGCTGCACCACGTTGTAGCCGCCGGCCTCGATGCGGGGCAGGATATTTTCGGCGAATTCGCGGTAGGTGCCCACCCGGCTTTCCTCGGTGGCCATGCCCACGTGGGCCTCGTAGATGAGCGGCTCTTTGGCGGCGGTGGCGGGCCGAAACTTCTGGTCAGTCCAGGCAAATTCTGTTTCGGGCCGCCACACCTGGGCCGCGAAATCTTTGGTTTCCTCGTCCTGCACGGCGCGGCGCAGGGCGGCGGGCAGGCGGTCTTTGCCCCCGGCCGGGCTCACGACGTGGACCTTGTAGCGGCTGCCGTGACTGAAGCGGCTCGCGTATTCCGCATCCGACAGAAAGACTTCCCACACCCCAAATTCAAGCTTTTGCAGCGGGTTGGCCTGCCGGTCCCAACCATTGAAATCACCCACCAGAAACAGGCCTTCGGCGGCGGGGGCCCACTCGCGGTACACCCAGCCGCCCCGGCCGGCATCGTGGTTCAACCCGAGCTGCTGATGGGCGGTGGCGTAGTTCAGCAGCGAGCCATGGTGCTGCTCGATTTCGGCCATCCGGGCCTGCAGGCGCGCCTGGCGCTGGCGCAGAACCGGCTCGAAGGGTGCCAGCCAGGGGTCGGTTTTGACGAGGGCCAGTGGTGCGCGGCGGAGAGCCTTAGGGGCAGCGGGAGCAGTAGTTTTCGACTTTGACATGATACGGGAGAGGTTTGGGCCAAAAGTAACGGACGCCTTGCTGAATTAAGAATTAAGAATTAAGAATGAGTAACGTTCCGCTGAATGAGGACCCCTTCCCCAATTCTTAATTATTAGCTGATGTTACGCGGCGTGCTGCTGGCTGCCCACTGGGGGTTCGAGCCTGTGGCTCGGGGAGGAAACCATTGGCAAGCCCTGCCGCAAGTTCTTCGCGCCCGAGCCACAGGCTCGAATCCCAAGCGCCAGCACGTCGGTGCGTAATCAGTTATTAATTTTTAATTCTTAATTCCTCTAGTTGCCCAGCCGCAAACTTGGCGTTATTTTGCCCAATGATGAAGTCTCGCTTTTTAGCTATTCCGCTGGCGCTGCTGCTGGCTTGCTCCTCCGAGCGTCCGGTCACGTCCGCCTCCCGGGCTTTCGAGGCTTCGCTGGCCTCGCCGGTGCCCAAGGCGGCCGCGCCGCGGCTGGCCAACTACGCCATGGTCGTTTCAGCCCACCCCGAGGCCTCGAAAATCGGCACGCTGGTCCTGCAGCGGGGCGGCAATGCGTACGATGCGGCCGTGGCCGTACAGTTTGCGCTGGCGGTGGTGCTGCCCGTGGCGGGCAACGTGGGCGGCGGCGGCTTCCTGCTCTACCGCGACCGCAACGGCTCGGCCGGCAGCCTCGATTTCCGCGAAACCGCGCCCGCCGCAGCCACCCGCGACATGTACCTCGACAAGCAAGGCAACGTGGTGCCCAGCCTGAGCACCGCCGGCCCGCTGGCCGTGGGCACACCCGGCACCGTGGCCGGCATGGCCATGCTGCACAAGCAGCTGGGCAAGCTCTCGTGGCCGTCGCTGCTACAGCCGGCCGTGGCGCTGGCCACCCAGGGCTTCCGCCTCACCGAAAAGGAAGCCGCCGGCCTGAACCGGACCCGCGCCGACTTCACGAAGTACAACCCCGGCAGCAGCCCCGCCTACCTGCGCCCCAGCGGCGGCGACTGGAAAGCCGGCGATACCCTGCGCCTGCCCGAGCTGGGCCGCACCCTGGCCCGCGTGCGCGACCAGGGCCGGGCCGGCTTCTACCAGGGCGAAACCGCCCGCCTGCTGCTGGCCGAAATGAAGCGCGGCGGCGGCCTGGTCAGTCAGAAAGACCTCGACAACTACCAGCCCAAGTGGCGCGAGCCCCTGCGCGGCCGCTACCGCGACTACGAAGTCATCACCATGGCCCCGCCCAGCTCCGGCGGCGTGGCCCTGCTGCAAATGCTGCAAATGCTGGAGCCCATCGACCTGGCCCAGCTGGGCTACCACACGCCCCTGGCCGTGCACTACATCACCGAGGCCGAGCGGCGCGTGTACGCCGACCGCGCCGCCTACCTCGGCGACCCCGATTTCGGCGCCGTGCCCGTGCAGAAGCTGCTCGATGTGGACTACAACCACCAGCGGGCGGGCACCATGCGCGCCAGGGGCCGGGCCACGGCCAGCGCCGACGTGGCCGCCGGCAAGGGCCTGCCCGGCTACGAAAGCAGCGAAACCACCCACTACAGCATCGTCGACGCTTTTGGCAATGCCGTGAGCTGCACCACTACGCTCAACGGGGCCTACGGCAGCAAAGTAGTGGTACCCGGGGCCGGTTTCCTGCTTAACAATGAGATGGACGACTTCTCGGCCAAGGCCGGCGTGCCTAACGCCTACGGCCTGGTGGGCGGCTCGGCCAACGCCATCGCGCCCGGCAAGCGCATGCTCAGCAGCATGACGCCCACCATCCTCACCCGCAACGGCAAAGTGGCCCTCGTAACGGGCACGCCCGGTGGCAGCACCATCATTACCAGCGTGTTGCAGTCCATCATCGGCATTGTCGACTACGGCCTCAATGCCCAGCAGGTCGTGACCGCCCCGCGCCTGCACCACCAGTGGCTGCCCGACCTGCTCGACGTGGAAGCCGGGGCCCTGCTACCCGCCGCGCAGGATTCGTTGCGCGTCCGCGGCTACCGCCTCAACCCGCGCCAGCCCTGGGGCCGCCTCGACATCATCCACATTCGCCCCGAAGGCACGCTGGAAGGCGGCGCCGACCCCCGCGGCGACGATACGGCGCTGGGGTATTAGGCGCAGAGGATTAATTGGAATAAAAAAGAACGTCATGCTCATCTGGCGTCCGCGAAGCCGAAGCATCTCTACCACAATACTAAACCCAATCGATAGGATTAGTTACGCGGTAGAGATGCTTCGGCTTCGCGGACGCCAGATGAGCATGACGTTCTTCTTGTTTGGGTGCTTAACCCAACCAACTACCTAGTGCTGCGCGGGCATCTTGGCGATATGGCGCAGGTTGCCGGCGGCGGTAATCAGCTTCTGGCTGATTTCGCGGGCTTTGTCGCCTTCGCCTTTGAAGCTGTGGGTGGTCAGGGCCGACTGGGCCGTGAGCTCGCCCAGCGTTTGGAAGGACTGGGCCATGGCGGCCGCATTGTTGTTGTTGATGTGGCCGCGCAGGGTTTCCAGCTCCGTCACGATGGGGCGCAACACGGGCTGGTCGATGGAGCGCAGGTGCTGAATCCAGTTATCAATCTGGTTGAAGCCCGTGCCGGGGTCCATCTGAAAACCTTTGCTGGTGGCATCGAACAGGACGCGGATGCTGGATTCTACTTCGGAAATAAAGCTCATGAGAGAAATGAGAAGTGATTTGGTAAGGGAGCGCGGCGGCAAATTGTAGCTACGGCCAGCCGGCATTCGGCCGCGAAGATACGCAGCAAGGCAGGCAAACCGCCAACTCCTGAGCCCGCCAACGGGCTGCCAGCCGTCGTCATTTACGCACGAAAAAGGCTGCCAACCCAGAGGTTGGCAGCCTTTTTCGTGCGTGAGCTAACCGGGTTACCGGCCGTTTAGCCTTTCAGCTGGCTGGCAGCGCTGCTCAGGGCCTGGCCCAGCTGGCGCAGTTTGTCCTGGGCATCGGGAGTGGCAGCATCGGCGGCTTTGGTGGTATGCTCGCCGAGGGTGCGCAGGCTGGTAGCCAGCGCGCCGGTGTCAGAAGCACCACTTCCTAGGGCGTCGTGCAGGTTCTGCAGCTCCGAGCTGATGCCGGAGAGCTGCTGGTTGCCTTGCAGGGTTTTAATCCAGCCGGCGATGTTGGGGCCGGCGGCTCCAGCGGCGGCGGCCAGGCCACCTTGCAGAGCGTTGATGGTGGCGTCGAGCTGGCTGGTGCCCTGGCTGCTTTGCGATGGGTTGCTTTCCATAAGTTGTGAAAGGTTAGTTAGTGAATGATGCGCTACTAACCAGCCTGCTTCGAACTTGTTAATTACCTGACGTACAAGATTCCGGCATTTGATATTAAGTTATTCGCGGGCAAACCTTCTCCACGCAAACGGGTTTAGCAGCGGCCCTTCTTTCATTATTTATTCCGCGCCGGGGTGCAGCTCCTGCACGTCGGGGTGGCTGTAGTTGACCACGATGACGGAGAAGGGGTGCGGCTCGCCCTCGCGCTTTTCGATGCGGATGGTGCCGGCATCGCGCAGCTTGTTGAGCTGGTCGCGGCGCTCGTAGTCGGGCAGCTCGGGCAGCTCGTCGGTGAGCAGGCGCATGAACGGGCCCAGCCAGAGCTCCGTCACGCGGCGCTGCTGCTTGGTTTCGAGCTTCTGAAACTCGGCCAGCATGAAGGCCAGGGTGCGGCGCTCGGTGTCGGTGGCCAGGCGGCGGAGGGGCGCAAAATCGGGCACCTCCTCGGCAGGGCGCGAAATGAACGGCCGGGCCGGAACTGCCACCACGGGCCGGGGGGCGCTGGCCGACGGCACCGGGGCTACGGCGGCGGCTTTGGGCTGCGGGGCCGGGCCCTCGGCCTCCCCGCTGGCACTGGCGCGGGCCGCCAGCGCGGCGGCCGAAGTCACGCCGGCCAGGCCCTGCTCGCGCAGCAGGCGGCTTTGCTCGATGGTGCGCTGGCGGTCGGTGCGGCGCTTTTCGAGCTGTTCCACGCGCTCGGGGGCCAGCAGGTCGCGGGCATCGATGAACTGCGCGGCCCCGATGTTCTGGAGCAAATCGCCGGACACGGACTCGCGGAAACCGGCCACCAGCACCTGCCGGGCCTGCCGCCGCAAGTGCTGCAATACCGGAATGTAGTCGCGGTCGCCGGCCACGAGCACGAACGTGCCGATGTCGGGCCGGGTGTACATCACCTCCAGCGCATCGATGCAGAGTTGCATGTCGGCGGCGTTTTTATGGTCGGTGCCCAGCACGTTGCGGGTGCTCACGCCCATCAGGTAGAGCGCGCCTTGCGGGGCGGTGGCCAGGCGCTCAAAGTCGGCGTAGGCGTAGCTGATGAGCGAATCCAGGCCCTTGGCGCCGAGCTGCTCGCGCAGCGTGCGGACGATATCGAGGCAGATATCGTTCAGGTCGGGCGGGTCGTGAAAGTGGTTTTTGAGGAAGTAGTAAACGTTCTCGAAGTCGATAAAAACGGCGGCGTACGGGGAAGCGGGTGATTTTGACGACATAGCGTAAAGTTACAGCAGTTTCCAAGTCCATGTACAGAGTTAAAAGTTGAGAGTTAAAAGTTAAAAATCAGACGTATTGGGTTTTAACTTTTAACTCTCAACTTTTAACTGTTTTAAAAAATGTACACTGACTCGGAAACTGCCCTAGTATACCGCTAAACAGAAACGCGGCACCGCAGGGGTTTTACGGTCCCGCTTAAAACGGTAGTCTTTCCGGAAAGGGTTTGTCGAACAGCGCCGAACATCCGGCCTAGTTGGCTTCGGCAGTAACTTGCCGCCTCCGGCCATTTCTACGTTGATGAAGGTAAATTCCTGTTTTTCCGTTTCTCTTTTTCTGGCGGTGGTGCTGCACGGGGCGCTGGCCCCCGCCGCCCTCGCCCAGCGCGCCGATAACAGCCGGCCGGCCAACGACCCATTTGGGCGGCGCGTGGTGCCGGCGCGGGCCGTGCCGGGCGGGCGGTACAAGTCGCATACAGTGACCCACGACTTTGACAAGGAATTCAAGTCAATTCGACTAATACTGAACGTTCGAGGAACCGATGGCAGCCTGCGTCGATTTCAAACCTGGGCACCGGGAGTCGTTAAAATAAGCTATTTCCCCCTCGGTTCTGCCAATGCTGCCGACTCATCGGTGAGTGTAGTGCAGCCCCCGCAGCCATTGGAGTATGAGACGTTTTGCAACCACGGCTGCGATGGCCCGCCACCGGCCGAGACAGTCCGGAAATACGGCAATAACACTTGCTCAGGCGTCTATAATGAGCCCGCCAAACTGACACTCCGGGTCAATTGTCAATCCCTCATCATTGATAAACAAACGCTGGCAGTAAGCACTTCCGATGACGGCAGTACCGGCGTGGAACTAGTTAGCGAAGCCACCAGCCCTTTTCGTCGCATAGCTGCCCCTTCTGCGCCAGCTACCCAACCCGAACCCGGCGGCACGGCCGTGCGCTTCCGCCTCGCGCCGGGCGAGCGGCTCTACGGCACTGGCTCCCGCGCGCTGCCGCTGGACCGGCGCGGCTACCGCCTGGAGCTGTACAACCAGGCCCACTACGCTTCGCAGAACAACGAGCCCAACCTGAACATTACGCTGCCCACGGTGCTCAGCGGCCGGGGCTACATGCTGTTTTTCGACCACCACACGGCCGGCTACCTCGACCTGGGCAAGACCGACAAAAACGTGCTCGAATACGGCGGCGAAGGCCTGACTTCCCTCTCCTACTTCGTGATAACCGGCCGCGACCAGGCCGAAATCCTGGACCGCTACACCGCCCTGACGGGCCGCCAGCCGCTGCCGCCCCGCTGGGCCCTGGGCCTGATTCAGAGCCGCTTCGGCTACAAAACTGAGGCCGAGATGCAGCAGGTGGCCACCCGCATGCGCCGCGAAAACTTTCCCCTCGATGCGCTGGTGCTGGACTTGTACTGGTTTGGCGGCACCACCAGGCAGGGCGATTTGAGCTGGTACAAGCCCGGTTTCCCCGACCCGGTGGGCATGATGAGCAGCCTGAAAAAGCAGGGCGTGAAGACGATTTTGATATCGGAGCCTTACGTGATGCGCACCTCGCGCAACGACTCCACGGTGCGGACGCGGGGGCTGGTGGGCACCACCGCGGCCGGCAAACCCTTCACGGTGGCCTCGTTCTGGGCCGGGCCGGCCAGCATTCTCGACGTATTTAAGCCCGCCGCCCGCGACTGGCTGTGGGGCTACTACCGCACGCTACACAACCAGGGCGCGGCCGGCTGGTGGTCGGACCTCGGCGAGCCCGAAAACCACCCCGAGGCCATGCAGCACGCGGCCGGTCCCACGCGGGCCGTGCACAATGCCTACGGGCAGGTGTGGGCCGGCATTTTGCAGGATAACTACACCAAGGAATTCCCCGAGGAGCGGGTGTTCAACCTGGCCCGCTCGGGCTGGGCGGGCCTGCAGCGCAACTCGGTCTTCCCGTGGTCGGGCGACATTCAGCGCTCCTGGAGCGGCTACCAGGCCCAAGTGCCGGTGATGCTCGGCATGGGCCAGGGGGGCGTGGGCTACATGCACTCCGATGCCGGCGGCTTCTGCGTGGGCGGCATCGACAGTGAATTATACACCCGCTGGCTGCAAATGGCCAGCCTCTGCCCCATCCTGCGGCCCCACGGCGAGGGCGTGCCGCCGGAGCCCTACTACTACCCCGAGCCCTACAAAAGCGCCGTACGCAACGCCGTGCAGCTGCGGTATCAGCTGCTGCCCTACCTCTACACCCTGGCCTGGCAGAACACCACGACCGGCGCGCCGCTGGTACGCAGCATGGATTATGAAAGGAGTTATAAGTTAGGAGTTAGGAGTGAAGAGTTAAAAAGTACGAATGCTTCGGCCTCAGGCGCTTCATTGTTAACTCTTAACTCTTCACTTTTAACTCTCAACTCCACCGACCAGTACCTGCTCGGCCCCAACCTCCTGGTGGCGCCCGTGCTGCACCCCAGCCAGCGGCGGCGCAACGTGACGCTGCCCGCCGGCAGCTGGATTGACTTTCATACCAACCAGACTTACGCCGGGGGCCGCACCGTGGGCGTGCCCGCGCCGCTGGCCCGCACGCCCCTGCTGGTGCGCGCCGGGGCTTTCCTGCCGATGACGGCCTATCGACCCAGCACCGACCAGTTTCGGGCCGATACGCTGCTGCTGCGTTATTATCCCGACGCGCAAAACCCTGAATCGCAATTCACTCTGTATGAAGATGACGGTCATTCGGCCCAGGCGCTGGCTAAGTCCGAGTTTGACCTGCTGGCGCTAAGCGGCCATTTCACCGCTACGCAAACGACCGTTGAGCTGCATGTTAAGGGCGGCCACTATCCCGGCCAGCCGCTGCGGCGTACGGTGCTGCTGCTTGTGGCTCGCGTAGTTGCAGCTCCTACGGCTGTGCTGCTCGACGGCCAGCCACTGCCCGCCACTGCTCAGGCTTTCGACCCGGCCACCGGTGAGTTGCGCATAGAAATCCCATTTGCCAGGCAAGATGCAGTTTTGGCATTGCGCGGCCTGCGTTTGAACACCGTGCCCGCCCCGAACGCCGCGCCCGAAACGCTGACCCTCGAAGCACCCGACCAGCGCAGTTTTGGCCCCGGCGGCACCACGCTGCACTACACCCGGCACACGGCTGGCACGGCCCAGCTGCGCATCCGCAACGCGCAGGGCACGGTGGTGCGCGCCCTACCGCTGGAAACGTTGCCTGGCCCGCACTCCCAGCCCTGGGATGGCCGCGACGATGCCCACCAGCCCGTGCCCCCCGGCGTGTATCTGGCCGAAGTCGACGGCCAGCACCAGCGCCTGATTATGACGCGGTAATAGCGAACGAAGTAACGTGAACGGTCATGCTGAGCTTGCCGAAGCATCTCTACTGCGTAAGTAAATAATTACTGTTGCGGTAGAGATGCTTCGGCAAGCTCAGCATGACGGTCTCGTGTCAGGTTAAATTACCCGCAAAACCCTGCCGTCATGCAACCCTTCGACTCTGCCCGCCTGCACTTTCGCCCTTTTCTGGAAAGCGACACCGATGGCATGTTTGCCCTCGACTCGGACCCGAGCGTGCATCGATACCTCGGCGGCATTGGCGGGCATATGGCGACGGTGCCCGCTCAGAGCCTCGATACAATTCGCTTCATTCAGGCGCAGTACACGGCCAATGGCATCGGGCGCTGGGCCGTGCTGCTGCGCGAAACCGGCGAGTTTATGGGCTGGGCCGGCCTGAAGCTGGTGGCCGGGCCGATAAACGGGCAGCAGGATTTCTACGACCTCGGCTACCGGTTTCGGCCGCGCTTCTGGGGCCAGGGCTACGGCTTCGAGGCGGCCCGGGCCTGGCTCGACTACGGGTTTGGGGTGCTGCGGCTGCCCCGCATCTGCGCCTACGCCGATGCGCAAAACGGGGCCTCCCGGCGAATTCTGACCAAAATCGGACTGCGTGAGGGCGCGGAGTTTCTGGAGGAGGACGTGCGCTGCGTGTGGTACGAAACCGTGAATCCGGCAACTACCTGACCGCCGTTCCCGCAATCATCCCCGGCGGCAGCGCGCCACGCTACGCCGCTTTGCGTTGCAAAAATGGGGCTAGCCACCCGTGCACCAGCACCACCCAGGCCACGGCCGCCGCCCAGCCCGCCAGCACATCCGACGGGTAATGCACGCCCAGGTACACGCGCGCCCAGCCCACCGCCAGCGAGAATAGCGGGGCCAGCACCCACACCCACCACCGGGCGCGGTGCCGCCAGCACAGGAAGCACAGCGCCGCCGCAATCGCCGCCGTGTCCATGGCGTGCCCGCTGGGGAAGCTGAACGTGTGCTCGGGCCGAATGCTGGCCCACAGCGCGGGCCGCGGCCGGGCCACCAGCCGCTTAATAACCTGCGTGAGCAGCATCGAGCCGCCCACCGACAGGAAAAACACCCACGCCGCCTGCCGCTGCCGCCGCGCCAGCAGCCCCAGCCCCACCAGCAGCCCCAGCCCCACCATGGGCCCGGTATTGCCAACGATGGTGAGAAGAACAGCCAGCTCGTCGAGGGCAGGCGCGCGGTGGCGATGCCAGAAAGCCAGCAGTGGCGCATCCCAAGGCAAGCGGCCAGCGTGCGCCACGGCCACGGCCAGCCCGGCAAAGAGCGCCCCCGAAACCAGCAGCACCAGCAGCAGCGCCCGGGGCGTGGGGCGCGCATCGAAGGAAGAAGGAGAAGGCAGGGGCGAAACCATGACAAGAGCGGCCGAAGAGAAACCGACGGCAAGTAACGGCTTGCGTCGCCAGAGTGGTTTTCGCCCAGATGTACTTAGTTAAAAGTTAAAATTGAAGAGTTAAAATACAGCCTGAAAGGATTTTAACTGATGTTACGCGGGTTACTTTGGGTGCTTGTGTTTCAGGTTGTTTCTCGTTGCTGGTTTCTTGTTTCTTGTTGAATTTTAACCTGAAAACCGGCCCAAACACCTCAAAATAGAAACCAGCAACGAGAAACAGACTGCGTAACGTCAGATTTTAACTCTTCACTTTTAACCCACTTAAAAAACGTACAGTAACTTGGAAACCGCTCTAGGCCGGACTTTCCGCGTTGCCCGGGGCCGCCACTACGGTGGGCCACAGCCGGTGCAGGCCCGCCCGCCAGAGCCGCCGCAGCTGCTGAAACTCGGGCGAAAACAGCACGTGTAGCCCCGCCACCCAGCCCACCGAGCCCGTCCAGCCGGCCAGCACATCCGAGGGGTAATGCACGCCCAGGTACACCCGGCTCCAGCCCACGCCCAACACAAACCACGCGCCCACCCCCCAAACCAGCCACTGGCTTCGGTGCTGCCACAGCACAAATCCCAGCGCCGCCACCAGGGCCGCCGCGCCCATGGCATGCCCGCTGGGAAAGCTGTAGTAGAACGCCGGCTTGAGGCTGGGCCACAAATCTGGCCGGGGGCGGGCAAATAGCACCTTCACCAGCAGGTTCAGGGCCATGGCCCCGCCCACCGAGAGGCCGAAAAACCACGCCTTCTGCCGGGTGCTCCACACGGCCAGCCCCAGCGTGAGGAGCAGCGTCAGCCCGCTCATGGGCAGCGGGTCGGCGGCGGCGGTGAGGGCCAGCGCCAGCTTAGTGAGCCCCGGCGTGGCGTGCGCGTGCAGAAATCCCAGAATCCATTTATCGCCGATAAAGCCGCCGGACTCCCAGATGTCCTCAGCCACATTCACAAAAATGACCCACGGCGCAACCAGCCCCAGCAATAGGGAGAGCAGCAGCAGTTTGTGCACGCGCAGGGCGTGGCGCAGGCTTAGCAAAAGGGCAATCATGAAGTACGTAATGAGGTAAAAAGCACGTCGGCTTCGGCCAACGCAGCTAAGCGAACTACAGAGCTGCCACGCTGTATTTGGTGGGCAAATCCTGGTGGCTGACCGTGAAGGTGCCCGAGGCCCCATCCAGAGCAGTTTCGCTTTTTATGTACTGAGTTAAAAGTTGAGGGTTAAAAGTTAAAAATCAGATACAGTGCGCTTTAACTTTTACCTCTCAACTTTTAACTTTCTGCAAAAGTGTCCACTAACCTGAAAACCGCTGTAAGGTAATCGCATTGGTGATGCCGGGGGCACCCTTGCCGGTGGGCAGCCCGGCCACTTACCGCGCCACCACGTCGAACGCCACCTGAAAATCGTTGCGGATGGCGTAGCTGCCCAGGTTCTGAAAGAAGGAGGCGGAGTTGTAGTTCACCCCAAACTGCGTGCGGTCGATAGTGGCCGTGCCACGTAGCCGGAGCCCGCCGCCGGGCGCGGCTTCCACCGTAACCGGAAACGCCACCGGCCTGGTCTGGCCCTTGAGGGTGAGCGTGCCACGCGCCTGCCCGGCCTTAAATTCCGTTAGTTCAAACACGGCGGTCGGAAATTTCGCGACGTCGAAAAAATCGGCAGCGCGCAGGTGTTCGGCCAGCGGGGCCTGGTCGTGGGCAATGGTGGCCATGTCGACCACCACGCGGGCGGCGCGCACGGCCGGGCCGTCGGCCACCACGCGGCCCTCGCGCAGCCGGATACTGCCCTGCGGGGCCCAGGTGCCGGCTTCGGCGTGGCCGGTCCAGGTGAGGGTGCTGGCGGCGGGGTCGAGGTGGTAAGTGGTGGCGGCGGGCGGGCGAGCGGCCAGCAGAGCGAACACGGGGAGCAGGAAAATGAGCAGGGTTTTCATGGAGTATTGGTGAAATATTGGTTGGTTGGAATGGGTATCCAAAACGGCCGTAACGCTACCTGGCGGCCAGCACGTCGGCCTCCGTTTCAATCAGCCCGTAGCCCTTGTAGAGCCGCCCCTGGGCGTCCTTGGCGATGACGAACCACAGGGCATCGCCGCCATACAGCTGCCTGGCGCTATCGGCGTAGCGGTAGTTGCGGGCGAAGGTGTAGGTGACGCCCTTCCGGAGCCTGCCGCCCGGGCAGTTGAAGAGGGCGGCAAACCCGGCGGGCGTTTCGCGCAGGTTGCGCTGCCAGCCCGCGGCGCTGTACCAGATGTAGCTGCCGCAAACCACGATTTCCAGGTCGGCCTCCTCGGCCCGCACGGCGGTGCGGTGCTTCCACACGAAGCCACCCGGTGCGGCGGGGTTGGGCGTGGGGTGCACCACCCCCGGCGAGTGCCACAGCGTGAGGCCCACGGGCAGGCGGCGCAGCTCATCGGGCAGCACGCGGGAATGGTTGGTCCAGGCCTGCGGAGCGGGACCGTGCCCGGCAGGGGCGGTTTGGGCCACGGCCGGGGCCGGGCGGAGGGCCAGGCCCAGGAGGGCCGGCAGCAGGAAACGGGTCATAAGCGGGGCGTTTGGAGTACGACCCAAAGGTGGGGCGCTGCCCTACCGCCCCGCGCCCCAAAACCGGATGTGGGACGTATCAAAACCGGATGTGGGACCTATTGTAGTGATAAGCGGGCAAAAAATGAACGTCATGCTCATCTGGCGTCCGCGCAGCCGAAGCATCTCTACCGCTATACCAACTATGATTACTTCTGCGGTAGAGATGCTTCGACTACGCTCAGCATGACGTTCTTACCATTCTATATAGACCACGCCCCTCACCCCTGGTATTCGCGCGGGGCCACGCCGGTTACCTGCTTAAAAATTCGATTGAAAGTGGTTTTGGAATTGAAGCCGCTTTCGAACGCGATGCCCAGCAGGGTGAACCGGCGGGCATCGGGCGCGGCGAGGCGGCGCTGCACTTCGGCCACGCGGTAGCCATTCACCAGGTCGTTGAAGGAGCGGCCGAAGCCGGCGTTCACGGTGAAGGAAATGAGGCGCGGGGCCAGGCCGGTGTGGGCGGCCAGCTCGGCCAGGGTGAGGGTCGGGTTTTGGTACAGCTGGTCGTCGACCAGGGCCCGGCGGATGCGTTCCATGACGAGCGGGTCGGGCGCGGTTTTCGCAGTTACTTCCGGCGCTGCCGCAACTTGGGTTTGAGGAGTTACCAGGGTAGCGGCCGGCTCCGGCTCCGCTGGCTTCCTGGGCAGCATCCCGGCCGCTGCTATAGCCGTAGCTTCTTCAGTGGCGGCTTCCTCCGGCGCGAAACGCACGGCGCGCATATCGGCCTGCCGCAGCCCCACGATGCCAATCACGAATACGACTACGCCCAGCAGCTCGGTCGAGAAATCGTAGCGGTAGTACACGCCGAAAAACTCCCGCAGCACCAGCTCTACCAGCCACTGCCCGCTCACCACGGCCAGCAGCACGAGCAGCCAGCGCAGCCACCGCAGCCGCAGCCGCGATACTTCCGAGAAATTATCTTCCAGCCAGCGGCCGTACTGCCGCAGCAGGCGCAGGCTGAGAAACAGGTACCCCATCAGCGACACCCAGGTGCCGATAAACTCCAGCCGGTAGGTGAACGGCCGGTGCACCGTTTCCCAAAACTCGTTGCGCACCGCGTAGGGCTGAAAGCGTAGCCACCAGTACAGCCCGGCCTGCGACAGCACCGGAATAAAGTGCGCCCAATAGCGCGCCCGCCACCGAAACCCGTGGTTCACCAGGCTGCGCACGTAGAAATACAGCAGCGGCCCAAACCCCAGCGAGTAGTAGATGGGCGAAAAGTACAGGTTGGCATTTTGCCCGTAGAGTCCGGAAACGCGAAAAAATCCATCGAGCACCCACAGCGCGATGGCCACCATCAGCAGGGCCAGAAAGCGGTTCGACACCCGGTTGAAGGGCGCGCTGGCCAGCAGTCCGGCCGCGAACAATGCCTGCGCGATGACGGCAAACAGGGCCGCCGCCATGAACGTAATCGTGAGTTGCATAAGCCGTGAAGCCGGTTGGTCGGCGCAAAGATGCAGCCCCGCCGCCGTGCTTGATTTTCTTTATTTCGCGCCCTGAACGTCGCTTCTTTTTCCAGTATTTTCGGGACGCTGTTTCCGCTGCCGCTGATGCTGCCCAGGGCCAGCCGGCCGGGTATCACGTCGTCCGAAACCGCCGCCGGGGCCGCCGCACCCGAGTCAGCCGCCTTCACATTCCGGCACCCGCCCGTGGGCACCGACATTAGCCGGTTCCAGCTCCGGGGCAGCGTCGCGGCTAACCTTGGTGCCCGTTCTTCGGTTAGGGCAGCTCATTCTTCCGAACTTTTCCCCTATGCAAACCCGTGAACTCGGCCGCTCCGGCCTCGCTATTTCGCCCCTCATGCTGGGCGGCAACGTCTTTGGCTGGACCATTGATGAAGCCACGTCCTTCGCCGTGCTCGATGCCTTCATGGCCGGCGGCGGCAACGCCATCGACACCGCCGACGGCTACTCGGTGTGGGTGCCCGGCCACGTGGGCGGCGAGTCCGAAACCATCATCGGCAAGTGGCTGCGGCGGCGCGGCCGGCGCGATGATGTGGTCATCGCCACCAAAGTGGGCTGGGAGGTGAACGCCGATAACAAGGGCCTGAAAAAGGACTACATCCTGCGCGCCGTGGAAGGCTCGCTCAAGCGCCTCGGCACCGACTACATCGACCTGTACCAATCGCACAAAGACGACCCCAGCACTCCGGTCGAGGAAACGCTGGAAGCCTACGCCCAGCTGGTGAAGGCCGGCAAAGTGCGGGTCATCGGGGCCTCCAACTTCACGGCTGCCCGCCTGAGCGAGTCGCTGGATGCCAGCGCCAGGCATGGTTTCCCACGCTATGAGACGCTGCAAAATCTTTACAATCTCTACGACCGGGCGGAGTACGAAAAAGGCCTTAGCCCGCTGTTGCAGCAGGAAAACATCGGCGGAATCCCCTACTACGGCCTCGCCGCCGGCTTCCTCACCGGCAAGTACCGCGACCAGGCCGACCTCCGGAAAAGCCCGCGCGGCACCGGCGTGGGCCAGAAATATCTGAATGAAAAAGGCCTCGGCCTGCTCACCGCCCTCGATGCCGTGGCCGACCGCCAGCAGGCCACGCCCGCCCAGGTAGCCCTGGCCTGGCTGATGCAGGCCCCGGCCGTGACCGCGCCCATCGCCAGCGCCACCAGCGTGGGCCAGGTCACGGAGCTGCTCGAAGCTACCGAGCTACGGCTGACCGCGGAGGATTTGGCGACGCTGGAGCAAGCGCAGGCGGTGAAAGCGGAGTAGGGAGCGCCCGGAAGCTGGGAACCTAAAGCGGTTTTCAGGTTAGTGTACCCTTTTGCAGAAAGTTAAAAGCTGCTGTTACGCACCAACGAGCTGGCGCGCGTCTGTGACGCGCTACCAGCCCCGCTGCGTAACAGCAGTTAAAAGTTGAGAGTTAAAAGTTAAAACACATTGTGCCTGCTTTTTAACTTTTAACTCTCAACTTTTAACTCAGTACTCAAAAAGCGAGACCGCACTAACGTAACCCCGGCGGGTCGTGCCCCTCCCCTGCGAAAACGGGAGCCTGACAAAGCGGTAGAGGTACCCGACAGGCGGACGCCAGATGAGCAGGACGGTCTAATTAAATTCACGATAACAAAAAGCCCCGCCAGCAGCTGCTGACGGGGCTTTCTGTTGCACTGGCAGGCTCAGTCCTACTCGCGCACGAAGCGGCGGGTGGCCGTGCCATCGGCCGTGGTGGCGCGCAGCAGGTACACGCCGGTGGGCAGGGCGCTCAGGTCGAGCGGCTGCGTGGCGGCGGCCGAAGCCGGTACCGCCACCCGGTACACTACCTGCCCCAGCGTATTGAGCACGCTGAGCTGCACCGCCTGGTGGGCGTTGGTCAGCGTCACCGTCAGCTTGCCGTCGGGCGTGGGGTTGGGGTAGAGCTGGAGCGCGGCATCGGCCAGCTGCCGGGCCGTGGCCGTGACTACGAGCGGAGCCGAAGGCGACGATAAGCAGCCGTTGGCGTTAGTCGTCGTCACGGTGTACGAACCCAGCTGCGCGGCCGAATTCACCACGTAGGTTGGGTCGGTGGCCCCGGCAATGGCCGTACCGTTGAGGTACCACTGGTTGCCGGTGGGCGCGCTGCTGGTGAGCGTGGTGGTAGGCCCGTTGTACTGGGCGGTCACCGTGGGGCGTACGGGCAGCGGGTTAATCGTAACCGTGGCCGTGGCCGACGTACCGCCGCAGGCATTGGTGCTGCTCACCGTATTGGTGATGGTATAGGTGCCCAGCGCGCTGGCAGCCAGGTCGATGGCCCCGGTCGTCGCATTCAGAACCAGGCCCGTGGTTGATGAGAACGCGCCGGCGCTGGCCCCCGTGGCCAGGCTGGGTATGGCCGTGCCGCTGGCGCACAGCGTGGCGCTGCCGTAGTTGAACGCCGCCGAGGCCGGGGCCGAAATGGTGACGGTGGCCGTGCTGCTGCTGGGGCAGGTGCCGCCCACGCTGTACGTCACGGTGTAGGTGCCGGGCGTGGAAGTGGCCGGCGTGATGGCCCCCGTGCCAGCGTTCAGGCTCAGGCCCGCAGCGGCAGCAAACGTGCCGCCCGCCGTGCCCGCGATGCTGGGCGTGGAAGTCGGGCTGCTGAGGCAGTAGCCGGTGGCCGGGTAGCTGAAGGCCGCCGAGGTAGCGGGGTTTACCGTGACGGCCGTGACCGCCGAGCTAGCCGAACAGCCGCTGGCGCTGGTGACCACCACCGCGTAGCTGCCGGCCGCACTGGCCGCGTAGCTAGCCGCCGTAGCCCCGGCAATGGCCTGGCCGTTCAGCAGGAACTGATAGGTAGCGCCCGCCCCGCCGCCGGTGGCCGTCAGCAGCACCGAAGTACCCTGGCAGATGGCCGTGGAGCCGCCAGCCGTCAGGCCGGCTACCGGAGCCGGGCTGATGGTAATCGGAGCCGTGGCCGTAGTGGTCGCGCACGAGCCCGAAGCCGCGATGGTATTGGTCACCACGTAGCTGCCGGCCTGGCTGGCGGCCAGGTTCACCACGCCGGTGGCCGGGTCGAGGCTCAGGCCGGTGGTGGAGGAGAACGTGCCGGCGCTGGCCCCGCCGCTAAACACCGGGGCCACGTTGCCCTGGGCCGCCGCGCAGAAGCTGGTGGTCGGGTAGCTGAACGAGGCCACCGGGGCCGTGGTAATGGTGACGCTGGCCGAAGCCGCCGCCGTGCAGGTGCCGCTCACGGTGTACGTCACGGTGTAGCTGCCCGCCGTGCTGGCCGCCAGGTCGATGGCGCCGGTGCTGGTATTCAGGCTCAGGCCCGCAGTGGATGCAAACGTGCCGCCCGTCGTGCCCGTGATGGCCGGCGTGGCCGTGCCCCCACTGGCGCACAGCGTCGACGAAGCGTAGGCAAACGCCGCGCTCGGGGCGGCGTTGATGGTGACGCTGGCCGTGCCGGTGCCCGGGCAGGGACTGCCCGCCGAGTAGCTCACGGTGTAGGTGCCGGGCTGGCTGGCGGCCAGGTTAATAACGCCGGTGCTGCCGTTCAGGCTCAGGCCCGTAGCCGACGAAAACGTGCCGCCCGTGATGGAAACCGTGGGGCCGGGATTGGTGCCCGCGTTCTGGCAGTAGCTGGTAGCACCGTAGGCCACGGTGGGCGTGGCCACGGGGTTCACCGTGATGGTGGTGCCGGCCGAGGTGGCCGTGCAGTTGCCGGGGTTGGTAATGACTACGCTGTAGGTACCGGCCTGGGTGGCGGCGTAGGTAGCGGCCGTGGCCCCGCCGATGGCCTGGCCATTCAGCAGAAACTGGTAGGTGGCTCCGGTGCTGCCGCCGTTGGCCGTCAGCGTCACGGTGCTGCCCTGGCAGATGGTGGTGGGGCCGCTCACGGCCAAAGCCGCCGCCGGCACCGCGCTGATGCTCACCTGCGTGGTGGCTGAGGCGGCTTGGCAGGCCCCGTTAGGCGCTACGGTATTCGTTACGGTATAGGTACCGGGCTGGCTGGCGGCCAGGTTGATGGCCCCGGTGCTGGCGTTCAGGCTCAGGCCCGCGGGCGAAGCCGTGAACGTGCCGGCCGCCGCGCCCGCCGCGAGGGTGGCCGTGGGGTTGGCCCCGCTGGCGCAATACGCCGCGCTGGCGTAGCTGAAACCGGCCGCGCCGGGCGTGGCCACGGTCACTTGCTGGGTACTGGTGCTGGGGCAGGGCCCGCCCACGCTGTAGGTAACGGTGTAGGTGCCGGCCGTGCTGGCCGCCAGGTTAATCTGGCCGGTGGCGGCATTCAGGCTCAGTCCGCTGGCCGACGTGAACGTACCGCCCGCCGTGCCGCTAATCGTGGGCGTAGGGTTGGCGCTGCTCTGGCAATACGAAGCCGTGTTGTAGGCGAAGGCCGCCGAGGTGGTCGGATTCACCGTCACCGGCACCGTGCTGGTGTTCGAGCAGCCGTTGCTCGACGCCGTGAGGGTGTAGGTCGTGGTGATGGGCGCGCCGGTGGTGTTGGTCAGCGACACGGTGGTTTGGGCGGCGGTGGCGTTGGCCAGGCCGGTGGCCGGGCTCCAGCTATAGGTGTAGCCCGCTACCGGGGCCGCTCCGCCCAGCGGGGCCGAGCCCCCCGAGCAGAAAGCTCGCGCCGCGCCGGCATTCGCGGTCACGGCGGGGTTCACCGTCACGCGCACCGTGCTGCTGCCCACGCAGCCCGTGGCCGATACGGCCGTGAGCGTATAGACGGTCGTGCGCGGGGCCGTACCGGTATTGGTGAGGGTGATGGTGGGCTGGGCGCTGGATGTGCTGCTCAGGCCCGTGCTGGGCGACCAGCTATAGGTGAGGCCCGCCGCGGGCGCGCTGCCCAACTGGGCCGATTGGCCCGAGCACAGCACGCGGTCGGGGCCGGCGTTGGGCGTGGGCAGGGGCTCCACGGTCACGGTCACGGTGCCCGTGGCCGAGCAGCCGCCGTTGTCGCCGGTCACGGTGTAGGTGGTCGTGGTGGTGGGCGAGGCAATGGGCGTGGCCGAGCGCGGGTTGTTCAGCCCCGTACTCGGCGACCAGGTGTAGTTCTGCGCGCCGCTGGCGGAGAGCGTGGTGGAGGTGCCGGCGCAGATGGTGCGGTCGGCCGACACGGTGAGCACCGGCGTGGCGCGCACCGTCACCGTCACCTGGGCGGTGCTCTGGCAGCCGGCGGCGTTGGTCACGGTCACGGTGTAAATAGTCGAGGCGGTGGGCGAAGCCACCGGGCTGGCCACCGTGGCGCTGCTCAGGCCGGTGGCGGGGCTCCACGAGTAGCTGGTGCCGCCGCTGGCGTTGAGCGTGATGGACTGCCCCGCGCAGATGTTGCCGAAGCCCGGGTTCACGCTGGCGTTGGGCAGCGCGTTCACCGTCACGGCCACCGTGGAGGTGGCCGTACAGCCGTTCACGTTCGCCGTCACGGTGTAGGTGCCCGAGCGGTTCACGCCCACGTTGGCGATGGTCGGGTTTTGCAGCAGCGAGGTAAAGCCGTTGGGGCCGGTCCAGGAATAGCTGGCTCCCGGCACGGTGCTGGCCGTGAGCAGCAGGTTGCCACTGGCGCACAGCGGCGAGTTGCTCCCCGCCGTCACGGTCCCGATGTTGTTGATGGTCAGGTCCTGACCGTTATCGGTGCCAATGGTGACGGGGTTGGAAGCCACCACCCGCACGCGGTAGCCCGAGCCCGTGACCACCCCCGCCGGCAGCGCCGCCGTGATGGTGCTGCCCGCCGTGCCCGCCAGCGAGCCAATGGCCACCGGCGCGGCAAACGAGCCCGTTTCGTCCGACAGCTGGGCCGTGAACACGTTGCTGGGGTCAAGGGCCCCGCTCACGGTGTAGCTCACCCGCACGGCCGTATTCTGGCAAAACGTCGGCCCGTTCAGGACCGAGGTAGTGATGGTGGCCGCCGCGCCCGTGCGGCCCCAGGCTAGGCTTACCAGCGCGAGCAGGAAGCCAAAGAGTAACCGGTGTTTCATGTCAAGCAGGGAAAAAAATGAAGAAAAAGATAACCCAATGGCCAGCAAGTTAGTACCCCCACATGAGCGCAGCATGATGAGCGCAGCATGATGAGCCCCGCCAAACCGCAGGTTTCGCGTTCGATGCTCCGCGCCGACTGAAGTTTAAGCCCGGCAACGCTTTCGCGCTCCTTTTTTTCTCCCGCCCAAACGCCCTCCTCCCCCACCCGAACCCGCCCAAACGCAGCGGCCCGCCGACGCTGCCGGAGCGCTGGCGGGCCGGGTCGGTTTCCCATACTACTTACTAATGGCACTCTCCTTGTTAAAGCGCCTCGGGGGATGTAGCGCGGACTTTGTAGTCCGCGAGTCTGCGCCGCTACAACCACTACACGGCGCAGACTCGCGGACTACAAAGTCCGC
>NZ_BAABDI010000034.1:0-52307 GCF_039539545.1 Hymenobacter antarcticus | reverse complement strand
GACTTCACCCACCACGGCCAATTTAAAGGGCAAACTGTAGTCGCGCTGACTACGCCGCACACGCGGCTCAAACTCAGTTTTCATGACATCTTTTGGGAAAGCTGTCAACCTATTTCCGGACCCGACACAGACAACCAAAAAGGCCGCTCCAATAGTTGGAGCGGCCTTTTTTAGGATGAATACACCCGCCTGGAGAGGCGGGTCCGGCACTAGTTGTATCCTTCGTTCTGCACCAGGTTAGGGTTCACGTTGATTTCGCGCAACGGGATGGGGAACACCAAACGACGCGAGTTCCAGGGCACTGCTACGCCGTCGGGGTCGGTAATCGTCTCCCGGTTACGCTTTACATCGCCGAGCCGAAAGCCTTCGAACGCCAGTTCCAGCTTACGCTCGCGTAGAATGGCGGGCAGCGTCACTACCGCGAGCGGCGCTATGCCAGCCCGTGTCCGGACGCGGTTAATGTCGGCCAAGGGCGTAGCACCCACCACCGTGCCAGCCCGGAAGTTGGTTTCGGCGCGGATGAGGTACAGCTCGGCCAGGCGCATCAGCTTGATGTTGCCGTACAGGTCGTCGTACTTGTTGCTATACGTTTGCCCGCTGCTGGTCGTGAATAAGTCGCCGCGCTCGTCGGTCGGTCCGTACTGGTTGGTGTGCTTATCCTCAACGCTGATATCGCCCCGGCGGTTAATTGAATAGAACGTATTCAACTCATTGCGGCCGCTTTGGGCCGAAATCTGAATGGCGAAAATGTCTTCCACAGAGTTGGGCAACAGGCCCGCCGCCGAGCCAGAGAAGAACTCATCCGTGTAGCTGGCATTGAGAGTGTACTTGTTGGCGCTGATAACGCGGTTAGCAGCCGCGCCGGCATCGGCGAACCGCCCTTGCTGCAGGTAAACCCGGGCAAGCATGGTGGCCGCAACGTACTTGTTAGCAAAAAAAGATGCCGCTGGCGAGCTCACTGGCATCTTGGCTTCGGCGTCGGTCAGGTCGGCAATGACTTGGGCGTACACTTCGGCCACGGTGTTGCGCCGCACCTGAGAAGAAGCGTCGAGTACCCGCGTGGGCGTGAGCACCAACGGCACGCCGAGGTTGGACGACGGGTTACCATCGCCCCAATCCTTGCCATAGAGGCGCACCAGCTCGAAGTACATGGCCGAGCGGATGAATTTTGCCTCGCCCTCTACCCGCGCCCGTTTAGCGGGCGTATCGAGCTTGTCGATGTTGGCCAGCACGTTGTTGGTGCGGTTGATAACGTTGTAGGCGTTGACCCAAATAGCCTGCACAAAGCCGTTGTCTTTGATGATGACCTTGCGGTTAATCTGGATGGGCGGCACGAACGTGCCCACAAAGGTTATTTCCCCGTCGTCGGCCAGCAGGTCCGACATCAGCTGAATGTAGCCGCCGTAGGCTTCCACATTCTGAATACCGGTGTAGCAGCCCACCAGGGCCGCCTCCACGTCCGACGACGTGCGCAGGGCCAGTTCGTCCCGCACCGAGTTGACGGGGTCGATATCGAGCTTTTTATCGCAACTGGTCAGGGAGCCTGCCAGGAGCAGGGCCGTTGCCAGCGTATAAGCAATTTTTTTCATGTCTTTGAGGAGTCAGGAGTGGGAGTGGACCGCCGTAAAGCGACCCAAATGCTAGAAGCCGACGTTGACGCCGAAGGTGATGGTGCGAGGCTGAGGCGCGGTGTAGAAGTCGATGCCCTGGTTGATGTTGCCCTGCGTGGTGCTGGTGGCGAGGTAGTCGGTATTCACTTCCGGGTCCCAGCCCTTGTAGCCCGTGAAGGTGACCAGGTTTAGGGCCTGAGCAAATACCCGCACCGACTGCAAATAGCCTTTCTTAACCAAATCGCTCGGCAGGTTATAGCCCAGGGTGAGCGTGCGCAGACGGCCGTAGGAGCCGTCTTTGATAAAGCGCGACGACTGGCTCGAACCGTTGCCGCTCAGGTAGTCGGCCTTGGGCACATCGGTGATGTCGCCGGGCTTGCGCCAGCGGTTGAGCTGGTCGCGGGTCTGGTTGTCGGGACCGTTGTTGAAGGCAACCGAGTAAAACTGCGCACCACCGTCGAAAATTTTATTGCCAAATACACCAATAAACGTGGCGGTCAGGTCGAAGCCTTTATAGCCAAAGGTGTTGGTCAGGCCACCCGTCCAACGGGGATTGGGGTCGCCCACCGGCACCAATTGCGCCTGGTTAATATCGTTGGTCGTGCCCAGACTACGGTCGCTGGAGCCCGTGCCGGTGCCGTCTCCGTTGGCGCGGTTGATGTAGTACAGCGCGTCGCCGTTGGCGGGGTCCACACCGGCGTATTCGGGGGCGAAGAAAGTACCAATGGGGAAGCCTTCCTGAGCGCGGCTCACAAAGTTGCCCAGGATGGGCTGGCCCTGCAGGAAGGTCAGCTTATTGGCGTTGCGGGCGGCGTTCACGGTGGTGGTCCAGGTGAAGTCGCCCACGAAGTTGCGCGTGGTCAAGGACAGCTCCACACCCTTGTTTTCCAGGGTGCCCACGTTCTTGAACTGGGAAGGGAAGCCGGAGGTGGCGGGCACCGTGGCGTTCAGTGCCAGGTCGGTGGTGCGCTTCAGGTACACGTCCACTTCGGCGCTGATGCGGTTGTCGAAGAAGCCCATCTCCAGGCCGGCATCGGCCTGGGTCGTCGACTCCCATTTCAGGTCGCGGTTGGCCACCTGCAGGGGGCGCTGGCCGGGGATGCCCACGTAGCCCGAGGTACCGACGAACAGGCCCTGCCAAGGAAAGTCGATGAAGCCCTGGTTACCGGTGCGGCCAATGCTGATGCGTGGCTTGAGAAAGCTCAACACCTTCTGGTTTTTCAGGAAGCTTTCTTCCGTCACGACCCAACCCAACGAGGCGGCCGGAAAGAAACCGTACTGCTGGTTGGGGCCGAAGCGCGACGAGCCGTCGATGCGGGCACTCAGGCCCAGCAAATACTTGCCGGCGAAAGAGTAGTTCAGGCGGCCAAAGTACGAGAGCAGGGAGCTGCGGGTGAGCTCCGAACTACCGGCCGAGTACACGGCGGCACTGCCCAGCTTGCGGTAAGCATCGCTGGCGAACTGCGAGCCTTCCACGCTGGTGTAGTTCTGCTTGCGCTCCTCGTAGGACGTACCCAGCGTGGCTTCCACGGTGTGCAGCTCAGCCAGCACCTTGCGGTAGGAGAGGAAGTTGTTGGTGATGAAGCGGCCGCTGGTGGTATGGGCGCTAAAGGCGAAGCCGTTGGTCGGCCCCGAGTTGCGGGAGGTCACGCGGGCCAGGTACTGGTCCTCGTCCTGGTTCAGGATGTCCAGGCCCAGCTCCGAGCGAAACGAGAGGCCGGGGATGATTTCATACTGGGCAAACACGTTGCCCAGCGTACGGTACACGAAGGTGGCGTAGGTGGCGGCGTTGTTTTGCACCCCCAGCAACGGGTTGTAGTAGAAGGGGAAGTTGTTGTTCGGGTTGCCGGTGTTCAGGTCCAGCGCGCCGCTGGTGAGGCCGGTGCGTGGGTCGATAACGGGCGTAATAGGGGCCAATGCCACTGCCTGCAAGGGCGTGCTGAAGGCATTGTCGTTGGGCAGCCGGTCGTTGCGGGTGCGCGATAAGCCAATGTTGATGCCCAGCGTCAGTTTATCGGTAGCCTTGTGGTCCAGGTTGAGGCGCGAGGCAATGCGTTGCAACTTGTTGCCCACCAGAATGCCTTCCTGCGTGCTGTACTGGCCCGAGAGATAATACTTGGTTTTATCAGTGCCCCCGCTCGTGTTCAGGTCATACTGGCTGAAGCTGCCTTTGCGGAACACCTGGTCCTGCCAGTCAGTGTCGACGGTGTAGTTGGCATTCACGTCCACGCCGGCGGCGTAGCCCTTGAAGCGGGCAGCGTTGCTGGCATCGGTGCGGCCGGCGTTTTTCAGTGCTTCGGTGAATAGCTCCACGTACTCCTTGGAGTTCAGGAACTCCCGACGGCGCGTGGCCTGACTGGTGCCCGTCTGGTAGCCCAGGTTGAAGCGCGTCGCGCCGGATTTACCCCGCTTGGTGGTGATGAGCACCACCCCGTTCGAGGCACGCGAGCCGTAGATAGCCGAGGCGGCCGCGTCTTTTAGAATGGTGATGCTCTCAATGTCGTTGGGGTTGATATCGGCGATGGGGTTGGTCGGAGCACCGGTCGAGGACAGGTTATCCGTCACAATCGGAATGTTGTCCACCACGTACAGCGGCTGCGTGTCGCCGCTCACCGAGGCCGTGCCACGCACGCGCACCTTGATGGCCTGGCCCAGCTTGCCGCTGCCGCTCTCAATGACCACCCCCGCCGCCTTGCCTTGGATGGCTTGCTCGAAGGTTTGCACCGGCGCGTTGGCAATATCCTTGGTCGTGAGCGTGCTCACGGACCCCGTCAGGTCGGCTTTGGTTTGCGAGCCGTAGCCCACCACAATGGCCTCGGTCAACTGCGTGGCCGACACGGCCAGCGTTACGCTAATCGTGCTCTGGGCACCAACCGTAATAGATTGGGCCGTGTAGCCCACCGAGCTGATAACCAGTACTGCATCGGGCTGCACGCTCAGGTTGAAAGCACCATCGGCCCCGGAGCTGGTGCCGTTGGTAGTGCCGCGCTCGAGCACGGTGGCCCCGGGCACGGCCCCACCATCGGAACCCAATACCCGGCCGCTGATGGCCCGGGTTTGCGCCCAGGCGGACGCCGAATACAGGCACGCCGCAAAGAGCAGCAGGAACCTAAGATGAGTAAAGATTTTGTGCTTCATGAGAACAGGAATTGGGTGAAAAATTGAAATTTAAGAAATTTCCGGGAGTTGACCCGAAAAACAGTGCATTGAGAACCCCGAATTAATTGATTGTTTACAATTCACTCCTGCTACTCAATGCCGAGGCAAATATAATTACACAAGCTTTTGACTTGTGTAATTATATTGTTCTGCCGGGCTTGCCGCGCATGCCTACCTTTACCGCACCAACAATTGCCGCTCCCGGCGCTAGCTTCGCTGACTCCCTTATCGCCTCAATGCCAACGATTCATTACCTCACTACGGCCGACGCTATTGCCGCCGCGGCCGCCCATTTTGCCACGCTGCCGCGCATCGGCATCGACCTCGAATTTGATGATATGCGCCACCGCTACGGTCGGCACCTGGCTCTTATTCAGGTCTTCGACGGCCAGGAAGCGTACCTGATTGACCCGCTGCCCTTGCCCGACATGGCCGCCGGCCTCGAACCGCTGTTTGCCGTGCTGCGCGACCCGGCCGTGGCCAAGGTGTTCCATTCCTGCAAGTCGGACATTCTGCTGCTCGATGAGGTGTTCAGCGTCAACTGCCTCAACATTGTGGATACCAGCGTGCAGTTCACGCTGCTCGCCGCCGAGGATAATAATATTTCCCTGGGCCGCCTCATTCAGGCCGAGCTGGGCTTTGAAGTGGATAAGGGGGAACAAAAGTCGAACTGGCTGAAGCGCCCCCTCACCGAAGCGCAGCAGGAGTACGCCGCCAACGATGTCCTCTTTCTTTTCGAACTCACCGACCGCCTCAGCGCCCGCCTCGAAGAACTGGGCCGCGCCGACTGGGCCGCCCAGGAAAACCTGGCCCTCGAAGCCGTGCGCTACGGCCGCGACGACCCGCGCCCGTGGTCACGCAATGCGGCCAAATACAAGATTTCCAGCTCGGAGATGCCCATTTTCCGGGAGCTGTACATGCTGCGCGATGCCGTGGCCCGGCAGCTCGACCGCCCGCCCTACCACGTCCTCAGCAACGACCGGCTGGCCGAGCTCACCCGCCAGCCCATCGAAACGCCGCTCCAGCTGCGCACCGCCAACGGCCTGCACCCCGAGCTGAAACGCCCGCCCTACGCCGAGCAGCTGCTGGCCATCGGCACTACCGATTTGGAACCGGATGCCCCGCTGGCTCCCGAGCACCGCAAGTTTCCGTTCCGGCGCCGCCTCAACGGCTCCGCCGCCACCCGCGCCGATGCCCGCGAAACCCTGCTCAATACGCTCAAAAACCACCTCATCAGCGACCACGGGGCCACCATGGCCAACATGGTGCTCAGCAATCGCCTCATCGCCGAAATCATTGAGCAAGGTGCCGAAGGGGCTTTGCGCCCCTGGCAGCAGCAGCTGCTGCGTGATTCAGCCGAGAAGCACGGTGAGGACTACGGGTCGATTGCCGACGCATTTTAAAAAGCCTACCCGACAAACCGGAACGTCATGCTGAGCGCAGCCGAAGCATCTCGCTCGGGTTAGTAATTCTTTCGACTAAACGATTGATTTACTTTCCCAAGCGAGATGCTTCGGCTGCGCTCAGCATGACGTTCTTTTTGCGTCAGGTTCTTAAAATTGGGCTTCCTCGGTGCTGCCCACCAGGGCGGCGGTGCTAGTCTGGTTGCTGGTCACCACGTTCTGCACGGCATCGAAGTAGCCGGTGCCCACGAAGGACTGGTGCTTCACGGCCTGGTAGCCATCCTTAGCCAGGGCAAATTCGCGCTCCTGCAGCTCAGAGTAGCCAGCCATGCCGCGCTGGCGGTAGGCCTGGGCCAGCTCAAACATGCTGGTATTGAGGGCGTGGAAGCCCGCCAGGGTGATAAACTGAAACTTGTAGCCCATGGCAGCCAGCTCTTCGCGGAAGGTTTCCATCTGCTCCACACTCAGCCTGGAGGCCCAGTTGAACGAGGGTGAACAGTTGTAGGCCAGCAGCTTACCGGGGAACTTGGCGTGAATGGCTTCGGCAAACTTGCGGGCTTCGCCCAGGTCGGGGTGCGAGGTTTCCATCCAGAGAAGGTCGGCGTAGGGCGCGTAGGCCAGGCCGCGGGCAATGCCGGCCTCAATGCCGCAGCGGATGCGATAGAAGCCCTCGTTGGTGCGCTCGGCTTCCTGCAGAATGAAGGGCTGGTCGCGCGGGTCTACATCGGCGGTGAGCAGGTCGGCGGCGTCGGCGTCGGTGCGGGCCACCACCAGGGTGGGCACGCCCAGCACGTCGGCAGCCAGGCGGGCCGCCACCAGCTTATTGATGGCTTCCTGGGTGGGCACCAGCACTTTGCCGCCGAGGTGGCCGCACTTTTTGGCCGATGACAGCTGGTCTTCGAAATGCACGCCGGCGGCCCCGGCCTCAATCATCATCTTCATCAGCTCAAACGCATTCAGGTTGCCCCCGAAACCCGCCTCGGCGTCGGCCACGATGGGTGCGAGGTAATGCACGTCGCTCCGGCCGTCGAGGTGCTGAATCTGGTCGGCCCGCAGCAGGGCGTTGTTGATGCGGCGCACCACGGCCGGCACGCTGTCCACGGGGTACAGGCTTTGGTCGGGGTACATGTGGCCCGCGCCGTTGGCATCGGCCGCCACCTGCCAGCCGCTGAGGTAGATGGCCAGCAGCCCGGCCTGCACTTCCTGCACCGCCTGGTTACCAGTCAGGGCACCCAGCCCGGCCACGTATTCGCGGGTGTGCAGCAAGTCCCAGAGTCGGTCGGCACCCTGGCGGGCCAGCGAGTACTCAATGTGGATGGAGCCCTGCAGCTTCACCACATCCTCGGGCGAATACGGGCGCTGAATACCAATCCAGCGGGGGTTGTGGGCCCAGTCCAGGGCGATTTCGGCGGCGCGTTGGGGTTGCGTTTTCATGGTATTGGGGTTGAATGGTGGGTTGAATGCGACTCGGAAAAGGCAAAGAATTACCAGGCTGCTTTCAGAGCAGCTTTTTTGACTCAGGGATAAGAGGTACTGGCCGTCGCTGGCCCGTCGCTGGCCGCAGTTTAACCGTAGCGACGACTGCGGGCCGGGGGTGAAGTGAATTGGCAACTCACGGCCGCGGAGCGGCCATGCTAATCTGAGCTTACCTGCTCTTCGTCGGCGAGTTACAAACTCGCTTTACGTCCGGCGCGTAGTCGTCGCTGCGCTTAGACTACGGCCAGCGGCGCCATTAGACTACGGCCAGCGGCGGCGCTACGCTAGCTGCTCGTAGGCGGGCACAGTCAGAAACTCGATGAACTGCTCGCTCATCACCAGCTTGTCGAAAAGCCGGGCCGCTGGCACGAAATGGCCGGTTGAATAGGCCTCCTCCCCTACCTGGGCTTTGATTTTATCGAGCTGGCCGGGCACCAGCGAGCGGTACAGCTCCGTAGTCACGGGGCGGCCGTCGGCCAGCGTGGTGCCGGGCGTGTGCAGCCACTGCCACACCTGGGCGCGGCTGATTTCGGCCGTGGCGGCATCCTCCATCAGGTTGTAAATCGGCACGCAGCCGTTGCCGCCCAGCCAGGAGGCCAGGTACTGAATGGCCACGTCGATGTTCAGTTTCAACCCGTCTTCGGTGATGTGGCCTTCGGGTGCCTGCACCAAATCGGCGGCGTTTACCTGCACGTCGAGGCGCTTGTTCTCGATTTGATTGGGGCCGGGCATGAGGCGGTTGAATACCTCCAGCGCCACGGGTACAAGGCCGGGATGGGCCACCCAGGTACCGTCGTGGCCGTTGGTGGCTTCGCGGATTTTGTCCTGACGGACCTTTTCCAGGGCCGCGTCGTTGGCGGCGGGGTCGTTTTTGATGGGAATCTGGGCGGCCATGCCACCGATGGCGTGGACGCCCCGGCGGTGGCAGGTCTGGATAACCAGCTGCGAGTAGGCGGCCATGAAGGGCACTGTCATCGTGACCTCGGCGCGGTTGGGCAGCCGGAAGTCGGGGTTCAGCCCCAGCCGCTTGATGTAGCTGAAAATATAGTCCCAGCGCCCGCAGTTGAGGCCGGCACTGTGCTCGCGCAGCTCGTAGAGAATCTCATTCAGCTCGAAAGCGGCCGGCAGCGTCTCAATCAGCACCGTGGCTTTGATAACGCACTTGGGCTGCTTCAGCGACCATTGGGCGAAACCGAACACGTCGTTCCACAGGCGTGCTTCGAGGTGGCTTTCCAGCTTGGGCAGGTAGAAGTACGGGGCCGAGCCCCGGGCGCACAGCTCGTGGGCATTGTGAAAGTAGTAGAGGCCAAAATCGAGCAGCGACGCGCTGATGGGCTCGCCATCGACCAGAATGTGCTTCTCCACCAGATGCCAGCCGCGGGGGCGCACCATGAGCACGGCGGTTTTCTCGTTCAGCTTATACTCCTTGGTGGGCGTGCTGAGCGAGATGGTGCGGCGCACGGCATCGCGCAGGTTGATTTGGCCCTGAATGACGTTGTCCCAGGTCGGAGCGTTGGAATCCTCCAAATCGGCCATAAATACACTGGCTCCGGAGTTAAGCGCGTTGATAATCATCTTACGCTCCACCGGGCCGGTGATTTCCACGCGGCGGTCGAGCAGGTCTTCGGGTAGCGGGGCCACCGTCCAGTCCTGCTCGCGGATGCGCTTGGTTTCGGGGAGAAAATCGGGCAGGATGCCGGCCGCGAAATCGGCCTGCCGCTCGGTCCTGCGGCCCAGCAGCGCCTCGCGGGTCTGGTCGAAGCGGCGGTGCAGCTCGGCCACGAAGGCCAGGGCTGAGGGCGTGAGGATTTCGGCGTATTCGGGCGAGTAGGTGCCGAGAACTTTCACCCGCTCGGGAGTGAGGTACTTGGGCGTGGGGGCGGGAGCGGTGTCGGTGAAAGTCATTTTTTTAAATGTGGAAATGTGGGAATGGGAAAATGACTCTCTTCGGCCATCGTCCCGCGACTCTGGCGGTGCAACTGATACAAACATAGTTAAGCGAATTTAATTTTCCAGCGAATATTCGCTAAAAATATAAAATTTGCTTTCATCCCTACCTTTGTTACTGCTTACGCAACGTATCAAAACCGCACTCCTGCGGCTCGCAATGGCTTTTTATGCCGGGAAGCTGTTGCTGTTCTGACTTTAGAATTTTTTCACATTTTCACATTCCCACCTTTCCACGTCACCCAATGCTGAACCACGGCCAAGTCGTTCGCCTCATTTTTGGCCTCAAGCTGCGCGAGCTACGGCAGGAGCGCGCCCTTAGTCCGGCCGAGCTGGCGCGGGTCTGCGATGTGTCGGTGAGCTACCTGAACGAGATTGAAAAGGGCAAGAAGTACCCCAAGGCCGACAAGATTCTGAGCCTGAGCAAGGCGTTGGAGGTGCGCTACGACCAGCTCACCTCGCTGGAGCTGCCGCGCCGGCTGGAGCCCATCGGCGAGCTGCTCAACTCCAAGATGCTGAAGGAGTTTCCCTTGGAGATGTACGGCCTGGAGCCGGCCCGCATCATCGAGCTGATTGCCAATGCGCCGGCCAAGATGAATGCCTTCATCAGCACCATTTTCGAGATTGCGCGCAACTACGAGATGCGTCAGGAGCACCTGTTTCTGGCCGCGCTGCGCTCGTTTCAGGAGATGCACGACAACTACTTCGAGGAGTTGGAGCAGGATGTGCGCGCCTTCGTGGGCAGCCACCAGCTCAGCACCGCCGCCCCGTTCGACCTCGGCCAGCTGGAGCGCGTACTGACCCAGGAATACGGCTATACCCTCGACCGTGAGACGCTGGGCCGGCACGCGGTGGCCACCCAGGCGCGGCTGCGAAGCGTGTTTCAGCCCAAAACCCGGCGGCTGTTGCTGCGGCCGGGCCTGAGCCGGGGCCAGCAGGCCTTCGTGCTGGGCCGTGAGGTAGCCTTCAACTACCTCAAGCTGACGGAGCGGCCCTACGTGAACAGCAGCCTGCAGGTCAGCTCGTTTGATGAGGTGCTCAATAACTTTAAGGCCTCCTACTTTGCCGGGGCGCTATTGATGGAGGAAGAGAGCCTGTTGCGCGACGTGAAGAAGTTTTTCGGGGCCAAAAAGTGGCAGCCGGAGCTGCTGCTGAACCTGATGACGCAGTATGACGTGAGCCCCGAGATGTTTATGCAGCGCCTCACGACGCTGCTGCCGCGCCATTTCGGGCTGCAAAGCCTGTTCTTCCTGCGCTTCGACCAGACCAATTCACTGGCCCCCTACGAGCTGACCAAAGAGCTGCACCTGGCCCGCCTGCACAACCCCCACGGCAACGAGCTGAACGAGCACTACTGCCGCCGCTGGGTGAGCCTGCGCCTGCTGGACGAGGCCCGCGCCCTGCCCGTGCCCGACACCGCCGCCGCCCCCGTGACGGTAGCCGGAGCCCAGAAATCCCGCTACTTCGGCACCGACGACGAGTACCTCTGCTTCACGCTGGCCCGCGCCGGCACCCCCACCCAGCCCGCCCTGAGCGTGACCGTGGGCCTGCGCTGCGACGATAACCTGAAGGCGCACGTCCGCTTCCTGGACGACCCGGCCCTGCCCTTCCGCATCGTGAACGAAACCTGCGAGCGGTGTGCTATTCCGGATTGTGAGTCGCGCGCGGCGGCCCCCACGGAAATTGTGCGGCTGGCCGAAAAGGCGGCCTTTGAGGCAGCCGTGGCGGAGCTGGTGGCAGGGTAGTCTCTCGCCTGACCTCTACCCCGCACGGCTCTCCCCTACCAAAAAAGGGGACACCGGCTATGCTTCGGTTAAAAATAACGGGTTAGAAATCGACTCGATGGTTTGCAGGTTGCCGGCTTTGTAAATACCGTTGCAGTCAACCACCAGCGCGTCAGTAATCAACAAATCCAGCGCGTCGGCCGGCCCTATGCCAGCGGTCTGGCCCATGCCGTCGCGCAGCACTTACCGCCGTCGAACTTGTATTCCTCGCCGTACACGCAGTAGTCTTTTTCTACCTGAATCAGCAGGTCGGTATCGCCGAGGCGCACCCGGTCGCCGGTCGCAGGGCCATATATGTCGTCCTACGCAGGGCCGGGAATGGGGAGGGATATTTGGAATTTTAGTTACCTGATTTGAACAGCCAATTTATTTTCTGCTCTCATCAGATAAATAGCAAATGCCAACAATGCGAATCCAATAATTAAGAAAATGGCATGACCGGGAACACCATTTTCTCTAGGGTCATCGATAATTGCTTTTTCAGGAAAATCTTTAAGAAACATCACTTTTAATTTCTCATGCAGTCGATATCTATTATCAATCGTCATATTATCGTTATGAATATTGTAGTCATAACCTGCATAAGCAAATTTCACATTGAACACCAATACATCTGTATCTGTATTAGTTATATGTTCTATTTTGTAAACAGTACCTATCTCAG
Organism: Hymenobacter antarcticus; assembly: GCF_039539545.1. Lineage (NCBI taxonomy): Bacteria > Pseudomonadati > Bacteroidota > Cytophagia > Cytophagales > Hymenobacteraceae > Hymenobacter > Hymenobacter antarcticus. Next base: position 40,264 of record NZ_BAABDI010000034.1, on the reverse strand, counting down.
AAATTCCTATTTGCCGAATGCGCCGTCTATCGTAGATGCTGAATGATGCTATCCCAAGTGCTACAATTGCAAGTAAGAACAGGAAGTAAATCGCTGCCATTTTGCCGTAGTGGTCATTTTGCGATTGTTTACCAGTGCTCATTTTTATACCAAATTATTTCAACTTACCAAGTGACGCTTCCCGCACCGCTGAATCATCCAGCTTCCAATTAATCCACCTATTGCCGCTATACATAATGCGCTAGCCGTTGAGCGCCACTAATGTACGCGCTTGCGCTCGCCGGGCTCGAAGCGGCAAGGAGAATCAAAACGCAAAGTCCATCTCCGCCAGCTCGCGCCCCACGGCGCGCACGCCTTCCAAAATCCGCTGCGTCTGGGTGGGGCTGGGCTTTTTGTTGCCGGAAACGTATTGGCTGAGCAGGCTTTGGGTCATGCCCAGGCGCTTGGCCAGCGCGGCGGCGTTGATGACTTTGTAGGCATCGAAAAACGATTTCAAGTCATAGGTGATTTTCACGTCCGCTATGCCCACGGTGCGGCCCGTGTCGCTAAGAGCCAGGTTCAGCACTTCCACCATGTTGGCTTTTAGCTCCTCGAAGTTGCCGCCCACCGTGTAGGCTCCTTCGGCTTCGTTGTAGGCGCTGTACCCCGTGGCGGTGCGCTCCACAATCATTTCGTACTTCTTCATTGCGTGGTGGTGCTGGTGAGTTTGTGAGGTGACGCAGTGCGCCGGCCGTGAATCTTTGCCCATTAAAGGTAGTGAATCTACTACCAACACTACCAGAGCCGGGCGGGGTTCCGTCGCCTTTGCAAGGTGCTGCCCAAGCGGCGTTACTTCAGCCCCGCCTGCTTCAGGAGTAGCGCGGCAAGTCCTTTGCCGACTTCGGCGCTGCCGTGCAGCGGAAACTCCAGGTAGCCGCTGCGGGTGAGAGCTTTCCTGGTGGGATGCGCCATTTTGATGTGGCTGCCCGTCTGGGCAATTTTATACCAGCCATCCTTCAGCAATTTGCGGTGTAGTTCCGAGCTTTTCACGTTCGAAGGTAGTTGAATCGAAGCTGTTCAGGAATTTGAAGAAATCATCAGGAACGTGATGCCGGGCAACTCGCCCACGTCGTCCTAACTTTACTCTTCCAGCCGCTTCAACTCTTTTGCCCAAGCCCATCCGCCGTCTGCTTCCCTACTTCCTGCTGCTGCTGGCGCTTTTTGCAGCGGGCAGCTATGCCGTATGGCGCATCGCCTACCGCCCCAACGTCACAACCTTTGCCGAAGGCCCGGCCTACCTCTACATCCGTACCGGCACGGGCTACGCGGCGGTGCTCGACTCGCTGCAGAAATACCAGCTGCTGCGGGAGCCCGCCACGTTCCGTTGGGTGGCCGAACACCACGACTACCCGGCCCACGTAAAGCCCGGCCGCTACCGGCTCGACCCGGCGATGGGCAATATCGATTTGGTCAAAATGCTGCTATTCGGGCGGCAGGACACCGTGCGGTTCGAGCTGAAGCCGTTTCATTACCTCGACCGGCTGCCGCGCCAGGTGAGCCGGCAATTGGAAACCGATTCCTTCAAGCTGGAGCTGCTGCTCGGTGACAATGCCGGGTTGCAAAGCCGCTATCGGCTCGATACCTGCACTATCCGCACGCTGTTCATCCCCGGCCAGTACCGGCTGCTGTGGAACACCAGCGCCCCGGCTTTGCTGGATTCGGTGGCCGCCCGCTACCGCCGGTTCTGGACGCCGGAGCGGCAGGCCCGGGCCGATTCGCTCCGGATGACCCGCACCCAGGTGAGCGTACTGGCCAGCATCGTGCAGCGCGAAACTGCTCAGCCCACCGACAAGCCGCTCATCGCTGCCGTGTACCTCAACCGCCTGCGCAACGGCCAGCCCCTGCAAGCCGACCCTACCCTGCTCTGGCCCCTGCACGGCCTGGGCACCCGCAAACGCGTGCTGAACGTGGACAAAAAAGTGGATTCGCCCTACAACACCTACCGCCACAAGGGCCTGCCGCCCGGCCCCATCACTACACCCCTGCCCGGCTCGCTGCTGGCCGTACTCAAACCGGCCCACAACAAAAACCTGTTTTTCTGCGCCCGGCCCGATGGCAGCGGCTTTTCCGACTTCGCCGAAACTTACGCCCAGCACAAGCGCAACGCCCGCCGCTACCAGCACCGGCTCGATAGCCTGGGCGTGAAGCGCTGACCAACTCTATTTTACAGACTTGCCACAGGCTACTATTTAATAAGTAGTAGTGCCTAAATAATCGTCACTAAAAAAAGCACGTCATGCTGAGCGAAGTCGAAGCATCTCGCGTGTGGTAGTAACTCAATCGATTGGTTTACTGCTACACGCGAGATGCTTCGGCTGCGCTCAGCATGACGTTCAAATTCGTGTCGATTATTTATCCTTAACTACTTAAAGCAGCTTTAAGCCCTCACACAGCCTAAAATGCACCGTTGACTTCTTCTCCCGCTTATGGGCCCGCGCCGCTACCCGCCGGCTGTGTACTTTTGTCTGCTACTTTTTCCGCAAAACCGCCCGTATGCGCCAACCTCTTCTTTTTCTGATTCCTGTCTTCTGTGGATTGACGGCTGCGGCCAGCGGATTCGACACCGGCCCGCAGGGGGCGCGGGTGCTGGGCCTGGGTGGAGCCAGCACCGCCTACATCAACAGCATTGCCGGCCTGAGTACCAACCCCGGCCTGCTGGCCCAGTGGGGCGACTCGCTCACGCGCCTCAGCTTTGGCGGCATGGGCCAGGTTCGGCGGGCCTCGTTTATCGGCCAGGACACCTACCAGCGCACCGACCAGGAGCTGGCCATTCAGCCCGGCGGCTACTTCTACGCTACCCGCGGCGTCGGCAAGCGCGTGAGCGTGGGCCTGGCCGTGACCACGCCCTACGGCTACCACACCAAGTGGCCCGGCAACTGGGAAGGCCGCGCCGTGATTCAGGAAAGCCAGCTCAGCACCGTGTTCGTGCAGCCTACCGCCGGCATCAAGCTAAACGACAACTTCAGCGCCGGCGTGGGCTTCGTATACGCGTTTGGCAAATACACCCAGAACCGCGCCCTGGGCCAGTACGACGACCCCGCCGCGCAGGCGCAGCTCAGCAGCAGCGGTTCGGGCCTGGGCGTGAACCTGGGCCTGTATGGCCGCACCGGCGACAACCTGGCCTTCGGCATCAGCTACCGCAGCGGGGTGAAGCTGAAAATGGATAACGGCACCTTCACCAATGTCGGCGTGCCGGCCCGCGACGCGGCCCTGAACCCGGCCTCCGCTGCGGTCAACACGGAGTTTAACCTGCCCAGCACGCTCTCAGTGGGCATCGCCGACCGCATCACGCCGAAGCTGCTCATCACGTTTGACTTCACCCTGAGCGGCTGGAGCACCCTCGATTCGCTCCGGCTCGACGTGGCCGCCAGCGGCGCGGCCCCGGCCCGCAAAATCAATACGTCGCGCCGCTACGAAGACGCCCTCCAGTTCCGGGTGGGAGCCGACTACCGGGTGAGCGATAAGCTGACCGTGCTGGGCGGCCTGCGCTACGACGAAACGCCCATCCGCGACGAGTACATCAACCCCGAGTTTATCGACGCCAACCGCCTTGGGGCCTCGGCCGGCCTGAGCTATCAGCTCACGTCGCTCATCGCCCTCGAAGCCGGCTATGCCTTCGAGTACGGCCAGCTGCGCACGGCCCGCGCCACCCAAACCAACGCGAACGTGGCCAACATCAGCGGCACTTACCGCACGGCCACCAACACCGCTTCGGTGGGCGTCTCGCTGGCTTTTTAGTAGAGCGGTGGCGGCAGTGAGAAAGCGGACTTAAGCCTCCGGATTTCGCTGCTGCGGCCTTTTACTCAATCCTCTTACCGCACAGATTTCATTTTTTACGATGAAGATTTTTTACCTGAACTCGTGGAGCCGTGCCGGTGTGGTAGCCACTGCCGTGCTGCTGAATGCCTGCGCCCCCAGCCAGGATGCGCCCGCCCCCACCGTGAGCCTCGACGTGAGCCGCTACCTGGCCGTGGGCGACAGCTACACGGCCGGCTTGAGCGCCGGCGGCCTCACCCGCGCCAGTCAGGAGTACTCGTTCCCGAACCTGCTGGCCCGGCAGCTTCGCCTGGCTTCGCCCGAGGCCGTGTTCTCGCAGCCGCTGCTGGAAACCGGCAGCGGCTCGGGCTACACCGCTCTGGTTGACTTTACCCCGGCTGGCTTTGCCCGCAGCCGCCGCGTGGCCGGCCAGGCCGTGCGGCGCCAGGTCATCAACCCCGCCGCCTGTGGTGGTGCCGACACCGTGCGCCTGCTCACGCGCAGCGCCACGGCCAGCGCCCTGCCCCAGAACCTGGGCGTGCCCGGCCTGCTTCTTTCTCAGCTTGAAACCACTGGGTTGGGTAATGAAGCTTCGGCCACGCCCGGCGCGGCGTTCAATCCCTACTTCGAGCGCCTGCTGCCAGCCGGCGATTCCCGCTCGTACCTGCAGGTGGTGGCGGCGGCCGCGCCTTCGTCCACGTTCTTCACCTATTTCCAGGGGCTCGATGACCTGCTGCCCTTCGTGCGCAGCGGCGGGCAGTGCGGGGGCCTCGACGACCCAAGGCTACCCAACCGCTCGCTCCTGCTGACCAGCCTGACCCAGAATTCCAAAAAAATTCTGGACCGCCTCACGGCCAACGGGCAGCGGGGTATTATTGCCACTCTCCCGGCCCTGACTTCACTCCCCATCCTGCGGCTGGGGAAGGGCGAAGCCCTGAAAGCGCGGCTGCGGCTCGCGTTCGGCGATACGGCCAATATTTACATTACGGAACCTGTTTCTCCGGGCCAAACCCCAGGCCCGGCGCAGCGCATTACCGATGATGATTATGTGCTGGCTACGGCCCTGGTGCGTATCGGCCAGCGCACGCCCGTGCAGGTGGGAACCACTATCCTGATGCTGCCCTACGGCCGCGACATTCGCAACCCCCTACGGGATGAGGATGTGCTGGATTCGCGGGAGTTGAGCTTTGCCAAAGCCATTGTGGATAGCTATAATACCACGTTGGGAACCCTCGCCAGCACCGTGTATAAGCTACCCATCATCACGCCTGCGAAAAAAGCCAGCACGTTGAACCTGGACGACTTTCTGTTCAGCCAGGTAGCCAAGGGGATTTCAGTGGCCGGCGTGAACTACTCCATCGAACCCGTGGGCGGCAACGTCTTCTCGCTGGACTACGTTTCCCTGACGCCCCGAGGCAACGCCTTGCTGGCCAACGTTTTTATTGCGGCGCTCAACAGAGCCTACCGCTCCAGCATTCCGACCATCGACGTCAACAGCCTGCCCAGCACGGCGCAATAGTTCAACCTTGCCTTCAAAGCCCCCGCAGTGGCCCTACTATCCGATAGTAGGCCGCTACGGGGGCTTTTGCGTTGGCGGCCATCAGGAAATGTAGCAGCCAACTTGAGCAATTGTACCCGCCGCACGCTTAGCGTAGCCGGTACAGGCGCAACGGCAGGCTATCGGCCGCAGCGGCTCGACTGGCCGCCAGCGTGGCATCGTAGCTCAGGCCGGTAAATTCGGAATGCTCCAGAAACAGCAGCGGCTGGTGCAGCTGCGGGGCGGACCAGGCGGCCACGGATGGCTGTCGCCGCAGCGAGTCGAACCGAGCCACGCCCGCCACCCGCCAGTAGCCGTCGAGCAGCACGTACTGGTAGCCCTGGGCGCGCAGGCCAGCCAGTTGCCGCTCATCGGTGATGACGACTAGGGTTTGGTTTTTAGACAGGTACGGCGCGAGGCCCTGCCCTACCGTGCTGGCTATTTTGGTAGCGCCGTGCTGCCGCAGCCAGGCGGCCACCTGCGGGTATTGGGTGGGCAGCGGCGCGTATATGGCTTGCTGAATGCGAAAGACATTCACCCCGCCAGCCGCCAGCAGCGCAGCCGCCAGCGCCCAGCCCGGCAGCAGGCGCCGCCCGCTGAGCACGGCCAGCGCCGCCAGTGGCAAATAGGCAAACAGCAGCCCGCGCGGCGCTTTAATCAGCAGCGACATGCCCGCCAGCAGGCAGCCGGCCCACACCAGCAGGTACCACGTCAGCGGCAGTGGCTGGGCGCGTGCCATGCGCCAGCCGGGCCACTGCCGCCACACCAGCCAGACAGCCCCCGCCAGCCCCGCCAGCAGCAGCGGCGACTCGAACTGGGTGAGGTACCGGAAATAATAGCCCAAATCGAGGTGCAGCGTGCTTTGGCGGCCCGCCACGTTGGCCGCCCTGGGAAACACCGTGCGCACATAAAACCCCAGCCACCGATACCACGGCTGCCCCGCCGCCACCCCCACCACCCCGAATGCGATGTAGGGCAGCGCCAGCAGCAGCAGCGCCCGGCCCCACACCCGCCGCCACAAGCCATCGGCTTGCCACACCTCCAGCACAACTAAGATTGGCAGGGTGAACAGGAATTTGTAGTCGAGGCACAGACCCGCCGCCAGCCAGCCCACCACCCGCAGCCAGGCGTGCGGCGTGGGGCGGTGCAGCCGCGCAAAATGGCTCCGCAGCAGCCCGGCATACACCACCAGATTGAGCGAGGCCATCGTAAAATCGCGGCCCGAAAACGTGAGCAGCAGCCCGGTACCGGCTAGTAGCACTAGGCCCGCCGTTTCCAGTCCGGTCAGCGCGGCCCGGCGAGCTACCCAGGCCGCAAACAGCCCCAGCCCGGCCACTCCCAGCAGGGCATTAATGGTTTGGAACGCCAAAAAGCTGCGCGTGAGCAAGCCCACGGGCGCGTACAGCACATAAAACCCCGGGCTGCCGTGGTGAAACAGCTGGCTGAAATCGCCCCGCGCCAACGCCTGCACTATCTGCCAGTTGTGCGCCGAGTCGTAGTCGGGCGGGCCAGCTTCGGCGAGGCGCCACAGCCGCAGCCCGGCCACTACCAGCAACGCTCCCACCAGCCACGGCAATCGGTTCACAGCAGGATATTCGTTCTTTGTGGCGTCAGAAAAAGGCATGGATTGGCTGGGAGCTGGCAAACGCAAAGTTCGGCACGGCCAGTTTAAGATTTTCCCCCGTTTATCCTCCTCCCATTTGCTCTTTATGCGTCTTGTTATTCAGCGCGTTCGCGAAGCCCAGGTCACCGTCGAGGGCCAGATTACGGGCCAGATTGGCCCCGGACTGCTGGTGCTGGCCGGCTTTGCGCCCACCGATACCACCACCGCCCTCACCTGGATGTGCCGCAAGCTGGTGCAGCTGCGCATTTTCGGCGACGACAACGGCCAGATGAACCGCAGCGTGCAGGATACCGGCGGCCAGATTCTGGTGGTGAGCCAGTTCACGCTACTGGCCGATGCCCGCAAGGGCAACCGCCCCAGCTACATCGGCGCGGCCCCGCCGCCCGTGGCCGAGCCGCTGTATCAGCAATTCGTGGCCATGGTGACCGCCGAATTGGGCCAGCCCGTGCCCACCGGTATTTTCGGGGCCGACATGCAGGTGAGCCTGGTCAATGACGGCCCGGTGACCATCGTACTTGATTCGCCGGCCTGAACCCGGCATTTCCATACCATCTTATTTCGACCAACATGACCATCGAAGAAGCCCAGAAAACCGTCGATACCTGGATAACCACCACCGGCGTGCGCTATTTTAATGAGTTGACCAACATGGCCATTCTCACCGAAGAGGTAGGCGAAGTGGCCCGGCTCATCTCCCGGCAATACGGCGAACAGTCGTTCAAAGAGTCCGACAAAGGCCGGGAGCTGGCCGACGAGCTGGCCGACGTGCTGTTCGTCGTCATTTGCCTGGCCAACCAAACCGGCGTCAATCTCACCGAGGCCATGACCCGCAACCTGGCCAAAAAGACTCAGCGCGACAGCCAGCGGCATCAGGATAATGAGAAACTAAGATGAGCAACGAAAAAACGTCATGCTGAGCGGAGCCGAAGCATCTCTACCGCGCGAGTAATTGATTTACTATTGAGGTAGAGATGCTTCGGCAGGCTCAGCATGACGTTCTTTCGTTGCTCATTCCTAATTAAGCGCAGCGTCAACCAGCCGGTCATTCTCCCACACGGGCAGCACATTGGCGTAGGCATCAATCCGCAGGCAGAACTCAAAATCCTGGCTGGCTTCCAATGAATTGAGTCGGCGCACGTGGGCTGATTGCAGCAGGTAGGCCGACAAGTCAGCCTGCCCTTGCCGCCACAGATGCAGCGCCGCCAGCGTAGCATCGGAGCCGCGCACGTCGAAATCCGGAGCCAGGCGCGCAGCCAGCGCACCGCCGAATACGGTGTCTTCGAGGCAGAACTGGCCTTTCCAGCCGGCACACACTACCAGCACATCGCGCTGCTGCTGCCTGGCAAAATCGGCCACGGCAGCCAGATTCAGAAACGCGCCGACCACCACGGCCTCGGCCGCCAGCGAACGACGCAACGCCGCCGTGCCGTTGGTCGTGCTGATGGTGAGGGCGCGGCCCCGCATCGGCCGCGCCGCATCCAGAAAGCCAAAAGGCGAATTGCCCAGGTCGAAGCCCGGCGCGGGCAGGCCGTCGCGCTCGGCGGCGGTCAGGCAGCCGTGCTCCTGGCCGTAGGCGGTGCATTCTTCCAGCGAAGCCACCGGGAAAACGTGGGTTATCCCCTCCCCCAGCGCCGTGACGATGGTGCTGGATGCCCGCAGAATATCCACGATTACGGCCACCTTGCCGCTCAGGTCGTACAGCGGCAGCAGCTCGGGCGAGAAGCAAATATCTAGTTTGGGCACTTTTCAGTGGTTAATGATTAACGGTTAGTGGTCAGTGACCAACAACTAACCGTTAATCACTGACCGTTATCAGTCTATTCCTCCGTGCCTTTGGTGAGCGGCAGCTTGCTCACGGTGGCAGGCAGGTTCTTGCCCCGAATCTGCACGAAAATCTGGGTGCCGGGGGCGGCAAACTCCGTTTTCACGTAGCCCATGCCAATGCCTTTGCTGAGCGAGGGCGACTGCGTGCCGCTGGTCACGTCGCCGATTTTCTGGCCGTCGGCGTCCATCAATTCGTAGTGGCCGCGTGGGATGCCGGTACCGTCCATTACGAAGGCCACCAGCTTTTTGCTCACACCGGCTTCCTTCTGCTTTTTGATATTGGCGGAGTTGGTGAAGTCCTTGGTGAACTTGGTAATCCAGCCCAGGCCGGCTTCCAGTGGCGAAGTAGCGTCGTCAATATCGTTGCCGTAGAGGCAGTAGCCCATTTCGAGGCGCAGGGTGTCGCGCGCGCCCAGGCCGATGGGTTTGATGCCGTAGGCCTGGCCGGCCGTCATCACCTTATCCCAGACCAGGGCGGCGCTTTCATTGGGCACGTAGAGCTCGAAGCCGCCCGCGCCGGTGTAGCCGGTGGCCGAGATGATTACATCGGGCGCGCCGGCAAAGCTGCCCTGCACGAAGGAGTAGTACGGAATGCTGCTTAGGTCCACATCCGTGAGCTGCTGGAGGGCGGCAATGGCCTTGGGGCCCTGCACGGCAAACAGGCTGGTGCGGTCCGAAATATCCTCCATTTCCACGCCCTGCGTGTTGTGCTGCCGAATCCAGTTCCAGTCCTTCTCAATATTGGAAGCATTGACAACCAGCAGGTAATCCTCATCAGCCAGCTTATACACCAGCAGGTCATCCACGATGCCGCCGTCGTGATTGGGCAGGCAGGAATACTGGGCTTTGCCATCGGCGAGCTTGCTGGCGTCGTTGCTGGTCACGCGCTGAATCAGGTCGAGGGCCTGGGGGCCACGCAGCCGGAATTCGCCCATGTGCGACACGTCGAAAATACCCACCGCCCGGCGCACGGTGTGGTGCTCATCGAGGTCGGAAGAGTAGCGCACCGGCATGTCGTAGCCGGCGAAAGGCACCATTTTGGCACCCAGCTGGCGGTGCGTGTCGTTGAGGGTAACGGTTTTCAGGGAAACGGACATTACTGCAATGGGTGAATGAGTGAATGAGCGAATGGGTGAATGAATCGGCGGGGCGACATTCGCTTGGCGGTGCAAAGGTGGGGCAAAAAAGAAAAGCCGCTTCGGAGTGAAGCGGCTTTTTCTGATTTCACGCTAAAACGTCATGTCGAGCGCAGCCGAGACATCTCGCGTGCGTCGTTAAACGATTGAGTTACTACTCCGAGCGAGATGTCTCGGCTGCGCTCGACATGACGGTCTGTTTGCTTTTATCCCTACACTTGCACCATCCAGTTGTGCACGTCGGCACCTTCGCCGCTCCGAATGGCGTCGAGGGCGGCCCCTACGCGCTTCGAGAAGGCGTTGGGGCCCACCACGGGCAGGTCGTAGTCGTGGCCTTCGTAGCCGATGGTGCAGATGGGCGCGATGGTGGCGGCGGTGCCGGCCCCGAAGGCTTCTTCGAGCTTGCCGGCGGCCAGGGCTTCCATCACTTCCACGCTGCTCACTTTGCGCTCTTCCACGGTCAGGCCCATGTCGCGGGCCAGGGCCAGCACGCTGCGGCGCGTCACCCCATCGAGGATGGACGTGCTCAGCGCCGGCGTTACCACGCGGCCGTCAATCACGAAAATGGCGTTCATCGTGCCCGACTCCTCCACGAAGCGGTGCTCCGAGGCATCGGTCCAGATGAGCTGGTTGTAGCCTTCCTGCTGGGCCAGCTTGGTGGGGTACATGGCCGCGCCATAGTTGCCGGCGTTCTTGGCAAAGCCCGCGCCACCCTCGACCGAGCGCGCGTACTTCTGCTCGAAACGCACGCGCAGGGGCTTGTTGTAGTACAGGCCCACGGGGCAGGTGAAAATCATGAGGCGATACGACTCCGAAGGCCGCACGCCGATAAAGCCATCGGTAGCAAACATGAACGGCCGGATGTAGAGCGCGCCACCGGGCCCGGTGGGCACCCAACCCGAGTCGAGGCGAATCAGCTCGCGCAGGCCCTGCATAAACAGCTCCTCGGGGATGGGGGGCATGCACATGCGCTCGGCCGAGGTGTTGAAGCGGGCCCAGTTGTCGAGCGGCCGGAACAGGGCCACGCCGCCATCAGCCTGCGGGTAAGCCTTCATACCCTCAAAAATGGCCTGCCCGTAGTGCAGCGCCGAGTTGGCGGGGCTCACAGTCATATCGCCGTAGGGCACAATCTGCGCGTCCTGCCATTCGCCATCGTGGAAGTCCACGACAAACATATGGTCGGAAAACAGCTTGCCGAATTCGAGGTGGTCGGCATCGAGCGTATCCAGGCGGGAGTCCGTGGTGCGCTGCGTGCGAATGGGGAGCAGGTCTATCATAGGGTATCGGTTTCGGGTACGCGTGGGTGGGATTTTCCGAGTACGGAGGATGAGAGCAGTGTGGGTAAAAAGTATTTTAAAAAAACAAGAACGTCATGCTGAGCGCAGCCGAAGCATCTCGCGTGTGGTAGTAATTATTCGCTTGCACGGTAGAGATGCTTCGGCTGCGCTCAGCATGACGTTTTATCATATTCCCGATAACCCAATCAGGCTTAAAGTCGTGCCTTCCAGGTCACTTCTTCCACGCCCAGCTCGTGGGCCATGGCGCGGCTCAGCACGAAAAGGAAGTCGGATAAGCGGTTCAGATACACTACGACCAATTCGGCCACGAAGGACTCTTCGCCCAGGTGGATGGTCAGCCGCTCGGCGCGGCGGCACACGCAGCGGGCCACGTGCGTGTGGCTCACGGCAGGGTGCCCGCCCGGCAGAATGAAGGCGCGCAGCTCCGGCAGGTCGGCGTTCAGGCGGTCCATTTCGTCTTCCAGCAGCGTTACGTCTTCGGCGTGCAGGTCGGGTAGCTTCATTTTCGACTTGTCCGGGTCGGCCGCCAGCGCCGAGCCGATGGTGAACAGCCGGTCCTGGATTTCCTTGAGCAGCGGCCGGCGGGTGGCGTTGATATCCTGGTCGCGCACCAGGCCAATGTGGGAATTCAGCTCGTCCACGGTGCCGTAGCACTCAATGCGCAGGCTGCTTTTCGGCACCCGCGTGCCGCCAATTAGCGAGGTAAGGCCTTTATCGCCGGTTTTGGTGTAAATCTTCATCTTTCAGATTCGTTGAACAGTAGTTGCTCTCTCTACCAAAACAGCCGCTAGTTGTTCAGATTAGTGGGCCGCAACGGCGTGCGTGGTAACCTGAGCATTTCGCTCATCGGACTCCACCAGGCCGTCGCGCAGGCGCACAATGCGGTGGGCGTAGCGGGCAATATCTTCTTCGTGCGTCACCATAATGATGGTGTTGCCTTTAGAATGCAGCGCCTCGAACAGGTCCATGATTTCGTGGCTGGTTTTGGAGTCCAGAGCACCGGTGGGTTCATCGGCCAGCAACACGCTGGGGTTGTTCACGAGGGCCCGGGCAATGGCCACGCGCTGGCGCTGGCCCCCGCTGAGCTCGTTGGGGCGGTGATGGGCGCGGTCGGCCAGGCCCACCGAGCGCAGCGACTCCACGGCGCGCTCGGTGCGGTCGCGCTTGTTGAGGCCGGCGTAGATGAGCGGCAGGGCCACGTTATCCAAAGCGCTGGCCCGGGGCAGCAGGTTGAAGCTCTGGAAAACGAAGCCGATTTCCTTGTTCCGCACTTCGGCCAGCTCGTTGTCGCTCATGCGGCTCACGTCCTGGCCATTGAGGATGTATTGGCCGCTGCTGGGCGTATCGAGGCAGCCCACGATATTCATTAGCGTGGATTTGCCCGAGCCCGACGGGCCCATAAAGGCCACGTATTCGCCACGCGCAATCTGGATGCTCACCGAGCGCAGGGCGTGAATCACCTCCGCACCCATGACGTAGGTTTTGGCGATGTCGGTGGTTTCAATAACGTTTGAGCTCATGGCGTAGGGGGACTTATTGCAGAGGAGAAGGGGCCGGAGCCTCGGAGAAAGATGCCGACGCGGCCGCCCGGGCTGCCTGGTGGGCGGCGTAATCGGCTGCTAAAGTAGCATAAGCCGCCGCGGGAAGCTGCCGGCGCAGCTGCGCCAGGGCTTCGACGGCGTACTCGGTGAGGCCCGCATCGGCAGCCGCCAGCACGTAGGCACTCAACAGACCGGAGGAGCGAGGGTTTTCGTCGAGCCCCGCCCGCAGGGCTTCGTAGGCCGCAGGAAAGTTGCGGCGGCGCGTGTAGAACGCCGCCGCCGTCGCAATTGCGGCCTCATTGAACGGAGCTTCGCGCACAATGCGCTGGTAGCTTTTGGTAGCGGCCGCCGCGTTGTTCTGCTGCTCAGCCTGCCGGGCCTGAGCCAGCCAGTCGGCCCCGATGCGCCCAACCGGGGAAGTGGTGGCTACCAGCGAACCGACGGCCAGCTGATGCTGCACCCGCCGGCCCTGCTCGCGCTGTCCCAAGTCGGCAGAAGCCAGCAGCCGCGCCGCAACCGCTCGCGCCGAATCAGTCTGGCCGCTTAAGACCAATGCATACGCCTGCATTTCGGGGGCCTGCGGCGCGCCGTGCGCCGCCGCGAAGACCAGTTGGTCGGCGGCAGCGGCATACTGCCCTTGCTGTATCTGCCACATGCCCAGCAGCTGCTGATAGTAGGCGGCCGTGCCCGAAGTGCCACTGGCCAGCGGCACCAGCAACTGGCGGGCCGCCACTTCCTGGCCCAGCGTGTGGCGGGCCAGCGCCTGCAGAAACAGCAGCTGCTCGTAGTAATCAGCATTGGCAGGCTCGTTGCCGAGCTGGCTCAGGCGCGTGAGGAGAGCAGGCGTGAGCTGTTGGGGGTAGCGGGCCACCGCCAGCAATACGCCGTGGTAGAGCTGGGCAAAACTGGCCGCGTCCAGTTGCAGCGCCGCCACGGCTGGCATACTGGGCGTAGCGCCGGGCAGCGGCGCGGCCTGCAACTGCAGGAGCATATGGTTGCTCACCACGCCGGGCTCGTCGGTTTTCAGGGGAGCTTTAGCAGTTAGCTTTTGGGCTTCGGCCAGCAGGTTCTGGCTCAGCAGGAAGCCCAGTTGATTGGTCCGGCTGGCGTAGTTGCCCGGGGCCAGCTGCTCCGCCTTATCCAGGTAATGGGCCACCGAATCGGTGAGCGAGGTTTGGGTGAATAGCTGGGCCAGGTCGCCGGCCAGGGCGGCACTGCGCGGCTGGGCCTTCAGGCCACTGCGGAGAATATCCAGACCATCAAACAGGTCGTCGGGCGCATTGTAGAGCGTGGCCAGGCGCAGGAAAATCTTCTCATTCGGACCGCGCACCAAGGCGCGGCGCAGGGCATTTATCTCGTTTTGGCGCTGCTGCCGGAAGCGGTAGAGGGCCGCCCGGCCAAACTGCGCGTGTACGTTGGCCCGGTAGAGCACGTCGCCACTCTCGGCGTAGTAGCGCTCGGCCAGGCCGGCCAGGGCCAGGTCATCGGGCGCGGCCTCGCTCTGCTGGCGGGTGAGGTCGCCGAGGTAATTGTACTGGCCGGCCCGCACCTGGTCGGGCAACGGAAAATCCAGCCGCGCCTGCACCATCAGCAAGCCACCCACTGCCAGAATATAAACGGTGTAAAACGGCAGCCGGCGCGGCTCAAACACTACCCGGTATACCCGCAGCCGCTGCCGGATAAGCGGCGAAAAATTAATGAATATATAGAGCAAAAAAGCCCCGCCCACCAGCGCCAGCGCCAGCCCCGTGAAGCTGCGGGCCGCCACCAGCAGCGGCGTATTGGCCGTGGCAAACGCGTAGCCCAATGCCCCGGCCGCACCCATCACCACTAACGGGTAGAGCTGCGCCGCGCCGCGGGCATAGGGCAGCACGCCGGCGTAGCTGGGGGCGCGTAGCCGCAAGCCCAGGCCACCCGCCAGCACGGCCGGCAGCAGCAGCACCAGCGGGTCCAGGCTCAGGCCGGGCCAGAGTTGCAAGGTGCCGTTGTTCCAGGCATACAGCCCCACCACGGCCAGATACAGCCCGCTGGCCGCCAGAAATGGCCCCAGCCCAAACCGGCTGCCCGGCTGCTCGGCCTGCGAATTGAACCAGAGCAGCGCCCGGATATTCTCCACCCCTACCCACAGCACCAACACCGCCACCAGCACCGCGCCGGCCGGAGTAGCATAGGCAGCCAGCTGCAGCGCGGTTTCCGAGGCCGGGAGCTGGCTTTGGGCAAACAGCAGCCCGCTCAGAACTGTCACCACAGTTCCGACCAGACCAAATCGGGTAGTAAGCGAAAGGTGTTCGGCGAAGGCGTGCAGCGCGAACCCCGCGCCCCCAATCAAGCCCAGCATCAGGTACAGAAAGTACCGCTCGTTGGTGTTAAAAATGCCCAGCGACTCCGTATTGAGCGACAGCAGCAGGAAAATAACCGGCACCATGCTCGCCACAAACGCCGTGCGCTGCAAGGTGCTGGCCACAGCCACCCAGCCCGCCAGCAGCACCGCCAGCAGCACCAGAAACACGCTCGCCGCCACGGGCTGCGTGAAAGGCCCCGCTACATCATGCGTCAGCGTCACGATAAAGCCGCTGGCCTGCACCGGCAGACGTACCGGGCCAGCCGCCACTTCGCCCAGCGTGAGCGGAATAGCCTGTAGGTGCGGCACCAGCTGAATGGGCAGGGTGCTGCCTTCGCCGGTGAAATAATAAAATACGGCCAGCGCCACGGCTAGCGTAGCCAGCACGGCCAGCACCCCGGGCCGCCCAATGCGGTTCAGTACAGCAGGCGTCACTGACTATTCCAGCACTTTGGGCACCCGGAAATAGTCCGAGTCCTTGCGCGGGGCATTGCGCAGGCCATCCTGGTGGCTCACGGTGTTGCGGGCCTCGTCGGCCCGCAACACGTTGATTTCCTCCGAGAGATGCACTAGCGGCTCCACACCGGTCGTGTCCAGGCCTTCGAGCTGAGCCACAAAGTCGAGGATGTTATTCAGGTCGCCGAGCATTTGCTGCTCGCGGGTAGCGTCAAATTCGAGGCGGGCCAGATGGGCCAGGCCGCGCAGGGTGCCAAGGTCAGTACTCACGCGATGAGTTGAGAGTTAAAAGTTGAGAGTTAGGAGTTGACGGACTTCGGCTGCTGCTGGGGGGCAGCTATCGCCGGGCGGCGCCAGGTGCTGGGGCCGGGTTTCACGGCTCCTTCCGGCAGGAAATCGCCGCGCAGCTGCTCCGCCACGCGCTCTTTCAGGGCCGGAATGTCGGCCAGCGTAAGGCCGGCGGTGGAAATGGGCGGGTGAAAAACAATTTTGAGGCGGTGGAAGCGCACCCGCAGGTCCTTTTCCACGTCGGGCATAAACATGTGGTTCAGGGGCATGCCCACGGGCACCAGGGGCACTCCGGCCTCGATGGCCATCTGAAAAGCGCCGTCTACCAAGGGCAACAGTTCCTTGCCGGGCGTGGGCGAAATGCGGCCCTCGGCAAAAATGGCAATGCTCTGGCCGGCGGCCAAACTGCGGCGCGCGGCCACCATGGCCCGGCCCCGGCTCACGGCACTGGCGCGGTCCACCGTGATATAGACCCGCCCAAAAAGTGGCCCCCACACCGGCACGCGGGCCAGCGAGGCTTTGCCCATCATGTTCAGAAATCCCGGTATATACTTGAACAGCATCATGATATCGACGTACGAGCCGTGGTTGGCCACGTACACGCAGGGGCGCGGATTGGGGCCCGGACTTTCGCGCACCACTTGCACGGGCATGCCCCACATGGTAATGGAGAACGTCGACCAGAACCGGTTCAGGCTGTGCACCACCCCGCCCCCGTTGGGCCGCCGACTAAAAAACCACTGCCACGGATAGATAAGCACAAACGGCACGATGAACCAGAAAACGGCCCAAACGGTGTACAGGCGCTGACTAAGGTAACGAAGCAGATGGCGCATAGCCGCAAAGTTAGCGCCGTTGCGGGTTGGTTGGGGCCGGCGGGCGACTTTGCAGCACCTTTTCGGCCTTCAGCAGGCCGGCCACGCTCACGCCATCGGTAATGCGGTCGTCCATCACCATGCGGATGGCTTCGGCCAGCGGCAGTTTCCAGAGGCGCAGGTCTTCGGTTTCTTCGGGTTCGAGCTCGCCCATGGTCAGGTCCTCGGCCAGGAATACGAAGCCTTCCTCGTCGGTCACGGAGTTGGAGGTGTGCAGACGGGCAATGCGCGTCCAGCGGGCGGCGGTCAGGCCGGTTTCCTCCTTCAGCTCGCGCTGGGCCGATGCCAGAATGTCGTGCTCCAGCAGTCCCCCACCCATCGGAATCTCCCAGCTGTACTCGTTCAACGGGTAGCGGTACTGGCCCACCAGCCAGGTATTACCGTCCTCATCCACGGGCACGATGCCCAGGGCTTTGTTTTTCATGCTCACCACCCCGTAGATGCCCCGCCCGCCATTGGGGTTGAGCACCTGGTCTTCGCGCACCGAAATCCAGGCATTATGATACTTTACTTCCGTGCCGAGGGTTTGCCATGGGTTGTGGGTTTCATCAAAATCAGGGTCGGGAGAAAGCAGGAGCATAGGCGTAATAACAGGACTGATGATGCGCGTAAAAGTACACAGCCCGGCGGATGCCACCGCTCTACTGGCCGGCCCTAGCGCGCCATCCACCGAGCCATCAGGGCCGTTGACCGACGAAATCAGCGGTTTTATCAAAAAACTATTGCGCCTGCTTAAAGGCTGTAGTACATTTGAATCATAAGTACCCCCGCACGGGCTGGAAATGTGGAAAGGAAGGACCTCTCGTGCGGCGGCGCTCTGGCTGAAAAGGTGGGGTAGACACCTCTAAGCCAGACCCGCCACTTTAAGGCCGTTGCCCTTGGGTAGCGGCCTTTTTTTGTGCGTCTGGACTAGTTTGCGCGGGGCAGGTGCTGGTTAATCGGGCAGTTTTTGGGGCTGTCCGGCGCTGCCGCTTTTAACCTTAAAGCGCATCGGGCCGTACCAATATCGTTCGGTCGCCTACATTCCGTCCGACACCTGTTTCATGGCCAAATCGCCCTCCAACTCCAAGCCAAACCCTACCCCCAACGAGCACGACCCGTTGTTCAACCTCAAGCATGCCCAGGCCGAAGCCGACCTGGCTCAGAATATCCAGGGCCTCGGCCCTACCACCAACGAATACGTGAGTACCGACGAGGACACCGAAATCGACGAAGGCCCCCGCGACAGCCAGGGTCAGCGCCGGGGCGAGACCAACCCCACCGATGAAGGTAGCACCGCCGGCCGCCATTAAGGCCTGATACAGCCTGCACAAGGCCTCTGTAGCATGGAGGAACAAAGAATGCCGCTTTTTTGCGGGTTCTTTGTTCCTCCATTTCTATTTATTCCTCTCCCGATTTGCTCTTAGCCACCCACACCGGCCAGGCCCTGGAGGCCGGCCTCGACGAAGCCGGGCGCGGCTGCCTGGCGGGGCCCGTATTCGCGGCCGCCGTCATCCTGCCCCCCGATTTTAATCCGCCCTTCCTCAACGACTCCAAGCAGCTCAGCGCCAAGCGGCGCGAAGCCCTGCGCCCCATTATCTGCGCCGAGGCCGTGGCCTGGGCCGTCGGCCAGGCTTCGGAGGAAGAAATTACCCGACTCAATATTGCGCAGGCCAGCTACCTGGCCATGCACCGGGCCGTGGCGGCGCTGGCCGTAGTGCCCACGCACCTGGCCGTAGATGGCAACCGCTTCCGGCCCTTGGCGGGCTTCGACCATTCGTGCATTGTGGGAGGCGACGGCCTTTATCGCCACATCGCCGCCGCTTCGGTGCTGGCCAAAACGTTTCGCGACGATTACATGCAGGCCCTGGCCGCCGAATACCCGGAATACGGCTGGGAGCAAAACGCCGGCTACCCTACGCAGCGCCACCGGGCGGCCATCCGGGCGCACGGGCCCAGCCCCCATCATCGCATGAGTTTCCGGCTGCTGTGAGCTTACCAAAAGCGCCCGGGGGCCTAGTCTTTCAGCTTCAGCAGGTCCAGGAACAGACTAAAGCCATCGATACTGGTTCCTCCCTCGCCGAAGGTATCAAAGCTCAGCGGCTTGATAATGTAGCCGCTCACGGCCAGCTCCCGGGCTTTCAACCGGTCCGATTCCAGGTCAGAAGTCGTCATAATAAAAACATTAAGGCCCACGAATTCCGGGTCCGAACGTAATGTTTCCAGCAGCTCCAGGCCATTCATACGGGGCATATTGATGTCGAGCATCACCAGGCTGGGCCTGGCAATCTTCGTTTCCCCGTCGTCGCCTCGCAGCATTTTGAGGGCTTCGCTCCCGTTGCGGGCATGAATGAGCGGTACGTTGATGTTGTTGCGGCGCAGCTCACGCTGCACGTTCATAACGTCCATCTGGTCGTCTTCCACGAGCAGAATGCTGGGCGTGGGATAGTCGGCGGACATAGGCTTGGCAATTGGCAATAGCGGGAATATGCCCGCGACAAACCGCGGTGAGCGGGTCTTAATTTGGCATCTGTACGGTAGATGCGGGCTTGGCGGCTATGCCCGCGCCGATGGGCTTGGTTTTGGGGGGCTGCTTAGGCCAGGTAAAAATAAACTTAGCGCCCTGTCCCTGCGCCGATTTGACCCAGATACGCCCGCCCTGGCGCTCCACTATTTTTTTTACGATGGCCAGGCCCACGCCGGTACTTTCGAGGGTGTCGCGCTCGGTCAGGGTCTGAAAAATGATGAAAATACGGTCGTGATATTCCGGGTCGATGCCGGGGCCGTCGTCAGCTACCGAAAACTGGTAGAACTCGCCGGCATCGTCGCAGCCAATGTGCACACTGCCCGTGGCCGGGTGGTCGTGGTACTTCAGGGCGTTGCTGATGAGGTTGGTGAACACCTGCTGGAGCTGAACGGCATTGGTGGTGAGCGTGGGCAGGAAAAACGGCAGCTCCACCTGGAAGCCTTCGGGGGGGTTCAGCGTGTCGATAATCTCGCGCAGCAGGGTTCGCACGAATACCGTTTCGTCG
Source organism: Hymenobacter antarcticus (assembly GCF_039539545.1). NCBI lineage: Bacteria > Pseudomonadati > Bacteroidota > Cytophagia > Cytophagales > Hymenobacteraceae > Hymenobacter > Hymenobacter antarcticus. The sequence goes on along the minus strand of NZ_BAABDI010000034.1, from coordinate 20,538 downwards.
GATTGGGCCACGCGGCCCACGCGGGCCAGGTCCAGAATGCCGCTGATAAGCTTTTCCATGCGGTGCACGCGCTGGCGCATCAGTCCCAGAAACTCGCGAATATGGGCGGGCAGCTGGTCTTTGCCCATGTCTTCCTCAATCCAGCGCGAAGCACTTTCGATGCCGCGCAGGGGCGCTTTCAGGTCGTGCGAAACCACGTAGGCAAACTGGTCAAGCTCCTGGTTGCGGCTTTCGAGCTGATTGATATTGGCCCCTACGGTGCGAGCCATCACGTTCAGGGCTGCCGTGAGCTCGCTCACTTCGTCCTGCCTGGTGTCGACAATCTGGGTGGTGTAGTCGCCATCGGCCATGCGCCGGGCCAGCTCCAACATGCTTTTGAGGCGGGTAGAGAAGATGCGCACAATGTATATTGCCCACAGGAGGCCCAGCACCAAGGCTGATACGGCCAGCGCCACCGACAGCCACTTGGCCCGCTGAATGCTGTCGTCCAGCCGTTGGCGCAGCTGCTTGCGCACCACGCCCTCCGAGTTTTCGAACGCCGTCAGCCGGCTCCGGATATTATCCATTATCTGCTTCCCCGTGAGGCCTTCGGTTAAGCTGCGGTGCGGGAGCGCGTCGAGGCCCGACTGCCGGGGATTGCGGCGGCGGGCTTCGCGCTTTTCCGATATCATCAGGTGGCTGTAGCTCTCCCACTGCCGAAACAGCCGCTGGGCCTGCTCCAGACGCTGAATCTGCTCAGGCGCACTGTCCATCATCCCGCGCAGCTGCGTAAACCGGCCAATCAGGTTCCGCTCGCCATCGTAATAGGGCACCAGGGTTTGCTCATTACCAATCAGCAGGTAGCCCCGGAAACCCGTTTCCATATCCCCGATGTGCCGCAGTAGGGTAATGGCCCTGTTCGATACCCGCTGGGAGGCTTCCACTTTGCGCGAATTGGTCAACACTTGCCCCGCCAGCTGATAATAGAATAGCACCACCACGGCAAAAAGCGCCAGCAACAGCACAAACCCGGCAAACAGCTTCGTGGTGAGGGTTATTTTCATGCAGATAAGATGGCGTTGCGCATTTAGTGTGCCTGCGTACGCAGCCTGGCCTCCATGGTTTGGAGGAGTGTCGCCATTTCGTCGGCAATTACCTGTAGCGGGACGTAACCAGCGCTAACCTCGCTGCTCTGGCCGAGGAGGTGCAAATCCATTAGCCGGTTGGCTTCCCGATGAATGAGAACGTGTTGCCGGTCGAACTGTCGGGCTTCTGGCAAGTGGGCATACGCCCCCGCGCCGCGCATCCGGCTGGCTATCCACTGGCCCAGGCTGCACTGCTCAGGGTCGCGCAGGGGGCCTTCGGCACCGCCGTTGCCAAACAGGAACGAGCGCAGCTTGCTTTTAAAATGCACGTGCTTGATGTGCGCCGACTCAAAATCTCGTTTTAGCTCCTCAGTTGTCATAATCAGTTGCTTGTGGTCAGTCCGATACAGGGCAACGGCCGTTCCTTATCCGTGCCTGAAGCGACAGGGGAGAAAGCCGGACGCAGCCCATCAGGAAGTGAGCTACCGACTATTTCCGGACCTACTGTAAAGGTACGACCAGAACCAAAGCCGGGTGCCGGGTCAGAATTCGGTACTTTCGCGCTTTGGTAATCTCCTGGTGGCAGCTTCACCGCCGCCGGTTTCCCGATTATCCGTTCACCTATCCCCCACCATGACCCAAGACCAGATTAAGGACTTGAAGGGCCGCGCCGAGGCCCTGAGGAGGTATCTTTGACTACGATACCCGCAAAGCCCAAATAGCCGCCGCCGAGGCGCAAACCACCGCTCCCGGCTTTTGGGACGACTCGAAAGCCGCCGAAACCACCCTGCGCGAAGTCAAGGCCATCAAGACCTGGACCGACGACTACGAAGCCGTAGAGCAGGCACTGGCTGATACCGAAGTCCTGTTTGATTTCCACAAGGAGGGCGACGTGCCGGAGGCCGAAATGCAGGCCGACTACGACGCCACGCTCCAGAAACTGGAGCAGCTGGAGTTCAAACGCATGCTCTCCGACGAAGAGGACCAGCTGTCGGCCATCATCGATATCAACCCCGGCGCCGGCGGTACCGAAAGCCAGGACTGGGCCGAAATGCTCATGCGCATGTACATCATGTGGGCCGAAAGCCACGGCTTTGGCGTGAAGCAAATCAGCTACCAGCCCGGCGAAGGGGCGGGTATCAAATCGGCTTCGCTCGAAATAGATGGTGATTTTGCCTACGGCTACCTCAAGAGCGAAATCGGGGTTCATCGCCTCGTGCGCATGTCGCCCTTCGACAGCAGCGGGCGGCGGCACACCTCGTTCGCGTCCGTATTTGCCTACCCCGTAATTGACGACACCATCGTCATCGACATCAACCCCGCCGACATCTCCTGGGATACCTTCCGGGCCGGCGGCGCGGGCGGGCAGAACGTGAACAAGGTGGAAACCGCCGTGCGCCTCACCCACGCGCCGTCCGGCATCATCATCGCCGTCCAGATTGAGCGCAGCCAGCTCATGAACAAGGAGCACGCCCTGCGCATGCTCAAATCGCGCCTCTACCAGATTGAGATGGACAAGCGGCACGCCGAGCGCGACAAGGTGGAAGCCACCAAGAAGCGCATCGAATTCGGCTCCCAGATTCGCAACTACGTGCTACACCCCTATAAGCTCATCAAGGACCTCCGTACCGGCATCGAACGCACCGACGTGCAGAATGTGCTGGACGGGGATTTGGATGAGTTTATCAAGGGGTTTCTGATGCGGAGCTGAGCCGCAGTAGCTTCTGCCTAGCGGTGAGAACACAAAAAAGGCCACCCGAATGGGTGGCCTTTTTATTTACCTTGCGGCAAAAGCTAATTACTGAGGATTAGCCTGGTCCCAGGCGATTTCCTGGAAAGGAATCGGCAGTTGTTTCAGCACGATGGTCTGCTGACCAGTGCTCAGTTTCTCAGGCAGGCTGGTGCCGGGTACGTTCAACTTGTCGAGCTTATTGAGGCGACGCAGGTCAACCCAACGCTGGCCTTCAAAGAACAGCGAATAGCGACGCTGATAAAGGATTTCCTCCATCACAGCAGCCACAGTTATCGGACCCGTGTAAGCTGGCAAGCCATAGGCCGTGCCCACTTTGTTGATTTGCGTGATGGCCAAAGGCAAATTGCTGGTGTTGGCGTTGGCTTCGGCGGCAATCAGCAACAACTCCTCCCGCTTGATAACCGGAATAGGGGAAGTCTGCGTGGGGTACAGCACCACGTCATCGTTGCTACTCAGGCCCTGACGGGACAGGCGGGTAGTACGAGCAGCAATTTTGTTGATGCGCGTGTCGCCGGTGCGAATGTCGGTCCGGAACGTGGGGTGCGCCACCGTGGTCACCGAAAGAGCCGCGTTGGGAGCCTGGAACAAGGGGTTCACGGCGTCGCCGGCCGTAGCCGAGTAATTGAAGCGTGGACCAGCCGTTACGGGCAGAGCGTCATTGCTGAAGAAGCTGCCAGCAGCCGTAATAGCGGCCAAAGCATCTGCATAGTTGTTGGAGCGAATGGCCAAACGAGCCGCCAGGGCCCGGTTGTACTGCCGGAAGCCCGCCACCGTGTTAAAGGAAGCGCCGGCAGTGCCCGCCGCGAAACCGCTGGGAACCGGAAAGGCCAACGTGGTGCCCGCTTTTGCCAAGGCCGCGTCGCCGTCGCTGAGCAGCGTTTTGATGGCAGCCAGCACCACGGGGTACGGCTGAATCTTGCCCGGCTTCTGCTCGTTGGTTACCTCAACGCGCAATCCGTTCTCGTACTGCAGGTCCGATAGCACCAGCATGGCGTAAGCCTCAGCCGTTTTGCCCAAACCGATGTAGCCGTTCTTTTGCTCTTCGGTTATTGAGCTGGTGTTGTTGGCCGAAGCCACCAGGATACGGGCCGTACGGCGTGCTGAAGAGTAGGTGGTGAAGTACCGGCCGCTCAGGAAGTTGTTGTTGTCGAAGGGAGCCGTACCGAGAGGGTTCGTTACGTAGCGACCGTCGGAGTTGGCCAGCACATAAACTTCGCGGCCGATGATGCCGGTGAGCTGGTGGTACCACACGATACCGTCCCCGTTGGTCCGCATATCCGAGAACGTCCCGGAGGCCAGGAAGTCCATCTGCTGCTTGGTAGCATTGCTCGACACCGATGCCAGCGTGGGGAAGTTGGGGTCTTCCAGCTTGTTAATTTCAAAATAGCTGCATCCCGAGAGGGAAGCAACGACACCGCTCAGCAGCAGTGCCCGGATAAAAGTTTTATTCATGGTCTTTGAGGTTAGCTTGAAGGGTTGTAGGGGCCGAACGGGCGCTTAAAAATCAAAGTTCAAGTGCAGGAACATACGGCGCGCGCTCGGGAAGGCGTACAAGTCCTGGTTGCCACCCACCGGGCGGCTGCCGAAGTTGGACACTTCCGGGTCAAACCCGCCTTTGTAGGGGGTTACGAGCACCAAGTTGTTGCCCGAAACACCCACTTTAACCCGCTGCACGAACTTACCCATCGAGGCACCGAGCTGGTCCTTCGTGAAGGAATAGTACAGCGATACTTCACGCAGCTTCATGTAGCTGGCGTCCTGGATGTAGTTCGACGAGGTGTTGCTCAGGTCGCCGTTGTAGCGCTCGAAGCCGAGGAACGAACGGGTACCGTCGGCCAGGGTGATGGGCTCCATGTAATCAGGCGAAGTACCGCCCTGGTCGTAGGCGTTCTGGGTCAGGGTGCTGTTGTAGCCGCCCTGCTTCACGTGAATCAGGAACGAGAGGTCGATGTGCTTGAAGAACGTGAAATCGTTCGCAAACGTCATCTGGTACTGAGGCTGCGATTCCTGGTAGCGAGTGGGGAAACCGCCCACTACCGGGTTGCCGAACCACCGCGTGGGCGATTCGCCCAGGGCCAGGTAGTTGCGGCCGAAGAGCGTGGCGAAGCCTGGGCCAGCAGCCTGCGTAGGCACCGTGAGGCGCGTTACTTCCGAACGGTTCAGGAAGAACTGGGTCTGCTGGTGGTAGCGGAAGTTCGGACGGTCGATGGCCAGTACGCCAAGACCAATTTCCAGGCCTTTGTTGACTAGGTCGCCCACGGGGAAGGCCGAGATGGCGCCTACACCGGTCGAAGGGGCCAGCGCGTAGCTGAACAGCAAGTCGGTTACTTTCTTGCGGTACACGGTGGCTTCCAAGGTAATCTTGTTGTTCAGGAAGGCGAGGTCAATGCCACCTTCCAATTCAGCGGCACGCTCGGGAGCCACGCGGTCGAAGCCCACGGCAGTGATGTTGCGCAGGCCGGTGCGGCCGTCGATTACCACTGTGTTCAGAGGCGTAAAGTACGAGCCGAAGCCGGGTACACCGCCGGTTTCGCCGTAAGCAGCACGTACTTTGAACAGGTTCACCTGGTCTTTGAAGGTCCAGAAGTCGAAGTTGCTCAGGTTTACGGCCAACGAAGCGTTGGGGAAGTAGTACTTCTTCTTGGGGTCGGCGTTGAGGTTGCTTTGGTCAGCGCGAACGCCGGCACGGGCAATGATGCGGTCAGCAAAGTTTACTTCCTGGCCAATAGAATAGCCCAAGTCGACGCTTGACGAGAAGGACTCACCGAAGGTCTGGCGCGTGGCCCGGTTCGGGTTACGCAGGGTCGGCACCAAGCCTTCGCCTTGCACGAAGGAACCGTCCACGTCCTGGGTGAAGCGGGTGGTACCCACCGAGGTGGTCAGGCCCACTTTGCCCAGCTGCAGGTTATAAATCAGCACGCCTTGCAGGTTGGTGTTCAGCTGCTTGGTTTTGCTGTAGCGCGAAGCGCCGGGGTTGGCCAGGCGAACCTGCGACTGCAAGTCCTCGGGCAGGTACAATTCGGCGTCGGTCAGAGCGAAGTCAATACCACCCGAAGCAGCGAAACGCAGCGAGCTGTTCTCCTGACGCAACAAGTAGAGCGTAGAGGTGAATGACTCGAGGAAACGGTTGGTGTTCTCGTTGTTGATGCCGCGGTCGCGCAAGGCCAGCGCGTTTTCATTGGCGTAGGGGTTGTCAGGGTACTTGCCGTTCACGGGGAACAGGTTGGCGTAGCTCGGCGTGATGGCCACCAGGTACGGGATGGAAGCGTCGTTGTTGTTGTTGTTGGAGTAACCACGCTGGTTGCTGGAGTTGGTATAGCTCGAGTTCAGCGCAAAGTCCCAGTTCTTGGTGATATCCGTCGACACGTTGGCCCGCACGCTATTGCGCTGGAAACCCGTCTTTTTTTGGATACCGGCCTCATCGGTGCGCGAGCCCGAAACGAAGAAGCGGATGCGCTCCCCGCCGCCGGAAATATTGGCGCTAGTAGTCGAGAGAAAGCCCTTGTTGCCATACAGCTCATTCTCGTAATCGAAGATTTTACCCGAAGCTTTAGCAGCAGCCAGCAACACTTTCTGGTCATCGGCGTCTTGGCCAGGGCCGTAGTACACGTCCAGTTTCTCGGGGGTGAAATCCGAATAGCCAAACTTGCGCAGGATGCTGGTAACGCCAAAGTCCTGACGGACGCTGATTTTGGTCTGGCCGGCGCGGCCTTTCTTGGTGGTGATGATGATAACACCGGCGTTGGCGCGCTGGCCGTAGATGGCGGCGGCAGAGGACCCTTTCAGCACTTCGATGTTTTCGATGTCGTCGGGGTTGATGTCGGAGAGGCGGTTGGTGGCACCGTCCTGGCGGCCACCACCGGCGTTGCTGAAGGCAGCAGCTCCACGACCTGAGTCATAGGAGTTGTTGTTGGCGTACACCCCATCGATGATATACAGCGGCTCCGAAGAGCCGTTGATGGACGAAGGACCGCGCAGCTGCACCGAAATACCTCCACCGGGGGCACCGCTGTTCTGCGTGATTACGGCGCCCGAAAGCTTGCCGTACATAGCCCCGTCCACCGTGGAGGGACGGGTGCGGCCCACCAATTCATCGGCCGAGATGGAGGCCACGTTGTTAGCGGCATTGGAGCGGGCAATGCTCGTGCCCAGGCCCGTTACAATTACTTCATCGAGGTTGCGAGCCTCAACGGCCATTGTTACATCCACCGTCGAGGCGGAGGTAACATCCCGGTCAGTGCTTTTGTACCCTACCGAGCTGAACTGGAGGGTGGTAGTTGAAGCCGGTACGGACAGGGTAAACTGGCCTTCGGCGTTGGTCGCCGTACCGATTTTAGTGCCTTTGGCAAGCACCGTTACGCCGGGCAAGCCCTGGCCATTCGACCCGTCTGTGACCCGACCGGACACGGACTTGTCTTGGGCAACCGCCTGCTGCAACAGGCAGGTCATCAGTAAGACGACCATGAAAAAAAAGTGTTTCATGTACAAGTGAAAGTGGTGAGTAAAAAAGTGAAATGTGAGTAAGGTGGGAAAAAAGAAAAAAAACGCACTCTGGAATGGAGTAATCTGGCAGCAAGGTATTACAAGTTTTTTTGTTACGCTAACATTAGCCTGCCCCCTTATCTAGTCAGTTTACTTGGATTTAGCCTGAATTCATGTAAAACCCGTGATTTGCTGCTTTAGGCCATAATCCTGTTAAGCGCTGGATTGCACTGTAGTTAAGCAGCATTTTGCAGGCCCTATCACTACCTTGTACACCTGTTGCCAACAGTAGTGAGTGCATTGAATTATCGGGGTTTATCTACCTGCCGGGTTACGGTCGAAATTGCTTTTGAAGAAGCTGCCAGGTTAGCAATTGACAATGGTTGCCCGGTACTCCGCCTACCTGATTGTGCATTTACTTCGGTCGTATCTCACAACATATGCTGGCAACAGGCTGACCACTTAAACCGGGTAGAACCAATGGAGATTTTCCTTCAGGCCGCTGATGTGCCATTCCGCGGCCGATGGCATCTGGGTGCTATGCCTGGTTGTGCCAGTCCAAAAATCCGGACTTCCAATCTATCGTTTGAGAATCACAAGAAACCGCAGGATTTTCTTAAATGTACAAGCACTCGAAAGTTGCTCACGGAGCATTCCCCCGATTTTATATACTGTTTTTTAGCTGTCCGCCACCCGTCAGGCCGACAGATAACCAAACTCGCTGCACAGCCATAAGCAGACCGGTGAGTAACGGGATTTTCGGCAAAAGCCGTACTTTCAACTTTTAAATACTTGCCACCCTAACTTCTTTCCTCTTTTCTCATACACCCATTTTACATAAATCAATGAAGAGAACCTTACTATTAAGCCTGCTGCTGTTGCTAACGCTGACCGGGCGAAGCTGGGCGCAGAGCCGTGTCGTGTCGGGGCGCGTCCTCGACAGAAGCACCAATGAAGGCCTGCCGGGCGTGAGTGTCATCGTGAAGGGTACCACTACGGGTACCGCCACCAACGCCGATGGCCAGTATGCCTTAAACGTATCCGGCCCAGATGCCGTACTGCAATTCAAATACCTGGGCTATATTACGATAGAGCAAACCTTAGGGAGCTCAGCTACTATTGACGTAGCCATGGTGGTTGATGCCAAGCAGCTGGATGAAGTCGTGGTAACGTCGCTGGGTATTCAGCGCGAGAAGCGTGCCCTGGGGTATGCCGTGGCTAGTGTAAAGGCCGAGCAGGTGGTGCAGAAGTCCGAGCCGGATATTCTGCGCACACTCTCGGGCAAGGTGCCGGGGGTGAACATCATCAGCTCGAGCGGGGTGCCCGGGGCTTCGTCGCGAATCACCATCCGCGGCAATACGTCGCTGCTGGGCAACAACCAGCCGCTGTTCGTGGTGGACGGCGTGCCCTACGACAACTCCCAAACGGAATCGGAGAACCAGCTGGTGCGCGGGGCCGGCTACTCCAGCCGCACGGGTGATATCGACCCCAACAACATTGAGGATATTCAGGTACTGAAGGGCGCGGCGGCGTCGGCCCTCTACGGCTCGCGGGCGGCTGGTGGCGTTATCGTTATCACCACCAAAACCGGCAGCGGCAAGCGCGGGGCCAAAGGCGTACAGATTGGCTACAGCACGGGCTACGCAATTGAGAAAATCGCGAGCCTGCCCGAGTACCAGAATACGTATGGCACGGGCGCCAACTTTGGCAGCGGTGGCAACAACTACGCCACCAACGGCTCATGGGGCCCCGCCTTCGGCAGCGACATTGCGCCCACGGTACTGCCCCACCCGCAGGCGGGCAACACCAATTTGGGCATTGCCACGGATGCAACCATTCCGTACCAGGCCTACCCCAACAACGTGAAGGACTACTTCGATACCGGCCACCTGTACGAGAACTCCGTGTCGCTGACGGGTAGCAGCGAGAATACCACGTTCACGACCATCGTATCGCGCACCGATAACGTGGGTACCATTCCCAATGCCCGCTACGTGCGCAACAGCATCAGTGCCGGCGGTTCGGGCCAGTTCAACAAGTTTACCGTGAAGGGCACGGTGAGCTACACCAATGCCGAGCAGCAGGGCCCCCAGCTGGGAGCCAACAACGCCGTGGGCAGTGCGTCGGCGTTTGCGCGCACGCTGTTTATTCCGCGCAACATGGACCTGCAGGGCTTGCCCTACATCGACCCGCTCACACGCCAGCAGTATTTCGGCTGGCTGTCGGCCCAGGCCGATAACCCCCGCTGGAGCACCGAGAACAACCAGTACGTATCGCGCACCGACCGTAGCACGGCCAATGCCAGCGTGAGCTACGCGTTTCGCGACTGGCTGTCGCTCACCTACACAGGTGGCGTGAACACCTACACCGACAACCGCCGCACCACCGTGCGCCCCGGCTCCAATGGCTACGGCGGCGTGGGCAACGTGCTGGAAGACAACATTCAGAACACCGAGCTGGACCAGACTGTGCTGCTGGCATTCGACAAAAACCTGACCGAGGACATCAGCCTGCGGGCCACCTTTGGCCAGAACATCAACCAGCGCTCGCAAAACTTTCTGGCCTACGCCGGCCGCGGCATTATCGTGTTTGGCATCGATAATATCGAAAACACCCGCGAGAAGAATACCAACGGCTACGACTTCTCCAAGCGCCGCCTGATGGGCCTGCTCGGCGAAGCCACCATAGGCTATAAGGACTGGGCGTTTCTAACCGGCACGGCCCGTAACGACTGGTCGTCGACGCTGAACAAAAACGGTGAGGTCGGCAACAGCGGCCGCTCGTTCTTCTACTCGGGCCTCAGCGGCTCGGTTATTATCAACGAAGCCCTGGGCCTGGACATTCCCTGGCTGTCGCTGGCCAAGCTGCGGGCCGCCTACGGCCGCGTGGGCCGCGATGCCAGCCCGTACGTGGCCGGGCCGATTCGCTATACCATCAACCCCACGTTTGGCAACGCCGGCCAGGGCATCGGCACTGAATTCCCGTTCAACACCACGCCAGGCCTGGGCCTGAGTGGTACCATTGGCAACCCCGCGCTCACGCCGGAGTTCACCAACGAATTTGAAGTTGGCACCGAGTTATCGTTCCTGAAGAACCGGGTGACTCTGGAAGCGTCCTATTATAACCGTAGCTCGACCAATCAGATTGCCCCCATTGCACTCGATGCCGGTACCGGCTTCGGTTCGTACTTCACCAACTTCGGGGAAATTACCAACAAAGGCGTGGAAATTGCTTTCACGGGCAAGCCCGTGCAGACCAAAGATTTCCAATGGAGCAGCACGTTCAACTTCACGCACAACAAGAACAAGGTAGTGAGCCTGATTGAAGGCCTGCCCCAGATTGCGTTCGGTACTGGCTTCAGCGGCGGCATTCAGGCGATTCTGAAGCCGGGCGAGGACTACGGCGTGTTCTACGGCCGCCGCGCTGCCCGCGACGAAAGCGGCAACTACCTGATTAACCCCGCTACCGGCTATCTCATTGTCGACCAGAACCTGCAGGTAATCGGTAACCCGAACCCCCAGTTCCAGATGGGCTTCATCAACCAGTTCACCTACAAGGGCATTACGATGAACGTACTGGTGGACTACCGCAAGGGCGGCGACCTGTACTCGACTACGCTGCAGTCGTACCTGGGCCGGGGCGTGACCAAAGACACCGAGGACCGTAACCGCCTGGTTATCATCAACGGGGTTAAGGGCGACCCCGCTACCCGCACGCCCCTGCGCAACGCCGACGGCTCGACGATTGCCAACAACACGGCCATTTCCGTCAATGATTACTACTTCAGCTCGGGCGCGGCCGGCCTGGGCAGCATCGACGAGAAAGGCGTGTACGACGCTACCACGGTGCGCCTGCGCGAAATCTCGCTGGGGTACGACCTGCCCAAGACCTTGCTGGCCAAAACGCCTTTCAACGTCATCAATATCTCCGTTTCGGGCCGTAACCTGTACTGGTACTCGCCCAACATCCCGAAGTACACCAACTTCGACCCTGAGACCAGCACCTTCGGCGCTAGCAATCAGCAGGGCTTCGAATACACCAACGCACCCAACACCCGTCGCTACGGCGTGAACCTGCGCGTGAACTTCTAATTCAGACTTCGACTCACTATCCTCATGAAATTACGTACTATTTCCACCGCGCTGGCCCTTTCCAGCCTGTTGCTGGGAGCCTCGGGGTGCAAGGACTTCTACGACGTCAACGTAGACCCCATTCGTCCGACCAAGGCCGATTTGAATTTGCTGCTCCCCGTGACGCAGACCGCGACCTCCACGTACCTGGGCTTTAGCATTGCGGGCATCGGCCAGGCTACGTCGGCCCTGATGGGCCAGCTTTCCAACGGCCGGGGCATCGGCACCTACCAGCAGAACGGCGACTCGTTTGGCAACCAGTGGGGCGGCCTGTACTCCGACATGCTCGCCAACAACGAGCAACTCATTACCCAGGGCACGGCCGAGCAACGCTGGGGCTACGTGGGCATTGCCCAAATCCAGAAAGCCTACGTGATTAGCGAAATGGTCGACATGTTCGGCGATATTCCCTACTCGGAAGCCCTGAAAGGAGCTGCTAACCTGGCTCCGCGCTACGACAAAGACGCCGACATCTACAACGGCAATTCGAGCCTGGGCATCCAGAGCCTGTTTTCGCTGATTGACGAAGGCATCGCCAACCTGGCTAAGCCGGGGGGGTCCGCAGTAAGGGGAGACTTATTTTATGATGGTGACCTTGCTAAATGGGCGCGTTTCGGCCGCACGCTCAAACTGAAGCTGTACGTGCAGATTCGCAAGACCCGCGCCGATGGCTTCCGGCCCGAAATCAGCGCACTGCTGGCCGATGCCAGCGGCCTGATGAGGAACGAGTCCGACAACGACTTTGAATTCAAATACAGCAAGTCTGAAGCGCCCGCTAACCGGAACATTGGCTTCCTGTCCGACTATGTTGATGTTGGGCGCGAAAACAGCATCGGCCGGTACCTCTATCTGCTGATGCGGTACCGTAACGGCAAATCGGCTACCGCTATAGGCCCATTTAGCCCCGACCCCCGCATTCCCTACTATTTCTTCAATCAACAACCGGAGAGCACCGCCGCCAACAGCCCAGGCACCTACGACTTCCAGGACGCTTCAAAGCCTGCTTTCATCACCGTTCGTCAGGGCAGCACGGGTCCGGCCAGCAACGGCGTATCGTCCAATACCCGCACGCTGCCCGGCCTGTACCCCGTGGGCGGGCGCTTCGACGATGGTCGCGGCGGCAACGCCAACACTACGTTCGGGCGGGGCACCGTGGCCCAACGCTTGCTGCCCTTCTTCAACCTCAAGTTTTTGGAAGCCGAAGCCCGATTGGTAGTCCTCAACGACCGGGCTGGTGCCAGCACCGCGTTAGGAGATGCCATCAATGCTGCTTTTGCAAAAGTCAACGCCATCGCGCTGGCAGAGGGTACCTCTACTCCGGCCGTGCCCAACTCGCCGCCAAATCCTACCGGTGCCGCCACGCGGGTGCTCGGGGTGATTTCAGCTTCGGAAATTACCAATTACCGAAATGCCGCTTTGGTGCGCTTCAATGGTGCTGCTCCGCTCCAGGTTATCATGGAGGAGAAGTACATCGCCAGCTTCGGCATGGGGCCGGACATTTACACCGACTGGCGTCGCACGGGCTTCCCCATCATCACCGTGCCCGACAACGCTAACATTGGCAGCAACGTGGGCCTGGAAGAAGACGGCGACGCGGATACGCGCGGTGCCGGCTTGTTCCCCCGCCGCTTATTCTACTCGCAGTCGTCGCTCATTGCCAACCCCAACCCGGCCGCGCCCAAGCGCCAGCTCACCGAGTCGGATGCCAACTACCGCATTTTCTGGGACCGATAGGCCCGCCACCCCTTCGCTTTAACTAGCTCAGTTTATGAAAAAGGTAATTTTTGGCCTGCTGCTGCTCTCCGCAATGGGCTCGCTCAGCGCCTGCAAAGACAGCAGCAAGATTCCGGCCCCGGAAGTGACCAGCGTGCCGCTCATCTTCCCTAAGTTCACCGCCGACGCGTCTAAGTCGTATTTCGACACCCAACGGGCCAGTGCCAGCATCAACCAGCTGGCCACATTGGCGAATCCCACCCGCCCGGTCCTGGAGTTTGTTCTCAACATCCCCGACCAGCGCGACGTGAAGATTAGGGCTGTCGAAGTTTATAAGAGCTTCCAACGTCCTAACCAGGCAATCGGCCCTCGGGCCCTGGCTGGCTCCTACAGCTCCTTTCCGGCCACGGTATCCCTCAACAGCCAGGATGCTCTTTCGGGCCTCCAGCGGCTGTCGTTCGCCGCTGGCAGAACTCTGCCGTCGCTCAGCAACCTGCTTCTGTCGACGCCCAGCGCTCCCGGTGCGCGCAATCCCATCCTCAACGGCGATGCCATCATCTTCACGTTCGAGTACGTGCTGGAAGACGGCTCCCGCGTGATTCTGACTCCGCTCACCGATGTGCGGCTGGACGGCGTTGGCACTCCGCCGGCCAAAGTAATTTCGGGTACTCAAATCAACCCGCCATATGCTTTATACGCCCGTTTCAATGTGATTTAGGTCTTTATCCCTCCGCTTAGCCCATCGAAGCTGAGCAAACAAGGTGACGTAGCGCCTTCGGATTCAATGAATCTGAAGGCGCTACTGCGTTTAGCCGGGTTGCGGCAGGCATCTCCACTACTCGGTGTCAGGCGGTGGTCCCAATTGGGATGATTTAGATTTTATTGTCGCAAAATCAATTTCAAAGGACCTGGCCCAATAGCCACCCGAAAAGCCCTTTTGATTGCTGGCTAATTGATTGACTGCTGTTACGCGCGCCAGCTCGTTGGCCTCCCCGGCAGCCCAGCCCCCAGGCCACGATGCGCCACGAGGCCCGCTCTAAGACCAACTAGCGCCAGACTTTCTGCTTTCTACGGCCCATAAACGTCCACAGCTCATTTAGTTTGAGCGTCGGCGGTGGCAATAACAGGGGCTTACCGGGACTTTTTTTTTTAGGCCATCCGGAGTTGCTCAGGCGGGCCGCGACCGTTGCGCGAGCGGTACCACGCCGGGAGTTGGGCTCTTGGAGCAACTTCTCGCGGCTCAGGCCAACTGCGCGGCCCGTGTGAGAGCAGCGGAGGCAGAAACTGCTTGGTGACCGCAGGTCGCACCACGGTATGTAAGCAGTCATTCAAAAGCAAACGGGTTGTTAGTCACTCGTTGTTAGTTGTCAGTCAGTTGATTGCCATCATACTAGCAACTGACAACTAATGACTAGCAACTTAGTCTTACCGTAGCTTGAACCGTTCTTGTGAAGGGCCAGGCTGCTGCGCCTAACGCAGGTGTGGAGGGTTAAAATCATCCATTAATTCAAAACTTCAGCACAACTCAGACCACCGCCCAAAGTCCGAATCATCCCAATTTGGACTTTCGCTCATTTTCAATATAAGGTGGCATATGTATAAAGATTTGGTGCAAGAGCCCTGTTACGATTTAAATATTCTCCAATATGTGGTGGCTATACCTTAGTTTTGGCAATAGAGAAATCTTTTAACATCTTTTTAATCTCAACCTACTATTCATGAAAAAAATCTTACTCATGGGTTTTGTGCTCATGTTTACCCTTCTCCATGGAGCGATGGCGCAAACGCGCACGGTCTCGGGTAGAGTAACAGACCAAAAATCCGGCGAAGGGCTGCCCGGTGTTACAGTCCTGCTCAAGGGCACTAACAGCGGCATTTCAACTAACGCGGACGGTGCTTATAGCCTCTCCGTGCCCGAGAGCGGTGGTACGCTCGTCTTTTCTTCCGTGGGCATGGCCACCCAAGAGCGGGCCATCGGCTCCGAATCGCAGGTTAATGCTGCCCTCGCGCAGGATACCAAACAGTTGAGCGAGGTGGTCGTCACGTCATTCGGTCGGGAACAGGAGAAAAAAGCCCTTGGCTTCTCGGTTTCGGAAATTCAATCGCGCGAGCTGACCCAGGCCCGCGCTACCAATATCTCGAACTCGCTTACGGCAAAGGTGGCCGGGGTGCGGGTACAGGCGGCCAACGGAATGGTGGGCGCTTCGTCGAGCATTTTTATTCGGGGCATGACCACTTTCACCTCCAGCAACCAGCCCCTGTTCGTGGTGGACGGCATTCCGATTGACAACGGCGGTGGCGGCAATGCTCTGCAAAACGGGGTATCGAACTCAAACCGCGCCATCGACATCAACCAGGACGATGTGGAAAGCATCTCGGTGCTGAAAGGTCCGGCGGCGGCGGTGCTCTACGGCTCGCGGGCTGCTTCGGGTGCCATCATCATCACGATGAAGAAGGGAGCCCGGTACGGAGCCAAAAAGCAGAGTGTCTCCGTCACCTCAAACTACAACACGGTGCAGGTAGGCCGCCTGCCCGACTATCAGAATACCTACGGCCAGGGCAACCTGGGCGTGTTCAACCCCCTAAGCAACTCGTCGTGGGGCCCGGCGGCCACGGGCCAGGCCGTGACCAACTTCCGCGGTGAGCAGGAGCAGCTTACCATCAACCCGAACAACGTAAAGGACCTGTTCAAAACAGGCTATAACTTTCAGAATAACATCGCCTTGTCGGGCGCTACCGAGCGGTTGCGCTACTATGCCTCGTATGGCAACCTGAAAGAATCCGGCATTTTGAGCAACAATGAGCTGACTCGCAACACGCTAACCTTTACCGGCAGCGCGCAGCTCACCGACAAGCTGCGTTCGGGCACCAGCGTCATCTACACGAACAACCAATCGCAGCGGACCCCCCAAGGCAACGTGCTGGCCAATCCATTCTTCCGCAGCTGGTTTTTGCCGCGCAGCTATGATGTCAATCGGTACCCGTTCGAGCTGCCCGGTGGCGGCCAGCAGGGTGCCGCCGTGGCGGGCTCCTTCACGCCGAACAACACCTGGTTCAGCAACGATGACAATCCGCTCTGGACCATCAAGAACAACACTTACCAGGACGAGATTAACCGCGTGGTAGGTAATGTAAACGTAGGGTACGATTTCACTCCATGGCTGTCGCTCGACTACAAGCTGGGCGTGGATACCTACAACCTGGTGTCGCAGGCGGTGAACGGCCGCGGCAGCCGCGGTGTGAGCATTGGCGGCGGGGCCGCGCTGGTGGGCAACCTGCAGGACAATACCTTCACGCGCACCGAAATCAGCTCTTACCTGACGGCCAACCTGAAGCACGATATCACCGAAGACTTCAACATACGCCTGCTGTTGGGCAACGAGATAAACCAGCGTAAGTCGGTGGATATCGGGGTGTTGGGCAGCGACCTACAGGTCCGTTACTTCAACAATATCAACAACGCGCTTTCGTTCCAGCCCTTCGGCGACCGCACCAAGCGCCGCCTCGTCGGCTTCTTCGGCGACCTGGCTCTGGGCTACCGCAACTTTGCGACCCTTACGTTGTCGGGCCGTAACGACTACTCATCCACGCTTGTTCCCAGCAGCGGAGCCGCCGCTAAAAACAGCTATTTCTACCCCGGCGCCTCGCTCAGCGTCGTACTGTCCGATGCCTTGCCGATGCTGAAAGGCAACACGACGGTGAACCTGGTCAAATTGCGGGCTGCCGCGGCCAAAGTTGGCCGGGAGGCCCCTATTTACGTCACCGACACGTACTACGCGGCTTCCAATAACCCAGCCGACGGCTTCGGCCCCAACATCGCGTACCCCTTCCGTGGGCAACTAGGCCAGTCTTTGAGCAACACGGGCGGCAACTCCAGTCTGGGCCCCGAGTTCACGACCAGCTACGAAGGCGGCGTGGACCTGGGATTTTTCGGCGGTCGAATCGCCGTTGAAGCCACCTATTACCAGCAGCGTAGCACTGACCTCATTTTTGACGTTCCCGTGGCGGCGGCCTCCGGCTTTTCCACCTACTACCGGAACGCGGGCATCGCCGAAGCCAAAGGCATCGAGCTGCTCGTGAGCACGACGCCAATCAAGACGAAGAATTTCACCTACACCAACTCGTTCAACTTTTCGCGGGTGCGCAACACCGTAGTCGAGCTGGCCGTGGGCGTACCCCAGATTACGTTGGGCGGCTTCGTAACGCCGAGTACCCGCCTCATTGCCGGGCAGCCCTACGGGGTTATTTTCGGCAGCGTGTTTGAGCGCGAGCGCGTGGATGAGAAAGGCCGGCCGCAGGGCAAGCTATTGCTCTCGCAAAACGGTCGTACCCGACTGGCCTCCGATAACCAAATCATCGGCGACCCCAACCCGAACTGGGTAGGTGGCCTGACCAACAACTTCTCGTTCAAAGGCCTGACCTTGAGCACGCTGTTGGATATTCGTTACGGTGGCGACATTATTTCGCGCAACGTAAGTGACCTGCGTCGTCAGGGAGCCGGCAAAGAAACCGGCAACCGGTCCGCTACCTACGTCATCGATGGGGTTATTCCCAACCTCAATGCCGATGGCAGCGCCAGTGGCACGTTCCGCACCAACAACGTGCAGATTACCGCCGAAAACTATTTCGACGACCTGTACGGGTTTGGCAAAGCCGAGCTCGTGGTGTTTGATGCCTCCTGGCTGCGGCTGCGCGAGGTAGCGCTGAACTACGTGCTGCCTAAAACCCTGACCGACAAAACCTTTTTGGGAACCGTTGAAATCGGGCTCAACGCGCGCAACGTCTTCTTGTACGCGCCCAACGTGCCGCACATCGACCCGGAGGTGAACGCCCAGGGCCAGAGCAACTCGCAGGGCCTGGAGTTCAACGCCCTGCCCCAGTCGCGGACTTACGGCGGCTCGATTCGCCTTTCCTTCTAATTCAATAATCCGGATTTTATGAGAGCTTTCAAATTATTCGCTCTGGCCGCAGCCGGTGCTACCAGCCTGGGGCTGTTCGCCTCGTGCGAGAAGTTCCTGGACATTAACCAGAACCCCAATGCCGTGCTGGTGGCTCCCGCCTCCAACTTGCTGGTGGCCGCCGAAACGTCGCTGGGCTTCCTGATGGGGTCGGACCTGCACCGCTACACCTCGCTCATCGTACAGCAGTTTTCCGGGCAGGGTGGCTCCGGTATTCAAACGGCCGAGTACGACCGCTACAACATCACGCCTACCGACATCAACAACGTGTGGCGCGGCGCAATCTTTGCCGGCAGCCTCGCCGATATGCAGAAGCTGATTGACCAGACCCAGGACAGCAGCCCAAAGTATGCCGGCATCGCGAAAATCACCAAAGCCTTCCTGTTTTCAGTAACGACGGATGCCTTTGGCGATATTCCCTTCACGGAGGCGTTGCAGTTCGACAAGAACTTTGCGCCCAAGTACGACGCATCTGCTACCGTGTACGCCGGCATCATCGCCTTGCTCAATGATGGCATCAGCGACATTAAGAAGTCGTCGATACTCACCCCCAGCAACGACGACCTGATTTATGGCGGCGACATGGCCAAGTGGGAACGGATGGCCAATACCTTGAAATTGCGCCTGTACCTGCACTCATTCCCAAAAGTAAACGCCACTTCAAATGCCGACTTCGCGGCCCTGCTCGCCGCACCCGCCTCGATTTTCTTGCGTAATAACGCCGACAACTTTCTGATGCGGTTCGAAGCGATACCGAACCGGAACAACCCCATTGACCAGTTCGAGAAGTCGCGCAACAACACCTTTTTCCCCAGCGCAACGTTCGTGAACCTGATGAACGCCAAGAACGACCCGCGTCGACCGGTCTATCTGACATCGCTGGCAGCCCCCTCACTGCCGTATGTAGGAGCCGCCAATGGCACGGGTGTGACCGTTGTGGCCGCGAATTTTTCGCGCATGAATACTTACCTGCGCGGCAACGTCATTCCAGGCGGTACGGGCTTCAACAACTTCGATGGCAATGCCCCCGTTCGAATGCTCACTTTTGCTGAATACAACCTGATTCTGGCTGAATACTATGCCCGTACCGGTAACTTAACATTGGCCCAAACGTCGTTTGCGGCTGGCATACGGGCATCAATGACCGACGCTGGGGTGTCCGACGAAATTGCCACGCCTAACATTACCACTTACATCGCATCGCGTCCGGTGTTGACTGCGGCCAACGCCATTCAGTCTATCGTAGAAGAGAAGTTTATCGCCAACTACGGCGTGGCCGTAGAGCCCTGGACCGATTACCGCCGCACTGGATTTCCAACCCTGATTGTTCCAGTCAATTCGAGTATTTCGGCCATCCTGCGCGTTCTACCATATTCCGACCTGGAGCGCACTTCCAACCCCAACACTCCGGCCCGTCCCAACCTGACCACGCCGACGGTCTTCTGGGACCGATAGTGCATCATTTGGGCGCTGCTCGCGACAAGAGCAGCGCCCAAACTCACCTCCTCTTTCAAATCTCATCGCATGAAAAAGAATTCTTTATCGTTCCTGCTGCTGCTGTTGTCAGTGCTGACATTGGCCAGCTGCAAGAAAACCGAAACGGACTACAACGTGGGGCCCAAGCTCCAAATCGTATTCGATAACAATATCGACAAAGTCACGGCTGACTACAAAGTGGGCAGTACCCTCACCTTACAGGTGGCGGCAACCGGTGCTTCGTCGGTGAGCATTGTGACAACCTACTCCACCGGAACGACTCGCACGGCTAATCTGGGCAGCTTCCCGGTGGTTGATGGCGTGGCTACCGTGGTCATTCCAGCCAATAGCCTCCGCGCCGCTGGCGATGGTGTTCCAGTTGGCGCGGGTGCTACGCCCGTTTCATCGCGCGCTGCCAATACTTATGTTCTCAGAGTTGATGCCACCGGAAATGGCACTACCGAGCGCCGATTCTTCAACGCCGTGCTGGTCCAATAACCAGCGCGTTGCGCTTGGCTTAGCACAAGCAAAGACACTGGTTACGAGAGCTATAAATCGACCAAGATTCTAAAGGACCTTCTTGCCACATGGCAGGAAGGTCCTTTTTTTGGGTTTACCCTACCATACTGCATTTGATAAAGCAACTTCGGTAAGGGGCAAAAAGGGTGTTCTGCCACACCCGGAAGGATGGGTAAGGAGTTGGGCAGGAACAAGACTTTGATAGCCAGGGCCTTTTTGGTCGCGCATTTTCGTTGCCAATAAGGTTATCGAATTGAAGTATAACATTTAAAGGCATTCGCATTAGACGTAAGAGGTCCAGACCACTTAAACTACATAACCCAAGTTGCGGAGTAGTTGGAGAGCACAAAAAAAGTCTGCTCGGCAGAGCAGAAGTAGGTTTGAGGTCTCTAACCGCCTCATTCCTACTTTCCCCATGCGCGAACAGACCGTTGCAATGTACT
>NZ_BAABDI010000033.1:0-58989 GCF_039539545.1 Hymenobacter antarcticus | reverse complement strand
TGCTGTAAAAGGGTCGTAGTTTTGGCGATGAGGCACTGCTTCACGGGGCGCGATGGACTTTGGAGTGTAGGAACTACAAAGGTCGGAACGCCCCGTTTTTATGCCCCAATTTTAGTAGGGTAGAGTGAACAAGAGTAAAAGTAACTGACTCAAAATCCGCTATTGCCGTTGGCGCACGGCTTCGAACGTGAGCACGGCAGTGGCCACGCTCACGTTGAGCGAGTCGATGCGGCCCATCATGGGGATGATGAGGGTTTCGTCGCAGGCTGCGCGCATTTGGGGGCTCAGGCCGTCGGCCTCGGTGCCCATGACCAGGGCGGTGGGGCCCCGGAAGTCGTATTCGGTGTAGGGTTTGGCCTCAGGGGCGAGGGCGGCGGCGTGGGTGCGAATGCCTTTTTCTTTCAGGAAAGCCAGGATATCGGCCACTGGCGCAGCTACCGTGGGCACCGTGAACACGCAGCCGATGCTGGCCCGAATGACGTTGGGGTTGAACAAATCGGTGCGCGGGTCGCCGATGAGCACGGCATCGACGGGGGCGGCATCGGCGGTGCGGAGGATGGCCCCGAGGTTGCCGGGCTTCTCCACGGCTTCGAGCACGATGATGAGCGGGTTTTCTGGCAGGCGCAAATCGGCGAGGGTGCGGGCGGGGGTGCGCAGCACGGCCAGCAAGCCGTCGGAGCCTTCGCGGTAGGCCACTTTTTCGAACACGGGGCGCGTGACTTCGAACCACTCGGGGGCATTGGGGCGGCCCGCGAAAAGGGCAGTCAGGTCGGCCAGGCCGGTTTCGCCGGCCAGCTCGGGGCAGGTGTAGATAGTGGCCACGGCCACGCCGGCTTCCACGGCAATGATGAGCTCGCGCAGGCCCTCGACCAGGGTGAGGCCTAGGGCGCGGCGCTCGGCGGATTTTTGCTGGAGGCGCAGCAGCTGCTTGATGCGCGGATTCTGGGGGCTGCTGAGGCGGTCGGAGGGGGTAAATGGCATGGCCGCGAAGATACGGGCGGCGAGGCAGGCCCCAACCCTGGCCCGGTTGTGGGCGTAGGGCGGGTCATTACCTTCGCGACCGATGACGTTAAAAACCGACACCAAAATTATTTTTGGCTTTGCCCTGGCCGTGGGCATCCTGCTGCTCACGGCGGCGGCCTCGTTCTGGAGCATCCGCGGCCTGAGTGTGCAAACCGCCAATGTGCAGCACACCTACCAGGTGCTGCAGGAAGTAGAATCGGTGACGGCCGTGCTGAAGGATGCCCAGGCCGGCACCCGCGGCTACCTGCTCACGGGCGATACCGTGTACCTGCGGCCCTACAGCATGGCCACTGGCCAGCTGCCGGCCAGCCTGGCCCGCCTCGAGGCCCTGACCAGCGATAACCCCAGCCAGAAGGCGCGGCTCGACTCGCTGCGCATGCTCGTAGAACAGGAATTTCGCATTCTGCGCCCGCTCACGGAAATTAAGAAGTCGATGAGCCAATCGGCCATGCAAACCCTGCTCGATACCGACCGCCAGACGTTGCGGCAGGTGCGCTTGCTCTATTCCCGTATCAAAAGCAGCGAAATGGCGCTGCTGGCCCAGCGCAGCGCCCTGCAGGACGTGTTCGAGAAGGCCACGCCCATCGTGGTGCTGGTATCGGCGGTGCTGGCCGTGCTGATTACGGTGTGGCTGGTTATGAAAATCATGCGGGAGCTGGAGGGCAACCGCCGCCTGCAGGACGAGCTGGCCGGTATAAATGCCGAAGTCAGCCGGCGCATTGCCCAGATTCGGACGCTGGCCGAGCAGGTCGTGCAGGGCGACTACACCGTGAAAATCACGGACGCGGAGGAGGACAACCTGGGCGGCCTGGCCATCTCGCTCAACCGCATGACCCAGACGCTGGACGCCAGCTTCAGCGCCCTCGAAAAGCGCAACAAGGAACTCGACCAATTCGCCTACGTGGCCTCGCACGACCTCAAGGCTCCCCTGCGCGGCGTCACGACCATCGTGAAGTGGATTGAGGACGAGCTGGCGGCCGAGCTCTCGCCCCAGATGCGTACCTACCTCGACCAGATGAAGGGCCGCCTGAGCCGCCTCGAAGACCTCATCAACGGCTTGCTGACCTATGCCCGGGTAGGCCGCACCGGCCAGTCGGCCGAAACCGTGGACGTGAACCAGCTGCTGGGCGAAGTGGCCGACCTGGTAGTGCCGCCCGATTTCACGCTGCGCGTTGGCCCGGCCATGCCCACCTTCGTTACCGACCGGCTGGGCCTGCAGCAGGTATTCACCAACCTGCTCAGCAATGCGGTGAAGTACCACCACCGCGGCGCGGGCCACCTGGAAATTAGCTGCGGCGAAGCAGGCAATTTCTATGAGTTTCGGGTGCAGGACGACGGCCCGGGCATTGCCCCCGAATACCACGAGAAGATTTTTCTGCTCTTCCAGACCCTACGCGACCGGCACACGGCCGAAAGCACGGGCATCGGCCTAAGCATCGTGCAAAAAATTATTAACGAGCACCACGGCACAATTTGTGTTGAGTCAGCCCAGGGCCAGGGCGCGGGGTTTATCTTTACCTGGCCGAAATAAACCCTGCCGCAGGCAACCAATCTGAGAGGGAAAGACTCTTCTTTCCGGACATTTTTTTTATTGGGTGCCCTCGCCGGCCCCGCTCCTATTCCCTTATTCCATGCGTTCTGTTTTACTAGTCGAAGACGATATTTTTGATACGATGACGGCGGAGAAATCCTTTGCCAAATTCAATATTCCCCACCAGCTGCACACGGCCTTCAATGGTGAAGAAGCCCTCGACCTGCTGCTGGGCCGCAACGGCACCGACCCGTTGCGCCCCCTGCCCGAGGTGATTCTGCTCGACCTGAACATGCCCCGCATGAACGGAATCGAATTCCTGACCGAGCTGCGCGGCAGCGCGGAATTTGCGGATATTCCGGTGTTCATCACCACCACTTCCGATATGGATGTGGACCGGCTGGCAACCGATACGCTGGGCGTGAGCGGCTACATTCTCAAGCCCCTGGATTTTGAAACCGGCGACCTTTCCGATAGCCTGAGCCTGCTCGAAAAACTACTGCGCTAACGGACGGCGGCGGCCAGGCAGGTAGCCAGGCTGCCGGGGGCCGGTTCACGCAAAGCTCACCTGGTGATGACGGAATTTACGCCCGCTGATTTTCGTTTCTTCGGCGCATCCGCCCGGCCCGTCTACGCACCCACATGGGCCAAGCGGGTGCATTTGCCGGAGCTTGGGTACCTTGCTCCACACAGGTCTTTCCTACGGTCGCTATCATGAAATATTCCGTTCTTCTTCCCACGTTCTTTGCCATATTCCTCGGCGGGCAAGCCGCGTGGGCCCAGGACGATGGCCCCCGCCAGCTGGGGGCCCCGCCCACCCTGCCCGCCCCGGCCCGCGCCCGCCCCGCGCCCGCCCCGCGCCAGCTGGATGCCGTGCCCGTAGCCCCGCCCGATACCACCCGCCGCGCCGCCGTGACCGCACCCCAACCGGGCCCCATGACGGGGCCAGCCCCGGTGTACGCGCCCACCCCGGCCGGCCAGCTGCCCGGCAATAATTCCCGCCCCACCCGCTTTCAGGTGGGCCTGAAAAATGGCTTGCTCTACAACGCGTCCGATGTGGAGGTGAAGATGCCGCTCTTTGGCCGCTCCTATCTATTGCTCGATGGGCAGCGCAAGTTCGAGATGGCCGAAGTGGGGTTCTACGAGGACGAATCGGGCCACTACGTGCGCACCACGCTGCCCGGCTCCAACCGGGAGAGCACGCTACGGCGCGATAAAACCGGCCGCATCAGCTTGTATTCCATCACTAGCTCGCAGTATGGCTCCATGCCGGGTGGCCTGGGCTACCCCGGCTATGGCTACGGGGGCTTCGGCGGGTTTGGGGGCATGGGCGGCTACCCCTATGGCGGCTACCGCACGGTTAAAACCGAATACTTTTCCAAGGACAATGGCCCCATTCAGAACCTCAGCACCCAAAACCTGCTGCTGGCCACCAGCGACAACGCCGGGGCCCAACAGCTGCTGGTAGAGTCGCGGCGCTACCAGCAGGCCATCGTGGCCAGCTACGTGGTGGGCGGCGGCCTGTTGGTGGCGGGCCTGCTGCAATCGTTGCGGCCCACCGAAAACGGGGCCCGGATTTCACCGCTTATGTACGCGGCCATTCCGGTATTTATCGTCCCCATTGTGCTGCAAGGTAAGCAGGGCAGCAACCAGCGCCAGGCCGTTTCGCTGTATAACTCGGCACGGTGATAAGGCTGCGTTTAATGAGGAATGAGGGATGAGGACCTATTGGCTCCAATTCCAATTCTTCATTATTAATTCTTAATTCTTAATTAAATACATTCCTGCAACCCCGGGCCGGGTGGTGCGCGTAGGCTGCGCATGAACTCACCCAGCGCTGCTCCTGCTCCAGCTATCGAATTTGCGGCCCGGCAGGCCAGGGCGCTGCTGGTCCACGCGCGGCTATGTGCCGAGTACGGAGCCCCGTTCCCCTTTTTCAGCACCAAAGACCCGCTGAGCGAGCTGGTAAGCGCCCTGCTTTCGCACCGCACCAAAAATGCTGAGTCGCACCGGGCCTACCAGGAACTGCGGGCCACGCTGCCCACCTGGGAGGCCGTGCGCGATGCGCCCACCGAGGCCGTGCAGTACGCCATCCGGGCCTGCACCTGGCCCGAGCAGAAAGCTCCGCGCATCCAGGCCGTGCTGCGCGAAATCAGTCAGCGCTGCGGCACCGATGCGCCGTGCGCCCTGGATTTTCTGGCGGAGATGCCCATTCCGGAAGCGCGGGCCTGGCTGGAAAGCATCAGCGGCGTGGGGCCCAAAACCAGCGCGGCGACGCTCCTGTTCAGCACCCTGCGCATTCCGGCCATGCCCGTCGATAGCCACCACCACCGCGTAGCCCAGCGCCTGGGCCTGATTGGGCCGAAGGTGGGCGAAGGGCCGGCGCACAAGCTGCTGGAGGCCCTGCTGCCGCCCGGCTGGGATGCTCAGCAAGTGTACGACCACCACGAAGCCTTCATGTTTCACGGCCAAAAGTGCTGCTACTTTAGCGCCCCCGCCTGCGCCCGCTGCGTGGTGCTGGACCAATGCCCGTTTGGGCAGGGTCGTATGCAGGCTTCCAAAGTCGCGTAGCTTATTATTTGGAGATTCAAAAATAAGCTACGCACAGGGTCTTCGCCTGCCATTAGCTACTGCATGATACTTCACCTGCGCGCCAGGCCCAATGCCCGCGCCAACCAGTTTCTGGTGGCTCCCGATGGTACCGTGACCGTACGCCTGAAAGCGCCGCCGCAGGAGGGCCAGGCCAACGCCGTGCTGCTGGCCTATCTGGCCGAAGTATTCGGCACCAGCAAAAGCCGCGTGGAGCTGGTGAGTGGCCACACGGCACCCTTCAAAAAAGTGGCTTTGCTGGATGTAAACGAAGCGCAGCTGGCAGCTGTGCTTGCCCGGCACCGGGCCGGGTAGCGCCCGGCTTGCAGGCCGTTGATTCAAACAGCATGAGGAATTTACTATATTTATAGCCGTAGCCGGGCGCACGTTCGCCCTTGGTTTAACTGCTGTAATTCATGCTTTTCTCCTTTCGCGATTTGCGCTACCTGCTGGCTTACACGCTGCCGCTCACGGCCGCGCTGGGCCTGTGGCTAGGCGGCCCCTGGACCTGGCTGACGTTGTTCTACGCCTTTGGCCTGGTGCCGCTGCTGGAATGGATGCGGCCTCCCCTGCCGGCGGTGCCGGGCCTAGCGGCGGCTACCGAAACCAAGCGCCACGCCTTCTTCGACGGCTTGCTCTACCTGAACGTGCCGCTGCAATACGGCCTGCTGGGGTATTTTCTATACGCGCTTGCCACCCGCGGCTTCTCGACTATGGAAACGGCCGGAGCGATTTTTAGCGTGGGAATTTGCTGCGGGGCGCTGGGCATTAATGTGGCACACGAGCTGGGCCACCGCGCCCGCGGCTGGGAGCAGCGCCTGGCGCAGGCGCTGCTGCTGAGCACCTGGTACGCCCATTTCTTTATTGAGCACAACCGGGGCCACCACCGCCACGTGGCCACGCCCTTCGACTCCGTCACGGCCCGCTTGCACGAAGGTTTCTGGCGCTTTCTGCCCCGCGCCGTGGTGGGCGAATACCGCTCGGCCTGGGTGCTGGAAGCCGAGCGGCTGCGGCGGCTAGACCAGCCGTGGTGGTCGGCCGACAACCAGATGCTGCAGTTTCAGGTGGTGCAGGGGCTGCTGGCGGGCGCGGTGGTGGCGGTAGTTGGGCTGCCGGGCCTGCTGGGCTGGCTGGGCGCGGCGGCAGTGGGCTGCGTGCTATTTCAGCTGGTGAACTACGTGGAGCACTACGGCCTGCTGCGCCGCCAAACGGCCCCCGGCACCTACGAGCGGGTGCAGCCGCACCATTCCTGGAACTCGGAACACGCGCTGGGCCGCATCCTGCTCTACGAGCTCACGCGCCATTCCGACCACCATTACCAGGCCGCCCGGCCTTACCAAACTCTCCGCTTCCAGCCCGCCAGCCCCCAAATGCCCACCGGCTACCCCGGCATGATGCTGCTGGCCACCGTGCCGCCGCTCTGGTTTCGGGTGATGAATAAGCGCGTACCGGCTTAGGCATTTAACAATTAGCAATTAACAGTTAACAGCTATTCATTTTGGCCAGATGGAACCGCCAGAACGGCTGTTAAATGTTAATTGATAATTGTTAAATGAAATCATTTCCGGCGCTTCCAGCGGTAGTAGCTGCGGTACCAGGGCGAGGTTTTTTTGAACAGGCTGCTGGTTGTTTCGTGCGGAAACATATTTATTCGGAATACCTGCATCCGGTCGTCTTCCAGGTGCATGCCGCCGGTATCGGTGGCTACGCCGAAGGCGAAACCGGCGGCCCGCACGGCCGTTTTCACCGGCTCGTTGCAATCGCCATATGGATAGGCAAAACTCACGATTGTCGTTCGCAGCGCGGCTTCCAGCTCGGCTTTGCTGCGCTGAATTTCGGCGGTGGCTTCGGGCAGTGGCAGGGTGGTGAGGCGCGGGTGGCTCATGGTGTGGGCCCCAATTTCCCAGCCAGCGGCTACGAAAGCGTGCTTTTGGGCGAGGTCCATTATTTCGGAACGGGACTCCGTCGGGTCGAAATCAGCGTCCCACTTGTTGTAGCGAATTTCAGCATCGCCGAGCAAATACAGTACGCCGCGGTAGCCGAACTGCTGCATTAGCGGGAGCAGATTGGTGTAATTATCGGTGTAGCCATCATCAAACGTGAGGATGATAGGGCGGCGCGGAAAATCCGCTAACGGCAGTTCGCCGTTGGCAAATTTCAGGTAATCGGCAAACGTAATGGGCGTTAGTTTCTGCTTGCGGAAATACGCCAGGTGCCGGGCAAATTTTTCTTTCGTGACGTAAATCTGGTGCTTGGTAGCCAGGGGCGCGTCGGGAATTTTGTGGTACATGAGCACCGGGATGAAGTTCGGCGCGGCCTTGCTCATACGGGCGGCCTGGTAGGTTTCCAGCACCCGCGCGGCCACCGTGGGCGAATTGTAGTGGCGCTGCACCTGCTGGCGCAGGGCGGCCGCAACGGGCCCGGGCTGTCGCAAAACTGCCCGGGCATCGGCCAGCACGGCCGCAAAGTCAACC
Source organism: Hymenobacter antarcticus (assembly GCF_039539545.1). Classification (NCBI taxonomy): domain Bacteria; kingdom Pseudomonadati; phylum Bacteroidota; class Cytophagia; order Cytophagales; family Hymenobacteraceae; genus Hymenobacter; species Hymenobacter antarcticus. Next base: position 51,372 of record NZ_BAABDI010000033.1, on the reverse strand, counting down.
GCTGAGGGAGCCAGCACGGCCGAGATATCGCCAAAATTGGAAGCCGCCACCGCTGCGAAAGTTGCTTCCGAAACCAGCCCGGCGTAGCTGGCTTCGCCCAGGGCCAGCACCGGCCGGCCGGCCCCCAGCGCCTCGATGGCTACGCGCCCCGCGCCGATAACCAGGCTGGTACGAGCCAGCCAGCCCGGCACGTCTTTGGTGAAACCTACTACTTCAATACGCTCGCCAAAATCGGCTTGCAGCTGCGCCAGGGCCGTTTTTCCGGCGGGGGGTAAGTGCTCCAGCTCGCCGCCGATGAGCGCCACCCGCAGCTGCGGAAACTCGCGCAGCAGCGGCGGAAATACCTGCTCCAGCAGCGCCGCCGCCCGTTCGCCCTTGCCCCCGTTGAAGCGCCCGATAAACGCTATTCTTAATGGAGAATTATTAGCAGTTAATTCCTCCTTAATTCTTAATTCCTCATTGACACCAAAGGTTACGCCATTGGGGATTTCCACAATTTTGGCAGCGGACATCTTAATCTCCGTAATTAAATGCTCCCGCAGGTTGCCACAAATGGCAATGATTTTATCCCCGTAAATATCAACCAGGGAGTTAGCCGTGTGCAGGTGCTGCCGGCCGTGCACGGTGCTCACCAGCGGCACGGGCAAGCCCCGCAGCGCGAAGTGGCTCACCCAGCTGGCCGCCCGCGAATGCGCGTGTATGACATCTATCTGCTCACGCCTGACCAGCCGACGAATAAGCCGAATGTTCTGAATACGCTGCCCGTAGCCCCGGTCGCTGATGGCGGCTTTTAGCTGCGTGGCCCCCGTGAGTAGCTGATTTGAATCAGAAATCATCCAAACGGTGTGGCCCTGGGCACGGTGCGCCTCGGCCAGCTGCACGGCGTAGGCCACGGAGCCCGCAAAGAATTCAGCCGATAAAACGTGGAGGATGCGCATACGGCAAAGGTATTGCCGGGACGAAGGTTGCGCGGGAAAGAACGTGATGGAAGAACGTGATGGAAGAACGTCATGCTTCATCTTGCGTCCGCGTAGCCGAAGCATCTCGCGTGTGGCAGTAATTCTTTTGTTTAACGATGGAATTACTACTGCGGTAGAGATGCTTCGGCAAGCTCAGCATGACGTTCTTTTAAAACGACGTGTTATTTCCAGGCCCGCCCAGCCACGTTGTCCATGTACTTCTGGCCGTTGCCGGTATTCAGGAGCAGAATCTGCTCATCGGGGTGCAGCCAGCCGGTGGCCAGGAGCTGGCGGGCGGCCGTCCATACCGCGCCGCCTTCGGGAGCCACGAACAGGCCTTCCTGATGGCCGAGGTCGCGCATACCGTCCAGCATGCCTTCTTCGCTCACGCTCACCACCGTGCCATGGGACTCGCGCAGCACGCGCAGCATCAGGTCCTCACCCAGCGGGTGCGGTACGGCCAGGCCGTTGGCCAGGGTGGCGCGGCCCTGGTAGGCGTGGCAGTTGGGCTGGTGGCCCAGGTAGGTTTCGAGGAGCGGACAGCAGTTTTCGGCCTGCACGGCCACCATGCGCGGCAATTTCACGTCGGGGGCGAGCCAGCCCAAGGCTTTCATTTCCTGAAACGCTTTCCAGATGCCGATGAGGCCCGTGCCACCGCCGGCGGGGTAGAACAGCACGTCGGGCAGCTGCCAGTTCAGCTGTTCGGCAATTTCGTAGCCCATGGTTTTCTTGCCTTCGAGGCGGTAGGGCTCCTTCAGGGTCGAAATATCGAGCAGGGCCCCGTCGGCATTGCGCTGGCGCACGCGGGCCCCGCAGTCGCTGATGAGGCCGTCGACGAGCTCGACTTCGGCCCCGTACCACTGGCATTCTTCCTGAAAAGCCTGCGGCGTGTGGCGGGGCATCACCACCACGGCCCGCAGGCCGGCGCGGGCGCAATAGGCCGCCAGGGCCACGCCCGCGTTGCCGGCCGTGGGAATGATGCAGCCATCGACACCCAGCTCCTTGGCTTTGGAAACCGCCATGCTAAGGCCGCGCGCTTTGAATGAGCCGGTGGGATTTTGGCCTTCGTCCTTCAGCAGAAGGGAGGACAGCTCGTGGCGCGCGGCCAGGCGCGGCAAGCGCAGCAGCGGGGTCAGGCCTTCGCCCAAGGTTACTTTATTATCGTGGTTCAGCAGGGGCAGCAGCGCGCCGTAGCGCCACATCGACGTATCATTCTGGTCGATGACGGCCCGGCTGAGCGGCTCGCGCAAGTCGTAATCAGCCACCAGCGGCAGGCTGCAGCAGGCCGAAACGCGCTGCAAGGGGTAGGCAGAGTATTCGGTGCCGCAAGCCGAGCAGTGGAGCGCGGTGAGGCGGGAAAGGGAATCGGAGGCGACCATTTTCATGGGGCAAAGTACGGAAGGTACCAACCCAGGGTATGCCCATTTGGGATGGGGATTCGGAATAGCCTATGCCTTATTGGAATAGTAGCGCCGGGTAAACTGCAGGAAATCCTTGTAGGGCGCATTGTTCTCGGTGCCCTTGCGCTGGATGAAGTTGAACTCGCGCCGGAGCGGGAAATTGTTGATTCTTACTTCGACCAACTCGCCCGAAGCCAGCTCTTTCACCACCGCCTGCCGGGGCAGAAAAGCCAGGCAGGTATCCACGCGCACGAAGTTTTTGAGGGCTTCAGTGCCGCCCAGGCGCACGCGCACGCGCAGGGCCGCCAGCTTGATGCGGTGCCGGGCCAAGGCTTCTTCGAGCACGGCCAGCGTGCCGGAGCCGTCTTCGCGCAGGGCCAGCGGCGTGGCAAGCAAATCATGCACTTCGAGGGTGCGGTGTTCGAGCGGATTGCGAGCGGCGCACACGGCCACCACATCGTCGGTAAGCAGCGGCGTGTAGGTTACGTTGCTCACTTTGTGAATGCCTTCGATGATGCCCAGCTCGATTTCGTGGTCGAGCAACGCGCGCAGGATATTGTCGGAATTGCGGTTTTTGAGGCTGAGCTGGCGGTTGGGGTGCAGGCGCAGGTAGGCCGATACCACCGGCGGCAGCACGTAGAGCGAAATAGTGGTGCTGGCCCCGATGAAGAGGTGCTGCGAGGGCGCGAAGTCCGGACTCAGCGCACTTATTTCCTGATGCAGCTCCTGTTGCAGCTGCTTGGCCTGCAGTAGCTTCTGGTAGAGCCTGATGCCCGCCAGCGTGAGCTGAATGCTACTCCCGAGGCGCTCGAACAAGCCGGTTTTGTAGTGCTCTTCCAGCGCTTTCACCTGCTTGCTCACCGCCGACTGGCTGATGAACAGCGCCTGGCTGGCCTTGGTGAAGCTCAGGCGCTGGGCCACTTCCAGAAAGACTTCGTGCGGATGAGAAAGCATGCGTAAAGATGCACCCGGCCAGCCGCCGGCCCGCTACGGCGCCGGCGCGCGGCCCTTGGCAACCAGCACTTTTTCGGCGGGCGCAAAGCCGGGACTACGCACCGGCCGCCGAGCCGGCACCTCCACCGGCGCGGGACCGAATAGCTGCCGGCGCAGCTCCTCATCGCGCTTATACACATCGGGATAGAAGCGCAGCTGGCCCGCCACTACCGCGCAGGTAGCATAGCGCACGTGCAGCCGCATGGGGCGGCTAAGGGTGAAACGGCGCGGCTGCGGGGCCTTTTCACGTCCGGCCAGGGCGTGGTTCTGGGCCTGCGCGCTATCGGGCCCCAGCAGGTAAGCCACTAGGCGCATGGGGTGCTCCAGGCGCATGCAGCCGTGGCCCAGCGCCCGGTAGGGCCGCTTGAAATCCTGCATTTCGTAGGTGGCGTGCAGGTACACCTCGTAGGGATTGACGAAGCGAAAAATCACGGAGCCCAGGGCATTGCCAACCCCGGGATTCTGGCGAATGGTGTAGGCAAACCGGTCGGGCCGCACCTCCCACCAGTCCACGTCGTGGGCATCCACGAGCTGGCCTTTGGCGTCATAGATAGCGTAATTATGCCGGGCGGCATAGCGGGGGCTGTATCGCAGCCGGGGCAACAGCTCCTTCGTGGCAATGCTGTAGGGCACCCGCCATTCGGGACTGAGGGTGAACACCTTGAGCTGGCTGCTGAGCGTGGGCGTGGGGCTTTCGGGCTTGCCGATAACGAGGCGGTGGGTTTGCCGCACCTGGCCGCCGCGCACTACCTCCAGGGCGTAGGCGGGCAGGTTTACCAGCACGTAATCGGAGTCGGCCGCCGGAATGGCCTGCCAGCGCCAGCGCTCCAGCGTGAGGGCCAGCTGCTGGGCCCGGCGGCGGCGGGCCAGCGAATCGGGCCCGGCGGGGTGCTGCCGCCAGCGGGCCAGCGCCACCTGCAGCAGCTGGTACTCCCGCTGCGGCGGTTGGCAGCGCAGCAGCGCCGGGGCAAAATCGGGCGCGGCCAGCGCCCGAGCCAGCCAAGCGGTGGGCTCAAACAGCGAATCGGCACTTTCCAGGGGCGAGGGGCTGCATTCGCGCAGCTGGCCCCGGCGCAGGTGCCGCGCAAATTGCAGCAGGCCATCGGTGAGCAGGCCCTCGAAACGAGCCTGCCGCACCTGATGGCGGGCGGTAGTATCGGGCTCCTCCAGCAGCGTGGCCAGGGCCTGCAGGGCGGGCGCGTGGTAGTTGGCGGGTTGCAAGCCGTAGTCTTCGGCGGCCAGCAGCAGGGCCAGGGCGGTGCGGCCCGTGGCGCTGGGCAGCGGCCCGGCACTCCAGGCCGCCGCGTAGGTGCGGCTGGTGTAAAAGGCCCGGGTGGCGCGCACGTCGTACCAGCGCAGCAGGCGGTGGGTGGGCGTAGCCACGGTATCAGTGAGCAGTGCCAGCAGGTGGGCCGGCAATATCTCCGGCGCGGCTGCACTGGCCGAAACCGGCGGGGGCACGCCATTCCCCAGCTCCTGACCGGCGACGGCCAGCGGCAGCACGATAGCCAACAGCAAACCCCCAATCAGTTGCATAAGAAAACCAGGTGAGAATGGGTCGTATCATCAAATCGTCCATCGGGGCCCGGTATCGGCGGGGCTATACATTAGACTTGTTCCTAAATACAGAAAAGGGCAAATTCAGCGGTCATGCTTCGGCTGCGCTCAGCATGACGTTCTTTTTTCATTATTACTTATTCGGGAACAAGTCTATTATGTGGCTTTGCTTTCTGGCGGCAAACCCGGCTTGCGTTACTTTTTATATCTAATATATAAAATGTTATCTCATTACTACTATTACGCAGCGAAAATCGCCCCCCCCCCACCGGCAACAGGATTTACATTATTAAACCTATATTTACCTGGTGAAATTTTCATACCCGTTGGTGGCAATTGTGCTCGCGCTGGCCGGGCTGGCGGGCTGCGCCCACCGCCCGGCGGCAACGTACCTGCCCGCCGCCCCGGCCGCCGCAGTTGTGGCTCCGCAGCTGCTGTTTCTCAGCTGCCGAATGACGGCTGAAACGACGGGCTCGCGGCTGCAGGTGCTTCGGGCCGAGGTGGTGGCCGGCACCCTGAAAATGCCGGATTCCGAAGCCGATGCGCCCGATTTTGTGCGCGTGACGCAGCTCGACGGCCAGGGCCAGCACTTGGCGCAGGCGCGGGTATCACATCCGCTGCGGCGGCGCGTGGAGCACGTCGCGGCCGACCAGCGTACTTTCCAGCGCAGCGAGGTGGTGCTGCCAACCGCTGAGTTTTTTGTACGAATGGCCTTGCAGCCGACCGCGGCCAGTATCCGCGTGGAGGAAGTGGCCGATGGCCGCACCACTTTACTTTCCGAATTGCCCGTACCGCCGAAATCCTAACCGCTTTCCCTATGAAAACAATAATTACGCTCTGGTTATCAACGGCGCTATTGTGCCTGTGCGGGGCGCTGGCACTGCCTGCCGCCGCCCAAACCTTTCCCGTGGATACGCTGGTGAAAACCGGCCCGCTGGCCCGGCGCATCAACCTGGTTTTTGTGCCCGACGGCTACCAGGCCAGCGAGATGCCGCTGTTTCGCAGCCGCGTAACCCAGGTGCTGAACAGCCTGTTTGCCCAGACACCGTTTCTGGAGTATCGGTCTTACTTCAACGCTTTCGCCATTGAGGTGCCCTCGACGCAAAGCGGCTCGACGCACCCGCGCACGGCCCCGGACTGCGGCACCGTGCAGCCCTTCGCGGCGACCACCTACTTCAATAGCACGTTTGACTTTGGCGGCATTCACCGGCTGCTGGTGCCACGGGGAAACGCAGCCCTGGGCGCGGTGCTGACGCGCAATTTCCCGAGCTACGACCAGGTTTTTATCCTCGTTAACTCTACGGAATACGGCGGTTCGGGTGGGCAGTTTGCCACGGCTTCGGCCAACGCCAGCGCCACCGAAATCATGGTGCACGAAATTGGCCACTCGTTCGCCGGGTTGTCGGATGAGTACTGGGCCGGTGCGCAATACGCCCGCGAAACCACCAACATGACCCAAACCACCGCTCCCGCCACCGTGCGCTGGGCTCCGTGGGTGGGCACCAGCGGCATCGGCATCTTCCCGCACACCACCGACCCCAGCTGGCAAAAGCCGCACCCACGCTGCAAGATGCAGTTTCTGGGAGACCCGTTCTGCGCCGTGTGCCGGGAGGCTTTCGTGGAGAAATTCCACACGCTGGTGCGGCCCCTGCAGGCTTACGCACCCACCGGCCTGGCCATCAACGGCCCTACGCAGGACCTGCCATTCGCCCTCACGCTGCTGCCGCCCGCCCCCAACACCGTGCGCGTGACCTGGACCCGCAATGGTACCGTGTTTGCCCGCAATACCGCCACTGCCACGGTGCCGCTGGCCCAGCTGCCGGTGGGCACGCACGTGGTGCGCGCCGTGGTCACCGACACCACCGCCCTCACGCGCCGCGCCTCCCACGCCACTCTGCACAGCTACACCGTGGACTGGACCATTACCCGCACCGCTACCGGCGTGAGCATGGCCTCGAGCACGGCCGAATACGAGGTCGAAACCTTCCCCAACCCCTTTGGCGACGTGCTGAACCTGAACTACACGCTGCCCCGGCCCGCGCCGGTAGTCCTGACCGTGACGGACGCGGCCGGCCGCACCGTGAAAACCATTCGGTATGCGCGCCAGCTGCCGGGCCGCTACCAGTATCAGCTGCGGCCCGAGGAGCTGGGCCTGCGGGCAGCCGGCGCGTACACGCTGCTGCTTGATGTGGACGGCATTATTACGAGCCGGCAGCTGGTGAAAGAATAAGGGGCCGGAACTCGGCTGGTGCTTTCGCCCGGCCCGGCTGATTACCTGGTGTTACACACTCTCCTTGTTAAAGCGCCTCGGAGGATGTAGCGCGGACTTTGTAGTCCGTGAGTCTGCGCCGCTACAACCACTACACGGCGCAGACTCGCGGACTACAAAGTCCGCGCTACATCCCGATGCGTAAGCAGTTATCACCCCTCGACTTCGGCCAGGTCCACCGGGACGCGGCTGCTCACGGCTTCGGAGCGCGGAATCTCTACCGTGAACGTGCTGCCTTCGTTTTCTACGCTGTTAACCAGAATGGTACCGTAGTGCCATTCCACAATGGTTTTGCACAGCACCAGGCCCAGGCCAGTGGTAACCTCGCCGCGCAGCCCCGGCCGCCGGGCCTTGGTGAACCGCTCGAACAGGTACGGCTGCATGGCCAGCGGAATGCCCACGCCGTCGTCGACCACGTGAATGCGCACGCAGCCCGGACCCGGCTCGATGTGCACGGCTACGTTGCCTTCGTCGGGCGTGAATTTAAGGGCATTACTGACCAGGTTGATAAGGACTTGGGTGAACTTGTTGACGTCGAGGTTGGCGTATATCGGCTCGGCGGGCAGCGAGTAGGTGAAGTTGTGGCCCAATAGCTGCTGCCCGACCTGGAGCTGGTCGAGCGGCACGCGCAGTATGGCCCCTACATCGACCCGGTTCATTTTGAGGTCGGAGTTGGCCGACGTGAGGAATTCGAGGTTAATCAACTCGCGAATCATCTTCACGCTGTCGCGGCTGGTGGTTTCGAGTACGGCTAGCAGCTCGGGGATGCGACTTTCGGCCGGGGCTACCACCTCTTCGTGCAGGAATTCGGCAATTTGCTGCACCATGATGAAGGAGCCGCTGAGGTCGTGCGAGAGGATTTCGAGCGTGGCGTTTTTGCGGCTGTTGAACAGGTCGGCGTTTTCCTGGTACCGCTTCATCACGCTGACATCGCGCAGGGTACCGCCCAGCAACACGCGGCCATCGGCGTCCTCTTGGTAGTACGGGGAAAGGCAAAACCATTGGTTGGGCTGGCCAGGGTGTTGCAGGCGCACTTCCACTTCGTTGGTCATCAGGCCCTGCACCCACTTCTCCCAATAGTGGGCGATGTACGCCAGGTCGTCGGGATGTAGCCGCTGGAGCAGGGCGGGTAGCTCCTCATTCACCTGGCTCCGGGTACCGTGCAGCACCCGCTCGTAAGCGGCGTTCACGAACACCACGCGGCGGGCCGCGAGGTCGTAAACGAACTGGACGTGGGGGTCGGCTGTCGCCTGGTTCAGGAAGAAATCGGCAAAATCATTCATTGAAAATAATTGATTTACAGAGCGGTGCTAACAGTACAATCGTTGGCCTACCTCATACGGCCCCAGCGAAATTGTGGGCATTTGGCTCCGGCCCTATCCATCAAATCAGGACCAGGGCCCGGTAATCAGGACCTATCTAAACAGGCCAAAAAGAAGAACGGTCATGCAGAGCGCAGCGAAGCATCTTTACCGCGCAACTAATTCTATTCCCGGGGTTACTACCGAGGTAAAGATGCTTCGCTGCGCTCTGCATGACCGCCAATTTGGGTAGGCTCTTGGACCAGCCCCGGCGCGGTGCAGCCCACTCAGGATGGGCGGCAGCCTTGCTTTCGCGGGCGAAAGGGTAAGCGCGGCCATATAGGCAGTATTTATTATTACCTTCCCGACGCATTTCCCCCTCCCTTCCCATGCCGGTTCGTTTCCGCTTCCTGCCACTGCTTTTTCTGCTGCTGGCCGCTTCGTCGTGCTCCAAAAAAACCGCTCAGGAGCAAGCCACTGAAACGGCCGCCACTACCGACGGCGACGAAATCGACCCGTACTCCAACCTGGTGTTCACCTTCGATGAAAAAGTAGTGGACGAGGGCCAGCAAAACCGCTGGGACACCACGCGCTTCGTCACGTTCTTGCCTAATATTCGGGGCAAGTTCAAGTGGACCGGCGACCGGGAGCTGACCTTTTCGCCGCTGGAGCCCTTCCGGCCCAGCACGGTTTTTCAGGCCAAGCTGCGGCCCGAAACCCTGCCCAGCGGCAAGCAGAAGCTGGCCCTGAACCGGCCCAAATTCCACACGCCGTACTTGAGTATGGCCGCGCCGCAGGTGTTCTACGGCAGCTCGAAGCGGGCGGCGGGCACGGCCGAGCTGCGGGCCAACCTCGTGTTCAACTACCCTGTGCGACCGGCCGACGTGAAATCCCGCCTGAAAGTGACGCAGGACGGCAAGCCCGTGGCCGTGGAAATCAACTCCGCCGAGCCGGACCAGCTAGTCGCCTTCACCTTCATGCAGGACGTGCGGCCGGATTCGCCGATACAGATTGACATTGCCCCCGGCCTGCGCCCGGCCACCGGCAGCAAAGCCACCGAAAAGCCGCTCACCGCGCAAGCCCAGGTGCCCGACCAAAGCATCCTGGAAGTGCGCGAGCTCACCGGCTCGCTGCTCAACGGCCAGCCCGTGGTGACGGTCCTCCTCAACCAGCCCATCAGTGCGGCCGATATTCAGCCTAATTTGAAGGTGACGCCCGCCGTGGCCTTTTCGGTGGAGGCGTTGGAAAGCGGCTTCACGTTGCGCGGCGGATTCGAGGTGGGCAAAACCTACCAGGTTTCGCTGGCGGCCGGCACGCGTGGCCTGCTGGGCGGCAGCCTGAACGAGGCATTCAGCCAGGCCGTTTCCTTCGGTGATGAGCGGCCGAGCCTGAGCTTCACCAGCAGCGACAAGGCCATGTACCTCGATGCGCTGGGGAACCGGAATCTGGGCCTGCGCATCAACGAAGTGGCCAGGGTGAAGGTGACCATCGCCAAGGTCTACGCCAACAATATTCAGCAGCTGCTGCGCGGCGAAAAGCAGTACGGCTACCCCGGTATGGACGGCAGCCAGGACGAGGATGAGCCCCGCGAATCGAACACCGACGAAAACGGCGACTACATCGACCGCAGCTTTCAGTATTACGACACCGAAAGCATCGGCAACGTGCTGTCGGAGCGCACGGTTTCCGTCGATGCCCTGCCCAAGGAAGCCGGCTTGCGCCTGCTCAATCTCAGCCTGAAAGACCTGGAATTTCAGGGACCGATGAAGGGCCTGTACGTCATTCGGGTGCAGGACACCGAGCGCCAGTGGCTACAGGTGAGCAAGCTGGTGGCGGTGACGGATTTGGGCCTCATCGTGAAGCAGGGGGCTACCGGCACCACGGTTTTCGCCAATTCCATCCGCACGGCGCAGCCGTTGAGCGGCGTCACAGTGAATTTAGTCAGCTCGAATAACCAGGTGATTGGCACGACGACCACGGACAAGTCGGGCGTGGCGCAGTTTGACTCGGCGACCAGCATGAAGCGCTTCACGCTGGGCATGATTACGGCCGTGAAGGAGGCCGATTTTTCCTTCCTCGATTTGACCAAAAGCCGGGTCGAAACCTCGCGCTTCGAGGTGGGCGGGCTGACCTCGAACGCGGCGCACTACCAGGCGTTTCTGTACGGCGACCGCAACCTGTACCGGCCCGGCGACACGGTGCGGACCAACACCGTCATCCGCACAGAGGACTGGAAAAATCCGCCCGCCGGCTTGCCCCTGAAAATCCGCCTGCTATTGCCCAATGGCAAGGAATACAGCAGCCTGCAACAGAAACTGAGCGCGGCGGGCAGCTTCGAAAGCCGCTTCATTCTGCCGCCCACCATCATGACGGGCCTCTACACGCTGGAGGTGCTGACCGGCAACGACGTGCTGCTGACCTCGCGCCCAATCAGCGTCGAGGAATTCATCCCCGACCGGATGAAGGTGACCGTGACGGCCGCCCCCAAAGTCCTGAAACCGGGCCAGGATGTGACGGCCAGCATCACGGCCGTGAACCTGTTTGGCCCGCCCGCCGCCGACCGCAAGTTTGAGGTCGAATTCTCGCTGAAGCAGAAGGCGTTTTCGGCCCCGAAATACCCCGACTACAGCTTCATCATCAACAGCGGCGAGCGACGCAAAACGACCAACGAGGACGGCGAATCCAGCGAAAGCGCCCTCACCGCCCGCTTCGAGAAAACCGTGCGCGAAGGCCGCACCGACGCCACCGGCCACGGCACCGCCGCCTACACCATCCCCGATTACCGCGACCTCGGCACCCTGGAAGGCGTGGCCTTCGCCACGGTGTTCGACGAAACCGGCCGGCCCGTGAACCGCCTCGCCACTTTCGACGTGCAGACCCAGGCCACCATGTTCGGCATCGGCAATCTGCCCGAACTCGTGGGCACCAAACAGGCGCTCACGGTGAAGCTGCTGGCCCTTACGCCGAACGGCCGGCCCACCTCGGCCCCGGCCGATATCAAGGTGGTGCGCCGGCTCTGGGAAACCGTGCTGGAGCGCCAGGGCGGCCGCTACGTGTATAATTCGCAGCAGCGCGACCAGACCATTCTGAGCCAGAGCCGCACCGTAGGGGCCGAAACCAGCTTCAGCTTCACCCCCGTTTACTCAGGCGAATACGAGGTGCGCATCAGCCGGCCGGGGGCCAGCAGCTACGTCACGCAGACGTTCTACGCCTATGGCTACGGCGATACCCAGGCCAATTCCTTCGAGGTGAACAACGAGGGCGAGGTGACCATTGAGGCCGACAAAGCCAAGTACGCGCCCGGCGAAACGGCCAAGCTGCTGCTGAAATCGCCCTTCGCCGGTCGCATTCTGGTGACGGTGGAGCGGGCCAACGTGCTCGACCATTTCTACGTGACCACCGACGGCAAGGCGGCCGAGGTACGCATCCCCATCAAAGCCGGGCACGTCCCCAACGTGTACGTGACCGCTACCGCCGTGCGCGCCCACACCGCCCAGGACCGCCTGCCCCTCACCGTGGCCCGCGGCTTCCTGCCGCTCACCGTCGAGAAAGCCGATTCGCGCCTGGCCGTGGCCATTGCCGCGCCCGCCGCCAGCCGCTCCCAGACCTGGCAAACCGTGGAAATCACCACCGCGCCCCGCGCCCAGCTCACCCTGGCCGTGGTGGACGAGGGCATTCTCCAGCTCAAAAACTACCAGACGCCCGACCCGCACGCCTACTTCTACCAGAAGCGCGCCCTCGAAGTGGCGGCCTTCGACGTGTACCCGTTCCTGTTGCCCGAGCTGGGCACCAGCAGCAGCGGCGGCGACGCGGCCGACATGCGCCGCCGCACCAACCCCGTGCCCAACCGCCGCGTGAAACTGGTGTCGAAATGGAGCGGTGTCCTCACCGCCGACGGCACCGGCAAGCTGCGCTACCGGGTGCGCGTGCCGCAGTTCAGCGGGGCGCTCCGCATCATGGCCGTGGCCTACAAAGACGATGCCTTCGGTTCGGCCGAAGCCACGATGAAGGTGGCCGACCCGGTGGTGATTTCGACGGCGCTACCCCGGTTTATGAGCCCAGGCGACACGATTGACGTGCCGGTGACGCTGACGAATACGACGAGTAAGGCAGTCTATGGAATGGCAGCAATTGCTAGCCGCCTTGAGTTTGGTGTCAAGCCAGAACTGTTCAAAATTATACGAACTGAACGAGACCGAAATCTTAACTATAAAGTTTTGGATGCCAATTTCTGGCCTGAGAACAGCGCTAATCGAATAATCACTTTGCCACCAAATTCAGAGACACGCGAGGTTTTCCGCATAGCTGCTAACCAAATAGGCTCGGCAAAGGTCTTTTCTTACTTCATACAAACACAACGAACTAGCCCGCCGCCCCCACCGCCGCGGCATGTTCCTACTTTCATAGAAATCATAGAGTTGCCAATTCGCCCGGCCGCCTCGCTCGAAAAGCGCACCGGCAGCAGCGTAGTGGCCGGCGGGGCCACGCTCCCGCTCAACCTGAAAACCGATTTCCTGCCCTCCTCGCTCACCAGTCGGCTTGTTGTGAGCCGCTCGCCGCTCACGGAGTTCAGCAAGGATTTGCGCTACCTGCTGCAATACCCCTACGGCTGCCTGGAACAAACAGTGTCGGCCGCTTTCCCGCAGCTGTACTACGCCGATTTGGCCGCCACCTTGCAGCAGAAATCTGGCTCCGGCCCGAAAGCCCAGCGCTACAACCCGAACTACCACGTCCAGGAAGCCATCCGCAAGATTGAGAGCATGCAGCTCTACAACGGCAGCCTGAGCTACTGGCCGGGCGGCGACTACGACAACTGGTGGGCCACCGCCTACGCCGCCCACTTCCTGCAGGAAGCCCAGCAGGCCGGCTTCGCGGTGAATAAATCCGTCCTCGACAAGGTGCTGAAATACCTGGCCTTCCGCCTCAAAAAGCGCGAAACCGAGCCCTACCAGTACTTCGACGCCAACAACCTGGCCCGCCAGCGCACCATCGCCAGCAAGGAAATCGCCTACTCGCTCTACGTCCTCGCCCTGGCCGGCCGCCAGGACCCCGTGGCCCTGAACTACTACCGCGCCAACCGCCCGCTGCTGGCCGAAGACTCCAAATTCCTGCTCGCCTGCACCCAGAGCCTGCTCGGCAACCAGCGCGCCTTCCGCGAGCTGCTGCCCACCCGGTTCGGCGGCGAGCGCGCCGCCCACCGCGCCCTCGACGGCTCGTTCTACTCCCCCATCCGCGACGAAGGCCTCATCCTCAACGTCCTCGTCAGCACCGACCCTAACAACCCGCAAATCCCCGGCATTGCCCGCCAGCTCAGCCGACAAATGAAAGCCGCGCCCTGGCTCAGCACCCAGGAAAGCGTGTTTGCCCTGCTGGCCTTCGGCAAAATAGCCCGCCAAAACGCCAAAAGCACCGCCACCGCCAGCCTGTTTATCGACGGCAAGCCCGCCGGGAATTTCGACGGCAAAGACCTGACGCTACGCAACGTGGCCAACCGCAACGTGAGCATCCGCACCGCCGGCAAGGGCAGCCTCTACTACTTCTGGGAAACCGAAGGAATCTCGGCCAGCGGCCAGGTGAAGGAGGAAGATTCTTACCTGAAAGTGCGCCGCCAGTTCCTCACCCGCGACGGCGCGCCGCTGGGCACCCCCACCTTCCACCAGAACGACCTGGTGGTGGTGAAGATTACGCTGGAAGCCGGCGACGCGGCCGGTGAAATCAAGAACGTAGCCATCACCGATTTGCTACCGGCCGGCCTCGAAATCGAGAACCCGCGCATCGGCGCGTTGCGCGAGCTGGCCTGGGCGAAGGATGCGAGTACGCCCGATTATCTGGACGTGCGTGACGACCGCATTAACCTGTTCACCACCGCCACCAGCAAGCCGAAAGTGTTTTACTACCTCTGCCGCGCCGTGTCGAAAGGCACCTTCAAACTCGGCCCGGTGAATGCGGATGCGATGTATAACGCGGAGTACCACAGCTACAACGGGGCCGGCGTGGTACGGGTCCGGTAACTGGATAGCTGGCCATAGTCTAAGCGAAGCGACGACTATAGGCCGATGGTAAGGCGAGTTTGTAACTCGCCGCCTGTGATTACGATTCGGCAGGCCGCACAATAGCGAGTTGCAAACTCGCCTTACCATCGGCCAGCAGTTATGCGCTGCGCGCTAAACTGCGGCCAGCGGCCAGCGGCGTAGTGCCGGCGGCCAGCAGCTGCAGCGAGCGATATTATTTCAGCGTGTATTTTTCAGACATGAGAAAGAGAAGATGGCTACGGGCGCTAGCTGGCACGGTCAGCGGACTGCTGCTGCTATTCGCCCTCGACCGCCTGTTTCCCCTGCCGCCCGCGCCGCGCTACTCCCCCATCGTGCTGGCCGCCGATGGCAGCGTCCTGCACGCCTTCCTCAACCCTACCCAGAAGTGGCGGATGAAAACCGAGCTGGCGGAAATCACCCCCGCTTTGCAGCAGGCCATTATTCATAAGGAAGACCAGTATTTCCGCTACCATTTCGGCGTAAATCCCGTGGCAATAGTGCAGGCCGCCGGGCGTAATATTTTCAAATCCGGTCGCACCACCGGGGCCAGCACCATCACCATGCAGGTGGCACGATTGCTGGAACCCAAGGAGCGCACCTTCGGCAATAAATTACTGGAAATGCTGCGCGCCACGCAGCTGGAAGCCCATTACAGCAAGGCCGAAATATTGCAGCTCTACCTGAACCTGGTGCCCTACGGCGGCAATATCGAAGGCGTGAAATCGGCCGCGCTGCTCTATTTCCAGCAGCCGCCCAGTTACTTATCGCTGGCCCAGACCGTGACGCTGGCTATTATTCCCAACCAGCCCCGCATATTGGTTTTGGGCAAGAATAACGACCGAATAGTAGCCGAACGGAACCGCTGGCTGCGGCAGTTTCAGCAGCAGCATTTGTTCCCGAATCAGGATATTGCCGATGCGCTGAATGAGCCACTCGATGCCCAGCGCCACGCCGCCCCTACGCTGGCCCCGCACCTGGCGCGCCGGCTGGTGACGCAGTTCCCTGGCCAGGCCATCATCCAGTCCACATTGCGGCGCGGCCCCCAGGCCAAGACCGAGGATTTGACCAAAAACTACGTGCGCCGCCTGCGCGAGTTGGGCATTTCGCAGGCCGCCGTGCTGGTGGTGAACAACCGCACCCGCGCCGTGGAAGCGTACGTGGGCTCGGCTGATTTTCAGGATGCCGCCAGCCAGGGCCAGGTCGATGGCGTGCGGGCCGTGCGCTCGCCGGGCAGCACGCTCAAGCCCTTTCTCTACGCCCTGGCCGTGGACCGCGGCATCGTGACGCCCAAGCTGAAACTGCCCGACGTGCCCACCAATTTCAGTGGTTTCCGCCCCGAGAACTTCGACAAAAGCTGCGCCGGCGAGGTGACCGTGGAGCGGGCCCTGACTTATTCGCTCAACATCCCGGCCGTGCGCGTGCTGGCCGAGGTGGGCGTGCCCGTTTTCACCGATAAGCTGCGGGCGGCCGGCTTCAAAAGTGTGGCCAAAGCCGCGCCGCACCTGGGCCTGAGCACCGTCCTGGGCGGCTGCGGGGCCACGCTGGAAGAGCTGACGGGGCTGTACGCAGCGCTGGCCGATGGGGGGCGCCATGCGCCTTTGGCTTTAATTAAAAATGAAGAATTAAAAATTAAAAATGAGCGCCTTGGAATAAGTTCTAAGAGAAAAAATGCTGGCCCAGCTCCAATTCTTAATTCTTCATTATTAATTACTAATTCTCAACTCGTCTCCCCCGCCGCCGCCTTTCTCATCACCGACATCCTGGCCCAGCGCACCCGGCCCGACCTGCCGATGGGCTACGAAAACAGCCGCCACCTCCCCAAAATTGCCTGGAAAACCGGTACCAGCTACGGCCGGCGCGACGCCTGGAGCATTGGCTACAACCAGGACTACACCATTGGGGTGTGGGTGGGCAACTTCAGTGGGCAGGGCAGCCCGGCCCTGACCGGAGCCGACGTGGCCTCGCCCCTGCTGTTCGACCTGTTCAACACCCTCGCCTACAACTCGCCCAATAACTGGGCCACGCCGCCTGCCACCCTCGATTTCCGGCTGGTCTGCACCGAAACCGGCCTCGTGCCCGGCGAGCACTGCCCCAACCAGCTGATTGATTACTACCTGCCCGGCACGTCGTCGGCCCGGCGCTGCGAGCACCGGAAGGAAGCCCTGGTTTCGGCCGATGGGGCCATGGTTTACTGCCGGGCCTGCGTGCCGGCGGCCGGTTTCCGGCGGCAGCTATTCCCCAACCCGCTGCCCGAAGTGCTGGCTTTCCGCGAAACGCAGGGGCTGCCATCCAGCCGCCTGCCGGCGCACAACCCCGCCTGCCAGCTGGTGCGCGGCAATGAGAACGGCGCGGGCGTAGCGCTGGCCATCACCTCGCCCCTCGACCATGCCGAGTACGTGCTGAACCGAGGCGAGAAGCAGCAAATGCTGCTCAGCTGCGCGGCGGGCAGCGAGGTGCGCCAGGTTTTCTGGTACGTGAACGACCGGTTTCTACGCGCCGCAAAGGCCACCGAACGGGTGTTTTTCCGGCCGCCCAGCGGAGCGGTGAAAATCTCCTGCGCCGACGACCACGGGCGCAACGTGGATATTCAGCTGCAAGTGGCGGAACTGTAGCCTGGGAGTGCGGGCTCCTGAAACTACGCTAAAACCCACCTTAGAGCAGTTTCCGAGTCAGTGTACATTTTTGAAAACAGTTAAAAGTTGAGGGTTAAAAGTTAAAACCCACTACGCCTCATTTTTAACTTTTAACTCTCAACTTTTAACTCTGTACATGGACTTGGAAACCACCTTAGACAGCCTCCCAGCGTGGCAAAACCCGCCGCTCACCCCTCCGAATGCCGCGCCTATCCCACTAAAGCTTCCGCGCTCCCGATTAAAGGCTAAGCGCAGCGCTCCGAAACGTTCAGCGTACCCGATTAAACGCTCAGCGTACCCGATTAAACGCTCAGCGTACCCGATTAAACGCTCAGCGTAAGGTCTTTTGAGTGTATAAAGGGGCTAGCGGAACGTGTGCGCTTACTGGCCACCGAAAAAGCAGGCCGGCACGCCCGCCACGCCCGGCTCGATGGCGAATACGTTGCCGCTGAGTGGGAATTCCTGGCACTGCTGCGGCGTAAGGCCGCCCCGGGCAGTGGTGATGAACAGGGTTTTCAGCCCCGGCCCACCGAAGGCACACGACGACGTGAACGGCGCGGCCGCCAGCACCACCTGAAGGAGTGCGCCCGTGGCGGGGTCGTAGCGGTGCACCGCCCCACCGCCCCACAGGGCCACCCAGAGCTTGCCTTCGGCATCGAGGGTCATGCCGTCGGGCCAGCCGGTCCCTTCTTCGAAGCGAATGACGACGCGCGGGTTGGCAATAGCGCCAGTGGCATTGTCGTAATCGAAAGCCCGCACGGCGAGCGTCGGCGTGTCGATGTAGTACATCGTGGTTTTATCGAGCGACCAGGCGATGCCGTTGGAATTGGTGATGCGCCGCAGCATGACGTGCGTGCGGCCATCGGGGTCGTGGCGGTAGAGGGTGCCGACGTGGGGACGCTGCATCAGGTCGAAAGTACCAACCCAAAACCGGCCGGCCGGGTCGCACTTGCCATCGTTGAAACGCAGGTATTCGTCCGTCACCGGGTCGGCGCGGCGGGTGAGCTGGCCGGTGGTCAGGTTGATTTTGTAGATGCCGGTTTGCAGGGCCACCAGCGCGTTGCCGTTGCGCATGGGCACCACCGTACCGATGCGCTTGCCGGTGAAATAATGCCGGTCCTCGCCCGTGGCGGGGTCGAAAACGTGCAGCTCCCGCCCTTCGATATCAACCCAGTACAGCTGCGCCGTTTCCGGATTCCAGAGCGCGGCCTCGCCCAGCGCGGCCTGCGCGGGCAGGATGGATTCGGCGTGGAGGGCGGGTGCCATTTACGGTTTTTTTGCGGTGAGAAGCTGCTGTTGGAGTACGATGGACTGACCGTTAAGGGTCACTTCTTCGGCCGATTTCATGCGGATGGGGCACTTGTCGGCAATACCCAGCTTTTGCAGCGCGGCCCCGTACAGGGCCAGCAGCGCGGGCTCGCCGGCCAGGGTGATGCGGGCAGGGCGGTTGGCCAGCAGGTCGTGGCACTCGCTGCCGATGAGCAGGCCACTCAGGTAGAAGTAATTCTCCCGCTTGCTGGCTTTTTTGAACAAGTCGTTGGTGCGGACCAGAAAAGTATTATGCAGCAGATTGGCCTGCTGGCTGTCCTGCACACCTTTTTCAAACCACTGGCGGTTCTGGCCCTCGTCCAGCTTGCCGCCTTCTTCCACCGATGCGGCCAGAATTCCGTTGGTGGAGAGCAGGGAGAAAAACTCGCCGGTCATGTACGTTTTCATGGCTACCGCCTGCCCGTGCCGCACCAGCACATGCTTGGCGTGCGTGCCCGGATGCAAGAAAAGCTCCTCTTCCTCCGTATGCTCAAACCGACAGCCGACGAGCTGCACCTCTTCGCCGCGCATCACGTCATCGGCGCTTTTCACCCCTGAAATCAGCAAAATCTCATGCCTGAAATCGGCTGTCGCGGCCATCGTCCTGGTGAGCAAATCCGACCCATCAACCGCGAAAGGCAGCGCCCGGTACGGCAGCTCCAGCATGCCGATGGTGGATGAGGCCATGCCCGAAATCACGACCGGCACCTCATCCAATGACGTTTTTACCGTCGCTTCCAGCTTCGTCAGATGCTTCTCAAGTATGGCCCGGTAGAAGGCTACCCGCTGCCCGGGCGGCTGCCCGGGCGGCTGCCCGGGCGGCTGCCCGGGCAGCTGCCACAGCGCTGCCGTGGCGGCGTTGCCTTCCTTGGAATGCGTTTCGGCCAGAATCTTCAGCGACTGGCGCTCCACGAGGCGCAGGCGGAAGGCGGAGGTGCCCCAGTCGCAGCTGAGGAAGGTGGTGGATTTCATTTTTGGAATTAAAAATTAAAAATGATGAATTAAAAATCAGGGCGGTGGTCCAAGGCCAGGCGCGGTCAGAACGCGCCACGGCGAGCCTGTCGTCTGCGCCGGTTCGCCTCCGATTGTTCAACGATTGAACGCGCCGTGGCGCGTTCCGACCGCACCTGGCTGTAGACTACCGCCAAAATCAGAAGAAGATGAACCGAAAACGTCCTTTGTGAAGGCCATTTTTAATTTTTCACTTTTAATTTTTAATTTTCTTCCCTACCATTCCGCCACGCTGCCGTCCTCATTGCGCCAAATGGGGTTGTGCCAGTTGTGGCCGATGGCGGCGCGGCTCCGCACGTAGTCCTCGTTTATATCGATGCCCAGCCCCGGCCCGGCGGGAATCCGGCAATGCCCGGCCTCGTAGTCGAACACCGATTTATCGACCAGGTAATCAAGCAAATCATTCTCCTTATTGTAATGAATGCCCAGGCTCTGCTCCTGGATGAAGGCGTTGTGGCAGCTGGCATCCACCTGCAGGCAGGCGGCCAGCGCAATGGGGCCCAGCGGACAATGCGGCGCGGCCGCCACGTCGAACGCCTCGGCCATGCTGATGATTTTCCTGCACTCGGTGATGCCGCCGGCGTGCGAGAGGTCGGGCTGGATGATGTCGACGTAGCCGTCGATGAGCAGCTGCTTGAAATCCCAGCGCGAAAACATGCGCTCGCCGGTGGCAATGGGAATGCTGGTGTGCCGGGCGATTTCGCGCAGGGCCTCGTTGTTCTCAGGCAGCACGGGCTCCTCGATGAACATGGGGCGGTAGGCTTCCAGCTCGTGGGCCAGCACTTTGGCCATGGGCTTGTGCACCCGGCCGTGGAAATCGATGCCAATGCCCAGGCCCGGCCCGCCGGCCGCGCGCACGGCCGCCACGCGGGCCAGCACGGCGTCAATCTTCACATAGGAATCGACGTAGGCCATTTCGTCGGTGGCGTTCATCTTGATGGCCGTGAAGCCTTTGGCCACCATATCGGCCGCCGCCGCGCCCACGTGCTCGGGCCGGTCGCCGCCAATCCAGGAGTAGACCCGCATTTTGTCGCGCACCGGCCCGCCCAGCAGCTGATGAATTGGCGCATCGTGGTACTTGCCCTTGATGTCCCACAGCGCCTGGTCGATGCCGGCGATGGCCGACATCAGAATCGGGCCGCCCCGGTAGAAGCCGCCCCGGTACATCACCTGCCAATGGTCTTCAATATTGAGCGGGTCTTTGCCGATGAGGTTCTCCATGAGCTCGGTCACGGCGGCGGCCACGGTGGCGGCCCTGCCCTCAATCACCGGCTCGCCCCAGCCGATGAAGCCGGTGTCGGTTTCGATTTTGAGAAACAGCCAGCGCGGCGGCACCTGGAAGAGTTCGAAGCGGATGATTTTCATTGGTTGAGGTTAAATAAAGGGCCGTCATGCTGAGCTTGTCGAAGCATCTCTACCGCGTGACTAATCCTTACGATTCAACGAAGCGGCAGAGATGCTTCGACAAGCTCAGCATGACCGTTTCTCTATCGTTTTATGACTTTTCTCTACCCTACCCCACTATCGTCCGAAACTGCCGGGCCTTCTCCGCAAGCTGCGCCAGGTACTCCTCCGTCACGGCCTGCCTGGTGTCAACCAGCGAGCTGCCCAGCCCGAAAGCCACGGCCCCGGCATCGGCAAAACCCCGAATATTATCCAGCGAAACGCCGCCCGTGGGCATGAGCGGGATGAACGGCAGCGGCCCGGCCACGTCCTTGAAGTACCCTGGCCCAACCCCCGAAGCCGGGAATACTTTGATGATGTCGCCGCCGTATTCGTAGGCCTTCAGAATCTCCGTGGCCGTGTACGCGCCGGGGATGCTCACGGCCCCGTAGCGCTTGGTCATGCGGATGGTTTGCTTATTGAGGGTGGGCGAAATGATGAATCTGGCCCCGGCCAGCAGCGCGGCGCGGGCCGATTCGGGGTCGAGCACGGTGCCGGCTCCCACCAGGAAATCATCGTCCATGGCCCCGGCAATTTCTTCGATGGAGGCCAGTGCGCCGGGCGAGTTCAGCGTGACTTCCATGGCGCGCACGCCGCCAGCGTGCAGGGCCTGCGCAATGCGGAGCAGGTCTTTGGGATTGGCCCCGCGCACGATGGCGATAACCTTGTGGGTGAGCAGGTGGGCGAGCATCTTCATAGGAAATTCAGGGGGTGGCGCGCATCATTACGGCTTCCCGACAACGTATAACCGCGAATCCAGGTTGGCGCGTAGCGCTGACTTTTAGTCCGTGCTACCGTGCAGCGCGGCGGGCGCGAATGGAATAGTCCGGCTGGTCGGTCTGCCCCGTAGTTACCTCATTTCCCTGTCCATTGCGGCCGTTACCACGGGCGCGTCACCTCACGCCCATGGGTCCTCAGTTCCTTTTCGCCACCGGCATCGAAAACAGCAACCCCACCATCCAAAACGGCACCCTGCGCGTGGATGAGCTGGAGAAATGCAACCACTACCAGCTTTGGGAGAAGGATTTCGACCTGGTTGATGAGCTGGGCATCCGGTTTCTGCGCTACGGGCCGCCCATTCACAGCACGTTTCTGGGGCCGAATACATACGACTGGGCCTTTGCCGACCTCACGTTTCAGGATTTGCTGCGGCGCAACATCGCGCCCATTGTCGACCTGTGCCATTTTGGGGTGCCCGACTGGATTGGCAACTTCCAGAACCCCGATTTCCCGGTGCTGTTCGCGCAGTATGCCCGGGCGTTTGCGCAGCGGTTTCCGTGGGTGCAGCTCTACACGCCGGTGAACGAGATGTTCATCTGCGCGCAGTTTTCGGCCATGTTTGGGTGGTGGAACGAGCAGCTGAGCAGCGACCTCGGCTTCGTGACGGCGCTCAAGCACATTGTGAAGGCCAACGTGCTGGCCATGAAAGCCATTCTGGAAATCCGGCCCGATGCCATTTTCATCCAAAGCGAGTCGTCGGAGTATTTCCACGCCGAAAACCCGGCCGCGATTAAGCCCGCTGAAATCATGAATTCGCGTCGGTTTCTATCGCTGGACCTGAACTACGGCCGGCGTGTCGACTCCGAGATGTATGAGTACCTGACCGACAACGGCATGACCCGCCAGGAATACCACTTCTTTCTGGGCAACAACCTGAAACGGCACTGCATCATGGGCAACGACTACTACCAGACCAATGAGCACCGCGTGGCTCCCGATGGGAGCACCCGCGCCTCGGGCGAAATATTTGGCTACCACACCATTACCCACCAGTACTACGACCGTTACCGCCTGCCCGTGATGCACACCGAAACCAACCTCTGGCAGGGCCCCAGCGGCGACGAGGCCGTGAACTGGCTCTGGAAAGAGTGGGCCAACGTGCTGCGCGTGCGCAACGACGGCGTGCCCATCGTGGGCTTCACCTGGTACTCCCTCACCGACCAGGTGGACTGGGACACCGCCCTGCGCGAACCCAACAACAATGTGAATCCGCTGGGCCTCTACGACCTCGACCGCAACATCCGGCCCGTGGGCATGGCCTACAAGCAGCTCATCGCCGACTGGAACCAGGTGCTGCCCGCTCACAGCGTCTGCCTGCAAGTGCCCATTGTGATGCCCCACGATAGCCACCGCGACTGGGCCCAGGAGCAGAAACAGGACGTAAAAACCGCTAGTGCCGACCCCTCCACCGCAGCGGTCAACACGGTTTCGACCGATGCTTCCTAACCTGTAGCATAGGCTTGCGGAGTCCACGCTACAACCTTTCCCGCATGCCAACCCGATTTTATGGCATCACGGGCGGGGCCGACGGCATTGGCCTGGCTACGGCCAAACGCCTCGCCAGGAAAGGAGCCCGCATTGTGCTGGCCGACTACAACCAGGCAACCCTCGCCGCCGCCGTGCCCGAAGTACAGGCAGCCGGGACTCCCGCCATAGGCGGTCTGTTCACGCCCGGCACCCGGGGGAGGCCAACATTCGCCAGAACCCCCGTGGCCTGCCCCCGCTAATTACCGCCGCTCAATGGCGCGGGAACAGCGTATGTTTGCGACCCTTTTTAATTCGCACATCATCCGCCGTTCATGAGTAAAGTAATTATCCACAACCTCGCCGAGCTGGAGGCCTGCGTGGGCCAGGAGCTGGGCGTGTCCGAGCTCCACACCATCACGCAGGAGCAAATCAACCAGTTTGCCGCTGCTACCCTGGATTATCAGTGGATTCATACCGACCCGGCCCGGGCGCAGGTTGAGTCGCCGTTTCAGGCCACCATTGCCCACGGCTACCTCACGGTGGCCCTGCTGCCCTATTTGTGGCACCAAATAGTGGCAATTGAGAACCTGAAAATGCAGGTCAACTACGAAATCGAAAGCCTGCGCTTCAACCAGGCCGTGACCGTGAATAGCCAGGTTCGCCTGCGCGCCAGCCTGCTTTCAGTGGCCAACCTGCGCGGCATCGCCAAAACCCGGGTGGGCGTAACGCTGGAAATTGAGGGCGTGAAAAAGCCCGCGTACACGGGCGTGATTACGTTTCTCTACCACTTTCAGGAGGCGTAAGCTCATTGCATAAGAAATAAATAGAACGGTCATGCTGAGCGCAGCCGAAGTATCTCTACTGCGCAACTAATCCTGTTGATTGAATTAGTAATGAGGTAGAGATGCTTCGGCTGCGCTCAGCATGACCGTTCTATATTTCCTGCGCCGACACCTT
Source organism: Hymenobacter antarcticus (assembly GCF_039539545.1). NCBI lineage: Bacteria > Pseudomonadati > Bacteroidota > Cytophagia > Cytophagales > Hymenobacteraceae > Hymenobacter > Hymenobacter antarcticus. The sequence continues at coordinate 27,262 of NZ_BAABDI010000033.1, read as the reverse complement.
TAATCCAAAAACCTAAGCTGCTGCCTGCTCCTCCAGATACTCCTCCCCTACCCGCACCGGCGCCATATCCTTCGATTCCTCCTCGGTAAACAGCCGCGAGCGAATCAGGAACCGTACGCCGAGCGGGATTTCCAGCGAGAAGCTGGCCCCCCGGCCTTTGGTCACATCAACGGTGAGTTGGGTGTGCTGCCAGTATTCAAACTGGCTGGTGCTCATAAAAAAGTCGCAGCCGTGAATCTGGCCCAGCCACACGTCGTTGCCGCCGATGCGGAATTCGCCCTTGGCAAAGCACATCGGCGAGGAGCCGTCGCAGCAGCCGCCGCTTTGGTGAAACATGAGCGGGCCGTTTTCATCGCGCAGCAAATCGATGGTGGCTTCAGCGGCGGTGGTGACTAGGACGCGGGGCGTGGGCATATTGGAAGATAAACAGGTCAGAAAATGGTGTAACGCAAAAAAAGAACGTCATGCTGAACTTGTCGAAGCATCTCTACCGCTTCGTTGTTGGATTACGATTTCCAACGGCGCGGTAGAGATGCTTCGGCTGCGCTCAGCATGACGTTCTGGTGTGCTGGCTAATCAGCCAAATCCGGCTTAAAAGAAGCCCAGCTTCTGCTTGCTGTAACTGATGAGCATGTTCTTGGTCTGGCGGTAGTGGGCGAGCATCATCTTGTGATTTTCGCGGCCAAAACCAGAGGACTTGTAGCCGCCGAAAGGCGCGCCGGCGGGGTAGTCGTGGTAGCAGTTCACCCACACGCGGCCGGCCTGAATGGCGCGGGGCATCGTGTAGAGCTCGTGGGCATCGCGGCTCCAGAGACCGGCGCCGAGGCCGTAGAGCGTGTCGTTGGCCATTTCGATGGCCTCGTCGTTGTCTTTGAACGTGGCGACGGACAGCACCGGGCCGAAGATTTCCTCCTGGAAAATCCGCATTTTGTTGTGGCCGCGGAAGATGGTGGGCTGGATGTAGTAGCCCTCGGTCAGCTCGTCGTGCGCGTGGTCGCGGTGGGCTTCGCCGCCGGTCAGCACTTCGGCCCCTTCGGCCTTGCCGATTTCGAGGTAGCTCAGGATTTTCTCGTACTGGTCGTTGCTGGCCTGCGCGCCCATCATGGTGCTGGGGTCGAGCGGGTGGCCGAGCTTGATGGCTTTCACGCGCTCGATGAGGCGGGGCATGAAGGCCTCATAAATGTCCTCGTGAATGAGCAGACGCGAAGGGCAGGTGCAGATTTCACCCTGGTTAAGGGCAAACATAGCCGCGCCTTCCAGGCACTTATCCAGGAAGTCGTCGTCGGCATCCATCACCGATTTGGTGAAGATGTTCGGCGACTTGCCGCCCAGCTCCATGGTCACGGGAATGATGTTTTCGGCGGCGTACTGCAGGATGAGGCGGCCGGTGGTGGTTTCGCCGGTAAAGGCTACCTTGTTCACGCGCTTGTTGCTGGCCAGGGGCTTGCCGGCTTCCAGGCCAAAGCCGTTCACAACGTTGAGCACGCCGGGCGGAATCACGTCCTGCAACAGCTCCATGAGCACCATGATGCTGGCGGGGGTTTGCTCGGCGGGCTTCACCACCACGCAGCAGCCGGCGGCCAGGGCGGGCGCAATTTTCCAGGTGGCCATCAGCAGCGGGAAGTTCCAGGGAATAATCTGGCCCACCACGCCCAGCGGCTCCTGAATGACGAGCGAAAGCGTGGTTTCATTCAGCTCGGTGGCCGAGCCTTCTTCGGCCCGAATCACGCCCGCGAAGTAGCGGAAGTGGTCGATGGCCAGCGGCAAATCAGCCGCCATGGTTTCGCGGATGGCCTTGCCGTTTTCCACGGTTTCCACGGCCGCCAGGTGGGCCAGGTTGGCCTCCATGATGTCGGCAATCTTCAGCAGCACGTTGCTGCGCGTGGTGGGCGAGGCCTTGCCCCAGGTTTTGAAGGCTTCGTGCGCGGCGTCGAGGGCCAGCTCAATGTCCTCTTTGGTGCTGCGGGCTACTTTACAAAAGGCCTTGCCATCAATTGGCGAAGGATTTTCAAAGTACTGACCCTTGACGGGGGCCACCCACTTACCGCCAATAAAATTGTCGTAATGCGACTTGAACTTGGGACGTGCCACCAGAGTGGTGGTTTCTTCGAGGGTTTCAGCCATGACGTTGTAAAAAGTAAAGGTTGAGTGGGTTAGTCAGATGGTAAAGGTCTTTGAATAACCCTTCAATCGATTGTGGTATTATCTTAAAGTGTGCGGGAATAATCGCAACTTGTAGCACCGAAAAAGTCGGTCATGCTGAGCTTGCCGAAGCATCTCTACCGCTTAGTTGAATGATGTTGATTACTGCTGCACTACAGATGCTTCGGCAAGCTCAGCATGACCGGCCTTTCAATTAGCCCACGCTTACAACCCATCCCACCCATGCCCACGCGCGTTCACCTGCCCGCCGCCGTTGCCCCGCTCGCCCCCGAGCGCCTGCACAGCCTCGTCGAAAACCGCACCGTGTACGCCCTCGATGGCTTTGAGCTGAACGTGTTTGAAACCCACCACGCTGCCCACCGCGTGCCCCTGCGCCTCGAAGGACTGGCCCTGACCACCATGCTGCGCGGCAAAAAGGTGATGCACCTGCCCAACCGCCCGGCCTTCGACTACCTGCCCGGCGAGTCGGTGGTGGTGGAAAAGGACGAGCTGATGGAAATTGACTTCCCCGAGGCCTGCCTTTGCCAGCCCACCCAGTGCCTGGCCGTAGTCATCGCGCCGGACACCATCCGCCACACCGTGGACCTGCTCAACGAGCGGTACCCCCGCGCCGAAACCCACCAGCCCTGGTCGCTGCAGCAGCCCGACTACGCCCACCTCACCAACACCCCCGAGCTGACCGATACCCTGGGCCGCCTGGTGGCCGTGGCGCGCACTACCGACGTGAACAAGGATGTGCTGGCCGGCTTCACCTTGCAGGAACTATTGGTGCGCCTCATGCAGACGCAGGCCCGCCAGCTCATTTTCCACGACTACGCCCGGCACCTGACCACGCACCGCTTCGCCGCCGTAGTGGGCTATATCAAAGACCACCTGGCCGAAAGCCTGACCATCGACAAGCTCAGCGCGCTGGCCTGCATGAGCAAGGCCACGTTCTTCCGGGTCTTCAAGCGCGAGTTTGGGATTACGCCGGTCGAGTACATCATCCGGGAGCGGCTGGGCGAGGCCAAGCGCCTGCTGCGCCACCCGCTGGCCAGCGTGGCCGAGGTGTGCTTGCGGGCGGGATTTAACAACCTGTCGTACTTCCAGGCACTGTTTAAGAAGTATGAGGGCGTGACGCCGGGGACGTATCGGAAGCAGCTGGTGGCGTAATCTGGCCATCCGTCATTGCGAGAAGGCCCGACATTCCGCGCATCAAGCGGCGCCAATCCATCCTGTAAAAATTAGACACGCTGTAAAGTAACAGGCCCCATTGCTGCGCAGCAATGGGGCCTGTTACATTTTGGGGTTTGTCGCTGAGAACAGGACGGATTGCTTCGCTACGCTCGCAATGACATACGATTAAAACACTACGCTGTACGGCGCGTCGGCCAGGCCTTTCACGGTTTCGGGCAGCTCTACGCCCAGAATTTCGTGCACGTTGGCCCGGATGCGGTTGGCCATTTGCGTGAGGGGCAAATCGTTGCTGTCCTTGCCGAAGGGGTCCTCAATTTCGTCGCCAATCATCTCTACGCCCAGCAGCGCGTAGGCCCCGAACATGGTGATGGGAATGGTGAGGTACTGGTAGGTATCGAGCAGGTTGAACGGCATTATCAGGACAAAAACCGTGATAAAACCCTTGATGAAGTAGCTGTAGGAAAACGGGATGGGCGTGGCTTTAATCCGCTCGCAGGCCCCGGCCACGTCGAGCAGGCCCTCGTGGTGGCGCTGGAGGGTAATAAGGTGCGCGGGCAGCAGAATGTCCTCTCGCAGCAGCCGCTCGAACAGCTCCTGCAACAGCGCCGACAGGCGGGAGGGCACATGGTCGGCCCCGCGCAGCCGCTCGATGAAGCCCGTGTCGGCCTCTTCTAACTTCTCGAACCGGACGCCTTTGCGCAGATGGCCATCCAGGGCAATGGGGAAGTTGGCGAGCAGCCTGGCGAAGTAGGTGCGGGTGGCGTAGTCGGTGGCGGGCAGGCGGGCGTGGAGCAGCACGGCCAGGTTGCGGCAGTTGTTCACGAGCTGGCCCCAGAGGCGGCGCCCTTCGTAGAACCGGTCGTAGGCCGTGTTGGTCCGGAACACCAGCAGCAGGCTGAGCATAATGCCCATAAAGGAGAAAAACTCCTTATCCACCTGGATATTCATCTTATCGAACCGGATGAAGAAGGCCGTGACAGCCGTGGCGTAGAGACCCACCAGCAGCACCCGCTTCAGCAGCAGGCGGATGATGCCCGAGGAGCGCAGGTGCCGCAGGGCTTCCCACCAATCGGTCGATTTGTAGATAATCATGTAGTAACGAGGACCGGGCCGTTTGGCCGGCACGGCGGCCAAAATTACGCGCTGGCGTATTCGATACCCACTACTTCCACCGTTTCCGGCCCGGGCCCGAGCGGCAGGGGGGCCGTTTTGCCCAACCGGAGGCCCTGCACCGCCCGCGCGATGGGAGCCACAAACGCGACCCTGCCCAGCGCCACATCGGCCTCATCAACGCCCACGATAGTAAACGTGCGCTCAAAACCGACCTTACCGCCGCGCACGGTGCGCAACGTGACGGTGGCCCCGAAGCGCACTTCGCCGGCCGGCTGGCCGGCGGGGTCTACTACTTTGGCGCTGCCGAGGCGCTCCAGCAGCAGGGCCAGGCGGCCATTGAATAGCGAGAGGCGGTGGGTGCGGTCGGTGTCGTTGTCGTGGTTGGCCTCGGCCTGGGCGCGCCCGGCTTCGAGGGTGGCCAGCTCGGCGCGCAGCAGCTCCAGGCCAGCGGGCGTGACGTAGTTGGGCGTGCCCGGCGGCAGGGCCGCCCGGGGCGGAATGATGGGCGGCGTCTGCGCGTCGTCTTCCTTAGTAAATCCTCGGCTCATGCACTGGCAAACGCAGGCGCGGCAGACGGGTTGTGCGGGAGGAGTAGCACGAGTACCCCGAACTTTCAATTCGGCCCGGTGTGCGATTCCCGGTGTTACGATTCCCGTTATTACGATTCAGCGGGCCGAAGCAAAAAGTCGGGGTACCGGTGCTGTTTACCGGGCCGGGTGCAACTATTGGGGCCAAAAAGCAGTTACGCTACGCTATTTCGCTGCTACCCTATCCCGATTCGCTCGCGCTATTGAATGTCTGAATTGCTTATCCGGCCCGTCACCGCGGCCATTGCCCCTCCCCTCCCCTCCCGCCGCCTCGATAATGCCCTCGTCTGGCTCATGTCCCTCACCTGCGGGCTGGTGGTGGCCAATATCTACTACAATCAGCCGCTGCTGGCCGCCATTGGGCGCACCTTTCACCTGCGCGACAGCAGCGCCAGCCTGCTGGCTACGGCCACCCAAGTGGGCTATACCCTGGGCATTCTGTGCGTGGTGCCGCTGGGCGACATGCTGGAGCGCAAGCGCCTGATACTACTCATGCTGCTGGGCGCGGCGGCCTGCCTGGGCCTGGCGGCGTGGGCACCCACCTTTGGCATGCTGGCCGGGGCCAGCGTGCTCCTCGGCATCTGCTCGGCGGTGCCGCAGCTGCTGCTGCCCATGGCCGCCCACCTGGCCCCCGAAGCCGACCGGGGCCGCATCGTGGGCCGCGTCATGAGTGGGCTGCTGATTGGGATTCTGGCCTCGCGTACCCTTAGCGGCTACGTGGGGGCGCACCTGGGCTGGCGGGCCATGTTCGAAATCGCGGCCGGGCTGATGCTGGCCCTGCTGGGCCTGCTGGCCTGGCGCCTGCCCCAGGACCGGCCAAATTTCGCCGGCTCCTACGGCTCCCTCCTGAAATCGCTGCTGACCCTGACCCGCACGCTGCCCGACCTGCGCCGGGCGGCGCTCGTGGGCGGGCTGCTATTTGCGGCCTTCAGCGCCTTCTGGACCACGCTGACCTTTTTTCTGGAGAGCCCGGCCTACCGCTACGGCAGCGACGTGGCCGGCTTTTTTGGGCTGATTGGGGCCGTGGGCGCGCTGGCCGCCCCGCTGGCCGGCAAGGCGTCCGACGCGCGCGGCCCCGACTATGCCCTGGGGCTGAGCATTCTGCTGGCACTGGCCGCGTATGGCGTGCTGGGCCTGGGCGGCACCCACCTACTGGGCCTGGTGCTGGGCGTGATTGTGCTGGACGTGGGCGTGCAGGCCGCCCACATCTCCAACCAAACCAAGGTATTTTCGCTGGTGCCCGAGGCCCGCAGCCGCCTCAACACCGTGTACATGACCGGGTATTTCACGGGCGGCTCCCTCGGCTCAGTGGCCGGCGGCCTGGCCTGGACGCACGGCGGCTGGCCCGGCGTGTGCCTGCTGGGGGCCGCCTTCACGGGCGCGGCCTACCTGGCGAGCCGGTTCTACGGCCGCGACTAGCCGCGACGGTGCCCCGGCCCTACTCGGCCGCGCCCAGCCGCTCCAGACACACCTTCAGGCTGGCGCGCCAGTGCGGAATCTGAATTCCCAGCGCGGTTTTCGCCAGGGTCTTATCCATCACCGAATAGAGCGGGCGGGTGGCCTTGGTGGGGTATTCGCTGGTGCGAATGGGAATGGTTTTCACCGCCATGCCACTCAGCGCGAAGATGGCCGTGGCAAAATCGTACCACGACGTCAGGCCCTCGTTGCTGTAGTGGTAGAGGCCAAAGGCCTGGCTTTCGGTTTCGATGAGGTGCAGGATGCAGCCGGCCAAATCGATGGCGTACGTGGGCGTGCCCGCCTGGTCCCATATCACGCGCAGCTCGTCGCGCTCGCGGCCCAGCTTCAGCATGGTTTTCACGAAATTACCCGCGAATTCGGAGTACAGCCAGCTGGTGCGCAGGATGAAATACCGGCTGGTGAGCGGCGGAATCACCTGCTCGCCCTCCAGCTTGGTGAGGCCGTACACGCTGATGGGGGCCGTTTCGTCGGTTTCGAGCAGGGGCTGGTTGCCGGTGCCGGCAAACACGAAATCGGTCGAAATCTGGATGAGCACGGTGCCGTGCTCGCCGCAGAGGCGAGCCAGGTTTTCCACCCCGTCGCGGTTGATGCGGCGGGCCAGGTCTACCTCGTCCTCGGCCTTATCCACGGCCGTGTAGGCCGCGCAGTTGATGACGTAAGCCGGGCGGTACTCGGCAAACAGCGCGGCCAGCCCGGCCGGGTCCAGAATATTGCCTTGTTCTTCCGCCAGATACACCATGCCGGGCGTGTGGCGCTCCCTGGCTACGTGCGCCAGGCACTGCCCCAATTGCCCGGAGGCCCCAAAAACCAGTATCGTACTCATTGCTAAAACTCAGATTGGGCCGCAAGTTAGGGCCGCCCGGGTGCTGTAGCACATACCTTGCTGGGCGATGCACAAGCTAAAGCATGTGCTACAGGGAACTACTCTGGCGGCGGCAGCTGCTTCAGGCCCGCCGATACTTCCTTGCCCGCAATGGCCTGCTTGTTTTGGATGGGCACGAAGGGCTGCTCGCGGGGCTGCTTTTCGCTCAGGTATTTCCAGTAGCGCAGGGGCATGTGGCGGCGATGCAGCTTCAGATTCCTGCGCTCGGGAATGTTGACGTGGTCGAAATACGCCTGCCAGAGGTGCTTGAACAGGGGTTCCCGCTCGTCGAGCACGGCAGCCGAAATATCGGTTGATTTCGCGCCCGCCGGGTTCTCAAACTGCACGATGTCGGTGCGCGTGAGGTCGTAGTAGAGGCCGTAGTGGCGGCGGCGGTCATATATCAGCCAGCGCTGGTCGGCGTAGCGCTTGGTGAAGTGGGCGGCGATGAGCGGCAGCACGTCCATATCGGGCTCGATGGTGGCGTGAAACAGCTCGTCGCTGGTTTTCTCGAAGCGCACGAAGGCCTCCATGCGGTGCTTCTCGCGGAACATCATCTGGGCCAGGCGCTGCACGCGGCGCACGTCGGCGTTGGCGTAGTTCTCCGAAATATCCTGAGCCGCGCGCAGGGCCAGGTCCACGTACCGGAAAATAAGCAACTCCCGGTCGGCATCCTCGCTCAGGAAAACGTGGTAGAGGCGGGCGCGGGCCTCCGGGTCCATCGTGCGCAGCAGCCCCTCCCACACGCGGGTGGCGAGGGTTTCGTCGGTTTCGCGGTGGGCCGGCTGGGCAAACAGGCCGGTCTGGGCCGTGGCCTCGGGCTGAATGCTGTTGGGCGCGGCCCGCCAGTCGTACACCGTGAACAGCACCGTGAGCAGGCCCTCAAACGTGCCGTCGTAGGTGTAGTCGAGCGGCGGGGCCGTGAGCTCGGGCGCGGGGCGGCGGGCGGCGGCAGCTCCCACGGCAGCAGCAGGGCGACGAATTGGTTTCATTTACAAAATGAACGTCATGCTGCTTTCCTCAGCAAAGCAACTAATTTTCTTACGCGGCCTGCTGGCGCTGCTCGCCGAGGCGGGCCTGGCGACGGGCGCGGGCATCGTCGTGCAACTGGCGTACCAGGGGCATCAACTCGCTAATGCGGCAGCAGCACGAGAGACGGGCTACTTTGTCCGACGGCGCGACGACGGGCATCGGTACGTTCTGGCGGTGAATGACTTTCATAACAGAAAACAAAATGTCGTTTTGCACGCCGCCCAGGCTGCTGGTTTGCAGCCGGGGCCGGCCTTGCGGAAAGAGAGCGTCGTAGTTCATAGCTGCTTTAGGAGGCTTGGGCGAATAAATCGAGCTGCTGCGTGACCAGGGCCGAGCGCACCGAGCCGGCCCCGAACAGAATCTGGCGGCGCACCTGCTGCTCCGTGAGCTCGCCGATAATGGGCTGGTGCTCGCCGCGGCAGGTGAGGAAATACTTGGCCCGTTTCAGCACCACGCCCAGCTGGCGCAGGGTTTCCATATTGAGGGTGGCGAAGCGGCGGGCGGCGATGATGCGCTTGGCCGAGCGGGCCCCCACGCCGGGAATGCGCAGGACCATCTCGTACTCGGCCGTGTTCACATCCACCGGGAAAATGTGGCGGTTGCGCAGGGCCCAGGCCAGTTTCGGGTCGATTTCGAGGTCGAGGTGCGGGTGCGCGGGGTCGAGGATTTCATCGGCCTGGAAGCCGTAGAAGCGCATCAGCCAGTCGGTCTGGTACAGGCGGTGCTCGCGGATGACGGGCGGCTGCGTCACCTGCGGCAGGCGGGCGTCGTCGGTCACGGGGATGTAGCCGGAGTAGTACACGCGCTTCAGGCCGTAGCCCTGGTAAAGGCTGTCGGTGAGCTTGATAATTTCTAAATCCGTTTCGGCGCTGGCTCCCACGATGAGCTGCGTGCTCTGGCCGGCGGTAGCAAAAGCCGGCACTTTCTTGAACAGCGCCTTCTCCTCCTTATTCTGAATGATGCCGTCGCGAATCTGAGCCATCGGGGTCAGGATTTCAGCGTAGTTTTTCTCCGGGGCCAGCGTGGTCAGCGCCAGCTCGGAGGGCAGCTCGATGTTCACGCTGAGGCGGTCGGCGTAGAGGCCGGCTTCGGCAATGAGCTCTTCCGAAGCGCCGGGAATGGTTTTGACGTGGATGTAGCCGTTAAAATTATGCTCGGTACGCAGCTTTTTTACAATGCGCACGAGGCGCTCCATCGTGTAGTCGGGGCTGGAAAAGATGCCGGAGCTCAGGAACAGCCCTTCGATGTAGTTGCGGCGGTAGAAGTTGATGGTCAGGTCCACCACTTCGTCCACGGTGAAGGCGGCGCGCTTCACGTCGTTCGAGCGGCGCGAGACGCAGTAGGCGCAGTCGAAAATGCAGTGGTTGGTGAGCAGAATCTTGAGCAGACTCACGCAACGGCCGTCCTCGGTGTAGCTGTGGCAGATGCCCATGCCCTCGGCGTTGCCGAGGCCTTTGTTCTCGTTTTTGCGCTTGCCGCCGCTGCTGCTGCACGATACATCGTACTTCGCGGCATCAGCTAATATGCTTAGTTTCTCTTGGATGCGCTCGTTCATGCGGAAGGGCTGGCTTTCGGGCTTAAAAGTACTAATAAACGGCCAAATAGCCACTAGCTTTTAAGCTAATTTCTTTGGAAATAGTTTCTGTTTTATAAAAAATAGCTGCTCCGCTGCTGGCCCATGTGGTTAGTAAATAGTTGGAGGCACTGCCAACGGCCGGGGCTTGTTTCCGTACTTTGCGGCGTTGCGTGCTATTATGAGGTTTTGCGGTTTCTTTCTGTTTGTCGTGATGGGGCTCGGGCTGCTGGCCCAGCCGGCGCGGGCGCAGACGTTTGACCCGCGCTCGGCCATCCCGCCCGACTCGCTGAAAGCCACCGAGGGCGTCCTGCCCTTCCGCCCCGACTCCCTCCGCCAGCGTTTCGACGAGGAACGGATGCTGGACCGGCTGAAGGCCTACTCGCGCCGCAAAACCATTGCCGGCCGCGCCGTTTCGGCCATGTTCAACTTCACGCAGCGCCAGGAAGAGCGCGCCGGTCTCGATGCCGTACTCCTGGACCGGCAGTTCGACAGCCACAACTTTAAAATCGTGCGGCGCGTGAGCATCCGCACCCTCGATGCCTTCGGCTACAGCATCACCGACTCGACCCGCCGGCCGCGCACCGTGCTCGAAAAATCGGGCAATGCCCTGCACCTCAAAACGGCCCGCTCGCGGGTGCGGCAGGTGCTGCTGTTCCGGCCCGGCCAGCCGCTGGAGCCCCAGGCCCTGGCCGAGTCGGAGCGCCTGCTGCGCCAAACGCCCGAGCTGCTGGATGCCCGCGTGCTGGTGAACGAGGCCACTACCACCCGCGACAGCGTCGATATTGAGGTACTGACCAAAGACGTGTTCAGCATCACGGCGGGCGTGGAGGTGGGGTCGGCCACGGCGGGCCTCGTCACGGCCGGCGACGACAACTTCCTCGGCCTGGGCCACCAGCTCGAAAACGCCTACCGCTACGGCCGCGGCCTGAGCACCGCCGACGGCGAAACCCCGCAGCAATGGTCCTACGAAGGCAGCTACACGGCTCCATTCCGGCATTTTGTAAACGCTCAGGCGCGCTACCGCAACGAGTACAACTACCGCACGGGCAGTGTGTCGCTGCGCCGCGACTTTTACTCGCCCAGTGCTCGCTATGCCGGGGCCCTCAACTACAACAGCTTCAGCCAGGACGTGGCCCTGCGCGCCCCGCCCGCCGGGCAGCCCTACGTCTATTTCCCGCTGCGCTACACCGTGCAGGATGCCTGGGTGGGCCGCTCGCTCCGCCTGCGCTCCTACGACCTGGGCTATGAGAACCCGGCCCGCATGATTGTGGCCACCCGCTTTATTAATACGGATTACACGGTGACGCCTACGCCGGAGTACCGCAGCAGCACGCTGCTGCTGGGCACGGTGGGCTACTCCGTGCGCCGCTACTATAAGGACCGGTACCTGTTCGGCTTTGGCCGGACCGAGGACATTCCGGCGGGCACGCTGCTCAGCTTCACGGCGGGCTACGACTATAACAGCATCGTGCCGCGCCGCTACCTCGACGTGCGCGTAGCGGCGGCGGCCTTCAGTGCCCGTAGCGGCTACCTCTACGCGGCCATCGATTTGGGCGCGTTTCAGCGGCTCAACCAAAGCCGCGGCTGGGAGCAGGGCCTGCTTTCCACGGAGTTCACTTCGTTCACCAAGCTCTACCACTTCGGCAACTGGCAGTACCGGCACTTCCTCAGCAGCAAGGGCACCATCGGCTTCAAACGGCGGCCCGGCGAGCTCCTCCAGGGCATCACCAACGAGCGGGGGCTGCGGGGCTTCTCGCCGGGCCAGCCGGTGCTGGCCACCAGCCGCTTCGTGGTAAACTACGAAACCACGCTTTTCACGCCGCTCTCGCTGCTGGGCTTCCGGCTGGCGGGCGTGGCCTTTGCCGACGCGGCCTGGGTGAGCGAAAAGCCCCGCGGCGGCTCGCCCTTCGGCGATGCGCCCTACACGGGCTTCGGGCTGGGCCTGCGCTTCCGCAACGAGTACACCGCCCTGCGCACCTTCCAGCTGCTGATTGGCTACTACCCGCGCGGCATCACCGCCCCCAACGGCGTACGCATGTTCGAAACTGCCCGCGAAACCGTCACCTTCACCGATTTCGGGCTGGGAGCCCCCGGCACGGGACAGTATCAGTAAAAGTGGTTGGTTGGGAGTATCACACAGGATTTGTGAACAAAAAGAACGTCATGCTGAGCGGAGTCGAAGCATCTCTACCGGAGAAGTAAATTAATTACTCTCGCGGTAGAGATGCTTCGGCTCCGCTCAGCATGACGTTCTTTTTACTTCCTCCTCCCCTTAGCGTTCCGAATTAAAAGAAATGGGCACGGTGCAGGCCACGCGCACCGGCTGGCCGTTTACGCGGGCGGGTTCCCAGTTCGGCATCAGCCACACCAGGCGCAGGGCTTCGTCGTTGAGGCCGTTGCCGGGGCCGCTCATTACGTGGGCGTCCTGCACCTTGCCGGTGGCACTGAGGATGAAGCTAACGTAGACCCGACCCGATACGTGGCGCATCAGCGCCTGCTGCGGATAGCGGATGTTCTTGCTCAGATAGGCCGAAAAGGCCTTGTCGCCGCCCGTAAACTGGGGCCGAACCTCCGGGTTGATGTACACCGAATCGGGCGAAACGGGGGCCGACAGGGACTGCGGAATACTCTGGACCGAAGCCGTGGGGCCCGACTGTGCGTGGCCACGGCCCGCTGCCAGCATACTCACCAAAATGGCGACTGAAAAGAAGCGTACGGACTGCATCATATATGGAAGCTTAATCACGGAGTAAATGAAGCAAGCAAAGCACTGGAAAGCACCGCAGTTAAATAACGAAATAAAGATACGTGCGGTTTCTGACAAATTGTCTTTTCTACAGAATCTCACTACCCCTGGCAGTCAACACTTGTTGGCAGCTTACCAGTCGGAACGGGCTCAAATGAGTGGATATTCACGTTTATCAACAGTCATCCTTTCATTTTGCCGTTGCAAAAGTAGTACGGATTAGTATTTTAGGCAGTAAGCCACCATATTCTTCTCAATTTAATAATTTAATAATTTCAAGATATTACATTACCGTAGCAGTCAATACCGCCGTGAAATCAGATTAGCTGACTACATTTGTTATCGTAAATCGACGATAAACGAATCAATTACTCCAGTGGCCTTCAATAAGCGCGAACAGTTCACGGCGGCCCAGCAGCAGACGGCCGCCATTGCCAAGGCCTTGGGGCATCCGGCGCGGGTGGCCATCATGCAGCTACTGGCCCAGCGGCAGGCCTGCGTGTGCGGCGAGCTGGTGCTGGAGCTTCCGCTGTCGCAAAGCACGGTGTCGCAGCACCTCAAGGAGCTGAAAGCGGCCGGCCTGGTGCAGGGCGAAATAGACGGAGCCCGCGTGTGCTACTGCATCGATGCCGCCGGCTGGGCGCAGGCCCGCCAGCTGCTCGGGGCCCTGTTGGCCGAACTGCCCGCCGCCCCTATCGGCAGCTGCTGCTGAAAACTCCTGCTGATTTTCTCATCCATTCCCCTTTTCAACCGAGCAAGCCCATGAAAATCTCCGAAATGAAGCATTACCTGCCGGGCCTGACGGCCGTTAACTTTCGCTTACCGGATGGCACCGCCCTCCCGGCCCATTTCCACGTGACGGAAGTAGGGCTGGTAACCAAGCATTTCATCGACTGCGGCGGCGTTGAGCGGAAGGAAACGGTGGCCAACTTTCAGCTCTGGGAAGCCGGCGACTACGACCACCGGCTCGCCCCCCAGAAATTCCTGGACATCCTCAACCTATCACAGCGGATTCTGGGCCGCGAGGATTTGGACATTGAAGTGGAGTACCAGCAGGCGACGATTGGCAAATTCGGCCTGGCCTTCGACGGGACTGACTTCGTGCTGACCCTCAAGCAAACGGCCTGCCTGGCGCAGGACGCCTGCGGCATCCCCGACCACCAGTTTGCCCTGCCCCAGCTGCAAACCGCCGGCTGCACCCCGGGCGGCGGGTGCTGCTAGAGCAGTTTCCGAGTCAGTGTACATTTTTGAAAACAGTTAAAAGTTGAGAGTTAAAAGTTAAAACCCACTACGTCTGATTTTTAACTTTTAACTCTCAACTTTTAACTCTGTACATGGACTTGGAAACTGCTGTAAGGTGGTACTGGTGATGGCAACTTCGAAGAATATTCTGGTGCTGTGCACCGGCAACTCCTGCCGCAGCCAGCTGCTGCATGGCTACCTGGCCCAGGCCCTCGGCAACCGCGCCAGCGTGTACAGCGCCGGCGTGGAGGTGCACGGCCTCAACCCCCGGGCCGTGCGCGTGATGGCCGAAGACGGCGTGGACATTGCGGCCCACACCAGCAACCACGTGGAGGAGTATGCCGCCGTGCCCTTCGACTACGTGCTCACCGTGTGCGACCACGCCCACGAAGTTTGCCCGGTGTTCCCGTCCTCGGCGAAGAAATTCCACCACAACTTTCCCGACCCGGCCCGGGCCACGGGCAGCGAGGAGAAAATCATGAGCCAGTTCCGGGCCGTGCGCGAGCAGGTGCGAGCCTACGCCCACGACTTCGCGCAGACGCAATTCCCGACCGCATGACCATTCTTCCCCTCACCGCCGCGCACTGGCCCCAGGTGCTGGCCATTTACGCGCAGGGCGTCGCCACCGGCCATGCCACGTTCCAAACCACTACCCCCGCCTGGGCCGAGTGGGACCGCGACCACCTGGCCCACAGCCGCCTGGTGGCCGTGGACGCCGGCTACGGGGGCAGCGGGGAAGTACTGGGCTGGGTGGCCCTCGCGCCGGTGTCGGGCCGCTGCGTGTGCGGGGGCGTGGCCGAGGTGAGCGTGTACGTGGCCGGCGCCGCCCGTGGGCGCGGCGTGGGCCGGCAGCTGCTGGCCGCGCTGGTGGCGGAGTCGGAAGCCCACGGCATCTGGACGCTGCAGGCCGGCATCTTTCCCGAAAACACTACCAGCATCACCATCCACGCCGGGGCTGGGTTTCGCGAAGTGGGCCGGCGCGAGCGTATCGGCCAATTGCACGGCTACCTGGCGCGACACCCTGCTGCTGGAGCGCCGCAGCGCCGTGGTGGGGGCCGGGCCGGCCCCTACCATTCTCCCCTCTCCTGCTGCCGCCCATGCAACCACGTAGCCGCGCCGCCGCGCCGGCCCCCACCGCCCTGGCCCGCAAGAAGCTCTCGGGCCTCGACCGGGGCCTGACGCTCTGGATTTTCCTGGCTATGGGCCTGGGCGTGGCCCTGGGCCACTTCGTGCCCGGCATCAACCGGGCGGTGACCTACTTTTCGGTCGGCACCGTGAACGTGCCGCTGGCCCTGGGCCTCGTCCTGATGATGTACCCGCCGCTGGCCAAGGTGAAGTACGAGCAGCTGCCGCGGGTCTTCCGCAACACGCGCATCATCGGGCTGTCGCTGCTGCTGAACTGGGTGCTGGGGCCGCTGCTGATGTTCCTGCTGGCCATCTGGCTGCTGCCCGACCAGCCCGAGTACATGATGGGCCTGATTCTGATTGGTATTGCCCGCTGCATTGCCATGGTGCTGGTGTGGAACGACCTGGCCGACGGCAGCCGCGAGTACGCGGCCGGGCTGGTGGCGCTGAATTCCATTTTTCAGATGCTGTTTTATTCCGTGCTGGCCTGGCTGTTCATCACGGTGCTGCCGCCCTACTTTGGGCTGCAGGGGTACGCGGTGAACATTGGCATCGGGGCCATTGCCCAAAGCGTACTGGTTTACCTGGGCATCCCGTTCGCGGCGGGGTTCCTGTCGCGGCTGGTGCTGCGCCGCCTCAAGGGCGACGACTGGTACGAGCACACGTTCCTGCCCGTCATCAGCCCGATTACCCTGGTGGCCCTGCTGCTCACCATCGTGGTCATGTTCAGCCTCAAGGGCGAAACCATCGTGCGGCTGCCGCTCGACGTGCTGCGCATTGCCCTGCCGCTGGCCCTGTACTTCAGCATTATGTTCGTGGTCAGCTTCGCGGCCGGCAAGTGGCTGGGGGCCAGCTACGCCGAAAACGCCAGCATCGCCTTCACCGCCACCGGCAACAACTTCGAGCTGGCCATTGCCGTGGCCATCGGCGTGTTTGGGCTGAACTCGGGCCAGGCCTTTGCCGGCGTCATCGGCCCGCTCATTGAAGTGCCCGCCCTGATTGCGCTGGTGAACGTGGCGTTCTGGTTCCGGCGGCGCTGGTACGGGGGCGCTCCGGCCGGGCCGGCGGCACCGGGTAGCTGAGGCCCGCTGGCTATTCGTCAAGGGTTGAGCCCGAAACCTCACTTGGTTGGAGTCGGAAGGCAGCGAGGTTCTAATGCGACTTGGGACCGAGCCAGTAGGCCTGAACTCGTATCCGCTCACCATTGACAGCAAGCAACGGCTGCCATACCCAATGCGGAGAACGGGTTGCCGGTGTATCGTTTTCGAAAGTCAGCACTACTTCTTTCCCAAGCGCCTGGGAGAGCCGCGTCAGGTAATCCATTAGCTGCTGATGAACTTCGTAAGAGGTGATTTTTTGCGGGTCGACATCATTCTCCACCTCATAATCGCCGAAGAAATGGCAATTGATACCTATTTCTCCCACGAAGAAGGTTGCCGTGAGCATATTGGCTTGACAGTGGCTATCCCAAAGATGCTCCACTGTGGCAAAGTCAACCTGGCTGTGCCGGACACCATCGCCGTCGGCGAATTTTACGAGGTAGTTCGCATTGACGAAATCAGCCCAGATTTTCCAGTCTGCCCTACTGGCGTCCAGCACGTAGATGTCGCGCCACGAGCCATCTACTTCGTACACGTACTGCTGCAATTCCTCCCAGCTTAGGGTTTCAATGGGCACTAAAGCATTCATCATCTACCAGAATTGGGGCGAGTGGCACAAAGCTGCGGCTGTTTCTTGTAGCAGCCGCCACCTGAACCGACCTTTGCATCTTCCCCCAAATTAAATACCTCTCAGATGGCCTCCCTCCTCCTCGGCGATTATAACGACCTCGAAGTAGCCCGCGAAGTAGATTTCGGCCTCTACCTCACCTCCGACGACGGCGACCTGCTGCTGCCCGAAAAGTACGTGGAGGCCGGCACCCGCGTGGGCGACATCGTGCGCGTGTTCGTGTACCGCGACTCGGAAGACCGCCTCATTGCCACCAACCTACGGCCCCTGGCGCTGGTAAACTCCTACGCCGCCCTCACGGTGAAGGACCACGGCCCGGCCGGCGCGTTCCTGGAGTGGGGCCTCGAAAAAGACCTGCTGCTGCCCTTCCGCAACCAGCGGCGCGACCTGCGCACCGGCGAGCGGGTGTTCGTGTACGTGTACCTCGACGAGGAAAGCGACCGCCTCGTGGCCTCCACCAAGTGGAAGCAGTTCCTGAGCCAGGAGCCCTTCGTGGGCGAGCCCGGCGACGCGGTGCGCCTGCTGGTGGCCGACGAAACCGAGCTGGGCTACCCCATTATCGTGAACGGCACGCACCAGGGGCTGCTGTTTCACAACGAGGTATTCCGGCCCCTGCGCCTGGGCGAGGCCCTGTCCGGCTTCCTGCGCCAGGTACGTGCCGATGGCAAGCTCGACGTGCGCCTGCAAAAGGAAGGCTACGGCGAAGTCGAATCGGCCACAGATACGCTGCTCAAAGCCATTCAGGCCGCCCCCGGCGGGCGGCTGCCGCTGGGCGACAAAAGCCTGGCCGAAGACGTGTACCGCCGCGTGGGCATGAGCAAAAAAGTCTTCAAGAAAGCCCTGGGGGCGCTGTTCCGGCAGGGCCTGGTGCTGCTGGAGCCCGAAGCGACGGTGCTGAAGTAACGCCTGTCATTGCGAGCAGAGCGAAGCAATCCGTCCTGTACCAGCGCGACACCCGCTGATAAACCAGACACCTTTTCTGGCGTAAGGTATTTGACATTGCTCCGCGTTGAGGTGAACACCGATACGCGTTAACAAAGGCTGAGTCACATTATCAGGTTGGTCGCTGAGAACAGGACGGATTGCTTCGCTCCGCTCGCAATGACAATTCCGTACCTCTTTTATGCGCAAAACCGCTTTACTCGCCGGGGCCACGGGCCTCATTGGTTCGCAACTATTGCCGCTGCTGCTGGCTTCGGAGCGGTATTCGAAGGTGATTGTGGTGGGGCGGCGGGCGCTGGCCCTCACGCACCCCAAGCTCACGCAGGTAGTGACGGACCTGGACAAGCTCCAGGACGTGCGCCTGCAGCTCATCGCCGACGACGTGTTTTGCTGCCTGGGCACCACGCTAAAGCAGGCAGGCTCGAAAGAGGCGTTTTACAAAGTCGATTTCCTGTACGTGGTGACGCTGGCGGCGCTGGCGGCGGGCAATTTCGCCTCGCAGCTACTGGTGGTATCCAGCATGGGGGCCGCTGCCGACAGCCGCGTCTACTACAGCCGCGTGAAGGGCGAAATGGAGGCGGCCGTGCGGCAGGTGCCGTTTCGGGCCATTCATATTTTCCGGCCCTCGCTGCTGCTCGGCGAGCGGGCCCGGCCCCGCCTGGGCGAGCGGGTGGGCGCGGTGCTGCTAGGGCTGCTGCAGCCGCTGTTGCGGGGGCCGCTGCTCAAGTATCGGCCGGTGAGCGCGGCAGTGGTGGCGGCCGCCATGCTGCGCGCCGCCGGGGAAGAGGGCGGCGGCGTGCGCGTCCACCTCTCCGACGAGCTGACGCACAAGGCCTGAACGCGCTCCCAGGCCCGGCAGTGAAATACCAGGTGCGGGCCTGACTCAAAGTAGCTGAAGCAGCAAAAAGCCTCACTAGCTTCTGGCTTGTCCTTACCCAGATTTCGGCCATTCGGCAATTGGTCTGACCGCTCTAGGTGGTCAGACCGGTTGTCGAATGGCCGAAATCGGTGGTGCTTCAACCGGTCAGACCACCTAGGGCAGTCGGACCAGGCCAACGACCTGCGCCGGGCAGCAGCCGCATAAATCTGGGTAGGGGAAAGCTGGTTTCTGGCGAGGCTGTTTTTTGTGGCAGGCGTTTTTTTACTGCAGCCAGACAACCTTTTTTGCCCCAATTGAATCATTGGCGCACTTCCGTTACTCATTTTTTCTACATTTTTTCCTTCCCCTTCCGATGCGTACACTTCGACACTTCCTTTTACTGACGGCCAGCGTACTGCTGGGCACCGAAGCCTGGGCCCAAAAGCCGGTCAACCATCTTGAGGCCGCCCTGGCCAAGGTGCGCCCGGCCGCCGTGCGGGCCGCCGGACGCGGCACCCAGCAAACCGTGAGCCGCCCGGGCCGGGGCGTGCGCACCAGCTGGGACACCAACACCCAGACCTGGAGCCCATCGGCCGTGGTGGAAACCTACACCTATGATAGCCGGGCCAACCTCGCGCAGGAGACCTTCGCCGACTCGGCCACGGCCCGGCTCACCAACCGCAGCCTCTACACCTACAACGCCCAGAACCGCAACACCGAGGAGCTCTACCAGCAGTGGCAGAATGGCGCCTGGGTGAATGCCGGCCGCTACATAACGACCTACGACGCCCAGGGCAACCCCACGCAGGAACTCGACCAGGAGTGGCAAAACGGGGCCTGGGCCACCGTGCACGGCTACCAGTACCTGAACACGTACACCAACAATGTGCTGACCGAGCAAATCATTAAAAACTGGGCCAACGGCGTTTTCATGAACCAGGACCGGGCGGTATTCACCGTGGCCAACGGGCAGTGGACTGAGTTGGTGCAGCAGTCCTGGCAGGCGGGCGCTTGGGAAAACAAAAACCGCTACACTAACATTGTGTGGTTCGACTGGGCCGCGCAGAAACCCGCCTCATACCAAGAGCAAGCTTGGCAGGGTGCCTGGGTCGACGACCTGCGCTACACGCGCACCTACTCGCCCAATGGGACCGTGGTACAGGTAGCCGAAGAGCGTCTCAGCGCCGGCTGGGCCCTGGCCAGCCGCATCACCGAAACCTTCGATAACTTTGGCAACTACCTGGGCGAGCGGTTCGAGTCGTGGAGCGGCACGGCCTGGGACCTGGAGTTTGAGGAGCGCGACCTGCTGGCCTACACGGCCACTAACGACGTGCGCCGCCGCGTCAGCCAGCGCTTCACCAGCTTCGGCGGTGGTACGGCCTTTGAAAACGTGGAGCGGGTTAACTACTCCAACTTCCTGAGCATCACGCTCGGCACCGCCCCCGCCGCCCTCGCGGCCCAAACCCAGCTCTATCCCAACCCCACCACCGGCACGGCCATCCTCGTAGTGGCGGGGCTGAAACAGCCCGGCGGGGTGCCGCTCGACGTGCTCAACACCCTGGGCCAGCCCGTGCTCCAGCGCACCAGCCGGCCCGGTGCGGGCCTCCTGAGCGAAACCCTCGACCTGCGCGGCCTGCCCGCCGGCGTGTACTCGGTGCGCCTGCACACCGCCGAGGGCACCGTGGTGAAACGCCTGGTGAAAGAATAGCCAGGCTGCCTGCCACCTACAAAACGAAAAGCCGCTCCAGTACCTGGGGCGGCTTTTTTGGGTCTTTGCCCGTGCGGCGGCCGGCAGTGGCTGGTCATTGGCTGGCGGCTGGCGCGAGCGCGGCGCAGCGCAACTCGTGCCGCTTGTGAGAGGGCGGCTGCGCCTCCCCAGCCGCGCTAGCCGCGGCTACTTCCCGCCCTACCGATTACTTTTGTCCAGGTTTTATCATTCGCATAGCTTGTTCTCTCATGAATTATTTACGTCTCACGGCCCTTTTACTGCTCCTGTTGCCCGGCCTGGCAGCCACTGCCCAATCGAAGAAAAAAAGCGGCGGCGGCGGTGGCGGCAGCGGTTCGGGCTATAGCACGGGCATCGGCCTGCGCGGCGGGGGCTACTCGTCGGGCCTCACCATCAAGCACTTTCTGAGCGGCAAAAACGGAGTGGCCATTGAGGGCCTTCTCACGACGGAGTATAAAGCCCGCGGGGCCCGCCTCACCATCCTCGGCGAGAAGCACATTGGCGTTCCCGATGCCAAGGGCCTCCAGTTCTACTACGGCGCGGGCTTCCACGCCGGGGCCTACCAGGGCCGCTACTACTTCGACGATGACCGGTTTTACTACAAGGGCCGCAAGGGCGACGTGTACTTCCTGAAGAGTAACAGGAACGGCTACTTCTACGACGAAACCACCTATATCGCCTTCGGGGCCGACCTTATCCTCGGTCTCGAATACAAGCTGCCCGACCTGCCCTTCGTAGTGGGCGTCGACTACAAGCCCTTCTTCGAGGTGTATAACGGCTACAACGGCTTCTACAACGACGCCGCCGTGAGCCTGCGCTACACTTTTTAGCCGCGCCCCGCGCCCGGCCCCGCAAGGCCCCGTCAGCTGCTGACGGGGCCTTTTTTTGTTTGGAGCTACCGAAGATTTGGCCCCGGCTGGCGCGAGGTTGGCGCAGCGTAGCCCGAGGCCGGCCGGGCCAGCCTCGCCCCAGCACCGGCCGAATACTGTGCTAACCCTACTTTTGCCCGCACCACCTTACCTGCAAGCCGCCCTATGAGCACCCTGATACAATTCGTTGCCAACTACGACGACCTTTCCACCGACAAGGGCTTCCAGTTCAAGTTTCACTGCGACAAGTGCCGCAACGGCTACATGTCGCGGTTTCAGCCCAGCGCCATCGGCATTGCGGGCAGCTTGCTGCAGGCGGCCAGCAGCCTGTTTGGCGGGCTGGGTGGGGCCGAGAACGCGGCCTACCACATTCAGCGGGCCGTGGGCGGCAAGGCCCACGACTCGGCCCTGGAAACGGCCGTGGCCGAGGGCAAGCAGCAGTTTAAGCAGTGCACGCACTGCGGCCACTGGGTGTGCCCCGATGTCTGCTGGAACCACAGCGCCGGCCTCTGCGAAACCTGCGCCCCCGACGAGCAGGAGGAGCTGCGCACCCAGCAGGCCCAGGCCACTAAAGAACAGATTTACACCAAAACCCGCGAGCGGGACTACACCCAAAACCTCGATTTTCTGAACCGCGACGCGCTGTCGCAGTGTCCCAGCTGCCAGGCTAAGCTCACGGCCGGCCAGAAATTTTGCCCCGGCTGCGGCACCCCCAACCCCGCCGCCCAGGCCCAGGCCCGCCACTGCACCGGCTGCGGCACGGCCCTGAAGCCCGAGCAGAAGTTCTGCGGCGAGTGCGGCACCAAGAACTGAGGCGGAGGATGGCTGAGGGCTGGGCCAGCGCCCCGGCCTCTCCCGGGCTTCGGCAGGCCCACGCCGCGCCCGCCGAAGCCCTGGCCTTGGCCCTGGCCTGATAACCCAACCGGCAGCCTTTACGTAGCGGAGAGCTTATGCCGAAGTTGAATAACGTGCTGCTGGTTGATGACGACCCGACCAATAATTTCCTGAACCAGCGGCTGCTCAAGCGCCTGGATGTGGCCGAACAGATTATGGTGGCTCGCAACGGGCAGGAAGCCCTGGCCATACTGCATCAGGCCAGCACGGCCCCCCAGCCCGGCTACCCCGCCCTCATCCTGCTCGATATTCAAATGCCCATCATGAACGGCATCGAGTTTTTGCAGGCCTATCAGCAGCTGCCTGCCGCCCGGCAGCAAGCCACCACCGTGGTAGTCCTCACTACTTCCGTGGATGCCCACGACCTGGCCCGCATCGCCACCCTGCCCGCCGCCGGCCTCATCAACAAGCCCCTGACCCCGGAAAAGCTCGACCTCGTGCTCCGGCTGCACCAGAAGCGTCAGGAAGAAGCAGGCCACTAGCAAACCCCGGCCCTCGCAGAGCCCACGCTACGCCCCTGCCACCGGCAGCGTGAAGCTGAACGTGCTGCCGCTGCCCATCTCGCTCTCCACCCACAGCCGGCCGCCCTGCGTGGTGATAAACTCGCGGGCGATGCTCAGGTCCACCGAGTAGAGGTTGGCCTTGAGCACGTCGCGCGTGCTGCGGTCGAGCTGCCGCAGCGAGTACCACCCGTAAGCAGCATGGCCAGGAAACCGAGGTTGATTTTAGTTTTGAGGTTTATGAGTTGAGGCGATTTTCTATAAGAACGTCATGCCGGGCGCAGCCGAGGCATCTTGCTCGCATCGTTAGTCGATTGAGTTACTGCCGCACGCGAGATGCTTGGACTACGCTCGGCATGACGTCCTCTTTTGGCTCGTTCAGCCGTTCCTAAAACGCCAGCGCGATGCTCGTCGTCACATTCCCGTAGCTGCGGTTGCCGGCATTGTCGCTGCGTGCAAATACGCCCCGCATCCCGTTCAGGTACCGGCCCTCCACCCGGCAAGCCACGTTGCTGGTGGGCAGGTAATCAAGATTGAGGGAGCCGCCGGCCACCCGGAAATCACTATCCAGCGCGGCGGGCATGATGCTGCGGATGAGGACGCCCCGCTCGGCGTAGTAGTACTCCCCGCGCAGCGTGGTCGCCCATTTATCGGCCAGCTTGTACTTGACGAAGGCCGCCGCCGTGTGCCAGGTGTCGTACTGCTCGCGGCCCACGCCACGCTGCTTGCCTACGTCGAACACGGCGGCCAGATTCACCCGCTCGCTGGCGGCGTAGGTGACGTAAAAATCGTGGAAATATCGCCGCCGGACCATCGAATTAATCGGCTGCTCATTGCCGTAAAAGGTACTGCTGTTGATGAGTAGCTTATCCGACGGCCGCCACTGAAGCTGGGTGCCAAGGGCCTTGGCCTGGTTGGTTTCGCGGATGTTCTGCCAGCCGTTCAGCACCAGTCCGGTCAGGGTCAGCTTGGGGCCCACTTCGTAGGTAAAGCGCGCCCCTGATTCGTAGTAGGGCGAATTCTCGGCCATCAGCGAGCGGGTCAGCGTCCAGTTGTCTTTCGAAATGGCCGACTCGAACCCGATGTGCGAGGCGAAAATCCCCACATCGAGCCAAGCCTTGGCGAAGGGCCGGAAGCCCGCGTAGGCCTCGTAGACGTGCCTGAGGACGGGGTCCTCGGCGGCGTAGTTGGCCGATACGTAGGTGCCGGCGTGCAGGCCCAGCGCCCCGCGCACCTTGCCGTCATCGAAGCGCAGGCCGATGAGGGCCTGGTTGATGGTAAACTCGTTCTGGCGGCCGTGCGAATAGAGGAACGGCTGGCGGTCGTTGCCGTTGGCGTACTTAAAATCGTAGCCGTAGTAGGCATCCACGAAGCCGTAGGTGGTGAGCGGGGCGGGGGCGGGGGGCGCTACCGGCGCGGCAGATGGCGGCACGGCCAAAGCCGGGTCGGTGGGGGGAGTAGTTTGGGCCAGGGCGGCACTCGTGCTCAGGGCAACCAGGGCGGGTACTAAAAGATTTTTCATGGAGAGCTGGCCGGCATCAGGCGGGCCAAAGAGCAGAGAAGAAGGACCGCACCGCAGGTAGCTGCGCGGCTATTGAATCGAATAATTCAGACAAACCTAATTACCGACCGGCCAAAGCATCGAGGGCCAGGTTCAGCTTGAGCACGTTGATGTGGTCCGGGGCCGAGGGTGCCGGGCTCAGTTTGCGGCCGCACGCGGGCCGTGGGCAGGTTACGGACGCAGCGCGGCGGCAGCTGCCCATCAGAATCACAACCACCGAAATGCGGCACGACAAATCGGGGCGAAAAATGGCCCTGCTTGGCATCGTGGTGCAGGTTGCGGTTGATGGCGGCCAGCAGGCGCACGGTCACGCGGGTAGGGCAGGTGGCACCGAACCTGTTAAATTTTCGATTTTTAAGACCTCATCAAACAGACCCTTTTTCTACTACGAACAGGTGGCAGTTTCGGTAGTTGGGCCAGAAACGGGGGCTAGCCCCAGCCAAAGCTGCGCCCACCAGCTGCTTTGGGGTGCTGCCCGGTGCTAGCGCGTCATGGGCAGGCCCAGGCGCTCCACGGTTTCGCCTTCGAAGTCGAACTCGATGAGCACGGCGGGTTCCTCGCCCACCACCCAGCCGTCGTGGCCGGGCGCGATGGCCACCACCTGCGGGGCCACGAATTCCTCGATAGCGCCATCGGCGTACTGGATGTGAAACTCGCCGCTGGCCAGGAAGCCGACGTGGGCGTGCATGCACAGCGGCGTGCCCACGATGGCCTTCAGGTTGGTAGACCACCGAAAGCCGGGCGGGTACACCACCCGCTTGACGCGGGCATTGCCGGTGGGTACCATGTCAACTTGCACGCCACCGACTTCGCGGTGCGTCGCGCCCTTTAGCGGGCCCAGGAGAGAGGAGTTTTTCATGCCCCAACCTACGCATTTAAACCTATTTTTTCGCCATCGGGGCAGCCACTATTATCGTATTGGCGGGCAGCGGAATTTCGCGGGCAGTTTCAAATTTTCCGGCTTCGGGCGCGGTTTCTTCCACGCGGCGCTGCACGATGCGCAGGCGGTTGCCATCCACGCTCAGCACGGCCAAATCGGAGCTGGTGCCGGTGGCAGGCGAGTAGCTGCGGAAGCCCATGAGCATGCCCGCCGGGAAGTTGGCCGCTTTGGCCTTGGCCGCGTCGACCACATCGGGCTTGCCGGCGAATTTTCCCAGGTCGATATCCTGCGGCCTGGCCCCTTGCAGCAGCAGGTGGGCGCTGGTGCGGGGGTGCTTGGGGTCGTCGGGGTCCGGGCTGGGCTTGAAGCTGAACGAGACTTTCAGCGTTTCGGCTTCCTTGAGGGCAGGTGCCGGCGCGGCCGGCGCGGTGGGGGCGGCCGCAGCGGCTGGCGCGGCCATTACCGAATCAGTGGGCGCGGCGGCGGCTGGGGCGGCGGTTGTTTCGGGCGCGGCGGCCGTGGGGGTCGAAGTTTCGGGGGCCGTCTGGTTGCAGGCGGCCAGCAGCATGGCTCCGCTCAGGGCTAGGTATAAAGGCTTCATGCAGGATAAAAAAAGGTCAGTACCTGGTCAGTTTGTAGCCGCAAGATTAAGCAAAATTGCGCGGCTGGCCCGCAGCTGCATCCAATGCCGGGCGGCGCGTGGCCAGCAGCCCCAGCACCGGCCCGGGCACCAGCAGCAGAAACAGGTAGCGCGCCGCCACATGCCCTTGCAGCGCGGCAAAGCTTTGCAGGCTCACAATGGTGAGCGCGAAGCCCAGGCAAGTGACCAGCGTGAGGGCCGTGCCGGTGGTGCCGGCCGGCGCGCGTTGCGCCACCAGCGCCGAAAACTGGGGCGAGTCGGCCACCACGGCCATGCCCCAGACCAGCACCGCCCCCACAAACGCCGGCCGGGGCAGCGCCAGCAGCAGCGGGCTGAGCAGGCAGCACGCGCCCGATACCGCCAGTGCCAGCCGGGCCGTGCGCAGGCTGCCCAGCCGCCGGGCCAGGTAGCCGCCCGCCACGCAGGCCGGGGCCCCGGCCGCAATCAACCCGAAGGCCCAGCCCGGCCCGTAGGCTCCGGCCGCCGGGTGCAGCTGCGCGTGGGTGGCCAGCAGCAGCGGCACGAAGGCCCAAAATGTGTAGAGCTCCCACATGTGCCCGAAGTAGCCCAGCGCCGCCTGCCGAAACGGCCGGTGACCAAATACCGTCCACACCGCCGAGGCGTCGAGCCGGGCCGCCGGCCGTCGAAACGGGCCATTGGGCACCCGCGCCCACAGCAGCAGGCCACCCGCCAGCGCCAGGCCCGAGGTAGCCAGCACCACCGCCTGCCAGGCCCACCCCGCCGCCAGCAGCCGCAGCAAGTGGGGCAAGGCCGTGCCCAGCACAAGCGCCCCTACCAAATAGCCCAGGGCGCGGCCCAGGCCGTTTTCATAATAATCGGCGGCTATTTTCATGCCTACCGGGTAGATGCCCGCCAGGCACAGGCCCGTGCCAAAGCGCAGCCCCAGCACCAGCGCCGGGGTGGCATCGGGCAGCAGCAGCGCCGCATTGGTGAGGCTGCCGGCCACGGCGCACAGCAGAAACAGCCGCGCCGGAGCCAGCCGGTCGGCCAGCCGGAGCAGGCCAAACACCAGCGTACCCACAATAAACCCCAGCTGCACCGCCGACACGGCCGCCCCCAGCGTGAGCCCCCTCAGCCGGGCATCGCGCAGCAAATCGGGCAGCACGGCATTGCCGGCAAACCACAGCGAGGTGCAGGCGAACTGCGCGAAAACAATGGTGGGCAGCACCCATCGGGGGCGCGGGCTGATGGAGGAATCTATCAAAGCAACAGTAGCGGCAAGAAACGGCGCGGCGGCGAAAAGCAGGGTTAAACCTACATCAAACCCGCCGGATGCGGCCCGTCGGCAGCATTCTCCGGGCCTTTTTCCTGCTCTTGATTTCGTCCTGGACTTAAGCCGAAAAAGCCCCTCCGGTACACGGCTTGTCCTTACCCAAATCTATCTGTCTGCCGTCTGGCGAAGTTTGAACTTTCTGGTCTGACCGCCCTAGGTGTATAGTCCCGGAGGATAGTGGGGTACCTTTACCGCCTGCTTACCGAACGAATTTATGGGAAAATTACCACACGGGTGCGCCCGCACAACGCCGGCAACTCGGCGCCTT
>NZ_BAABDI010000032.1:0-59489 GCF_039539545.1 Hymenobacter antarcticus | reverse complement strand
AGTTTGTGGCGAAAGTTTTTATTCTGCCGCCGGAAGTCCGGCACGTCGGCTAAGTGGGTGAGTAACGACATCGAACCAAGGGGGTAAGCCGCAAATTTACCCTTGCGCACATAGTGCGGTTAGTCTGTTGAAAAGAAAGTAAATAGTTATCGGCAATTGAAATGGGGCTATGATGCACGTTTCGTAGTATGGGTAGCAGCAACGAAACGTGCATCATAGCAGGTTATTAACTGACGTTACGCAGTCTGTTTCTCGTTTCTCGTGGCTGGTTTCTGGTTTGAGGTGTTTGGGCCGGTTTTCAGGTTAAAATTCAACAAGAAACAAGAAACCAGCCACGAGAAACAACCTGAAACACAAGCACCCAAAGTAGCCCGCGTAACATCAGTTATTAATTGTTGCCCACTCCTGCCAAAACGGCCGCCTCCCCATTCCGGCCCCAACCTTGCCCCGGCCCCGGCAATGCTCAACTTCCTGAAATCCATTTCCGCCAAGAACCCCAACGCCTCCCGTGGCCCCGAAAAGCCCGCCGTGAGCGTCCGCGAGCGGGTGTCGGCCCTGCGCCACTTGCCGGCGTTTCTGAAGCTCATCTGGCACACCAGCCCCGCGCTGGCGCTGGCCAATATTGCCCTGCGGCTGCTGCGGGCCGGTTTGCCGCTGGCCATGCTCTACGTGGGTCGGCTCATTATTGATGACGTAGTGCAGCTCACCAGGCTGCCCGCGCCGGCGCGGGTGCTCACGCCCGTGCTCACGCTGGTGGCCGTGGAGTTCGGCCTCGTGCTGCTGGCCGATGCCCTGGGGCGCGGCGTGGCTTTGCTCGATTCGCTGCTCGGTGATTTGTTCGCCAACCAGTCGTCCATCCGCATCATGGCCCACGCCGCCGAACTGGACCTCGACCAGTTCGAGGACAGCACTTTCTACGACAAGCTGGAGCGGGCCCGCCGCCAGACCCTCTCGCGCACCGTGCTCATGAGCCAGGTGCTGGCCCAGGGCCAGGATGCCGTGACGCTGGTGCTGCTGGCCGGCGGGCTGGTGGCCTTCCAGCCCTGGCTGTTGGGGCTGCTGCTGCTGGCCGTGGTGCCGGCCTTCCTCGGCGAGTCGCACTTCAACGAGCGCAGCTACTCCCTGAGCCACTCCTGGACGCCCGAGCGCCGCGAGCTCGACTACCTCCGCCAGACCGGCGCATCCGACGAAACGGCCAAGGAAGTCAAGATTTTCGGGCTTTCCGACTTCCTGATAAACCGCTTCCGCGAGCTGTCCGACGACTTCTACCGCCAGAACAAGAGCCTCGTGCTGCGCCGCGCCGGCTGGGGGGCGCTGTTCGCCGGCGTCGGCGCGGCGGGCTACTACGGGGCCTACGTCTACATCATCGCCCGCACCGTGGCCGGCGAAATCTCGCTGGGCCAGCTCACCTTTCTGGCCGGGTCGTTTGCCCGGTTGCGCTCGCTGCTCGAAGGCATCCTCAGCCGCTTCAGCTCCGTGGCCGATGGCGCGTTGTATTTGCAGGATTTTTTCGATTTCTTTGCCCTGCGGCCCCGCATCGTGCGGCAGGCTGCCACTGGCCAGACGGCGCGGCCCTTCCCCCGGCCCATTCAGCAGGGATTTGAGTTTGAAAACGTCGGTTTTCAGTACAAGAATGGTACAAAATGGGCCATTCGCAACCTCAGCTTCACGCTGGAGGCCGGTGAAAAGCTGGCCTTGGTGGGCGAAAACGGGGCGGGCAAAACCACGCTCGTCAAGCTGCTGGCCCGCTTGTATGACCCCAATGAGGGCCGTATCCTGCTCGATGGCCACGACCTGCGCGAGTACGACCCCGCCGAGCTGCGCCAGGAAATCGGCGTGATTTTCCAGGATTTCGTGCGCTTCCAGCTGCCGGCCGGCCAGAACCTGGCCGTGGGCCGCATCGAAGAGCGCCAGAACCAGCCCCGCATCGAAACCGCCGCCCACCAGAGCCTCGCCGACACGGTCATCGCCAAGCTGCCCGGCGGCTACGACCAGATGATTGGCCGCCGCTTCAACGGCGGCGTGGACCTGAGCGGCGGCGAGTGGCAGAAAATCGCCCTCGGCCGGGCCTACATGCGCGACGCCCAGCTGCTCATCCTCGACGAGCCCACGGCAGCACTAGACGCCCGCGCCGAGTACGAAGTCTTCCAGCGCTTCAAGGAGCTGACCCAGGGCAAAACCGCCGTCCTCATCAGCCACCGCTTCAGCACCGTGCGCATGGCCGACCGCATTCTGGTTATCGAAAACGGGCAGTTTGTGGAGATTGGCTCGCACGAGGCCCTGCTCGCCAATGGCGGCCGCTACGCCGAGCTGTTCGCCTTGCAGGCGGCGGGGTATCGGTAGGGAAAGAATAGGGGGAAAGAACGTCATGCTTCGGCAAGCGTCCGCTTGCCGAAGCATGACGTTCTTTATTCGATACGGTTACTGTTAAGTACTTGTGCAAAAATAATCGTATTCGAGTCGGGCCTGCCGGTCTGACCGCCCTAGGCGGTCTGACCGGTTGAAGCAACAACGATTTCGGTCCAACGACAACCGGTCAGACCGCCTAGGGCGGTCAGACCGGGGCATACGCTTACTTCTGCACGAGTACTTAACCGCCGGTAAACCCTATTCTGCTTCTCCCCAAAATCCGGCTTTCATGGGAGCCACGCCCACCTCCTCATAAATCTGCACCAAGGTCATCGTTAGATTGAGCTCCGGGATAACGACAGCGTCTTCTGCTTCGGCCAGGGCGGTGTGGCCCCACACGCCGTGCTCGCTCAGCTGGTACCACTCCACCAGCCAGGTTTTTTGCGACACCAGCAGGTAGTGCCGCAGCGAAGGTAGCTTCTTGTACTGGTTGAATTTCAGGCCCCGGTCGTAAGCTTCGGTGGAGGGCGAGAGCACTTCCACGATGAGTAGCGGGTGGTGCAGCCGCCGGCTCTCCTGCTGGTCCTGCGGGTCGCAGCTCACCACAATGTCGGGGTAGGTATAATGCCGGTTGGTTTCGACGGCCAGCTGGATGCCTTCTATCTGCACCCGGCACTGGTGGCCGCGCAATGCCTGGCGGCACGCCATTGCCACGTTCAGCGCAATGGTATTGTGCGCGATACTCTCGCCCGCCATAGCGAACACCTCGCCCTCAAAAAACTCGTGGCGCAAGTCACTTTGGGTTTCTAAAGCAAAATACTCCTCGGCCGTGTAGCGGCGCGGCGGTAGTTCAGGTTGTCCCATATAAGTCAAATATAGCAGCGTGGGAGGGAAGAAAATCACCGTTGGCCGGGCCTATATGCGCGCTGCCCAGCTGCTCATCTCCGACGAGCCCGCCGCCGCCCCCGATGCCCGCGCCGGGTACGAAGTCTTCCAGCGCTTCGCCGAACGGTTTGCCCTGCAAGCCGCCGGCTACCGGTAGCCGGCCCGTGCAAAACGCCCAAATGTGTGCCCAGCGGCCTCCTGAGCACCCTGGGCCGCAAGCCGTGAATTCACCATAATCTTTTCAGCACGTTTCAAGCCCTAAGTACCTTAGGTTTCGTAGATTAGTAATCCTGTTTCGCCCTGATAATTCCCCGCCGGTATGAAGTCCACGATTACGCTACTGCTGCTTGCCGGGCTGGCCCTGGCCGGTTGCATGACCACCCGCGAGGCCCGCGTGGACTCCGATTACAGCTACCGGGGCAATTTTCGGCATTACCGAACTTATGACTTCGTGACCGGCAGCGGCCTCACCGCCGACAGCAGCCGGCTGGGGCAGTCCCTGCGCGAAGCCATTCAGCAGCGCCTGCTGGCCCAGGGCTACCGCCTGGCCCGGCGGCGCCCCGATATGCTGGTCAACTTCCGGGTGTACGAGGGCGACATGAATTTCCACGGCTTTGCCCAGGAAGACCTCAGCGTGTGGATAAAGCGCAACATCGAGGAAAACGACGACACGCCTACCGACCAGCGCCAGGGCTACCAGCCCGTGCGCCTGCTGCTGGCCGAGGGCACACTGCTGGTCACGCTCATCGACGTGAAAACCAACCGCGCCGTCTGGAACGGCTACGCTTCGGGCGTGACCGTGCCCGAGGGCCCCATGGGCGAAATCGTGCTCCGGCGCTCCGTGCGCTCCATTCTGGACCGCTACCGCATTTTCACGGAGGAATTTGCCAAGGGCAATGTTCCGCAAAACGGAACCAGCGAAACGGAACGCTAGTCGGCAGTAGCGCGGACTTTTAGTCCGCGAGTGCGCAAAACGCCACGGATGACTCGCGGACCACTCTACCCTACTATTTTTTTGAGGCCCCTCGCGGCCGCTTATATCAACTTATATTTTCAGCCTTTAGAGGCATTTTTTGGGCGACCCGATGTCGAAGCACGAGTTGATTCAAAGTGGCTTCAGACGCTGCTGTGGCGCTCCCAAATTTTTAGTAGGGTAGAGTGCTCGCGGACTAAAAGTCCGCGCTACGCCGCACCTGAATCACTTCGGCGGCGATGCTGATGGCAATTTCCTCGGGGGTCTGGCTGTTGATGGGCAGGCCGATGGGGCCGCGTAGGGTGGCAATTTCTTCTGCTGAAAAACCGGCTTCCCGCAGGCCCCGGCGCAGCTCGGCTACTTTGGCCGCGCTGCCCATCACGCCCAGGTAGCGGTAGGGAAAGCCCTGCCGGGCACGGCCCTGCCGGGCACGGGCCTGCCGGGCACGGGCCAGCAGGAGGCGCAGCACCACGGCATCGGTGCGGTAGCCCACGGTCATCACCACCACGTACTGGTGCGGGGCGATGGGGATTTCGCTGGCCACATTTTCGTACTCGATGACGCGGCGATGGTGGGCGGCCTCGTTGGCCGTCAGCGTGGGCAGGTCGGGCCGGTCGTCGAGCACGGTCAGCTCGAAATCCAGCGCCGCCGCCACCTTCGATAACGCCAGGCTGACGTGCCCGCCGCCCACGATAAGGAGCTGGTCGCGAAAGCCCAGCCGTTCGCGGTAGAGCCATGCCGGTCCCGGCCGGTAGGTGTAAAAATCAGCTCCCGCGGCTTCTGAGGCAGCTTCGGTTTCGGCCGCATCAATCCGAAGCCCGGCGTCTGGGCTTAGTTCTAAAAAGCCACCGCTGAGCGTTTGCAAAGCATTTACGATGGCCGCCACGGTGGCCACATCAGCCGCCGTCAGGGGCCAGAGCAGCACGTCCTGCTCCCCCGAGCACATCATGCCGGAGCGGTCGGCCGGGGCTTCGCGCCGATGAACCTGGGGGCGCAGCAGGGGAGTGGGGTCGCCTTCGCGCAGGCGTTGCCGGGCCAGCTCCACGAATTTATGCTCCATGATGCCCCCGCCAATGGAGCCGGCCACTGCGGCTTCGGTCACGGCCATTTTGAAGCCCTGGCGGCCGGGGCTGCTGCCCGCACTGCGCAGCACGCACAGCAGGGCCACGGGCGTGCCGGCCCGCAGGCTGGTGGCCGCCAGGGTCCAGATGGGCAGGTCGCGGGGGGAGGCGGGCATGGCGGCGCTTATTCTTCCCGGGTCACGGTCCCGGTAATGTAGCCGAACGGGGCATCGGTAGCCACGAATATTTCGTTGGTATTGGCCATGCCGAAAGGCTCCAGATTAAATGGAATGTGGTGCTTGTTGGGCATTATCAGGCTGATTTCCTTCACCTCATCGTTTTCCTGAAGGATTTTCTCGCCGATGGCATACAGCGTGTGCTGCACCGAGAGGCTTTTGTGCTCCGAAAAAGTGCGCAGCAGCGACTGGCGGATTCGGTGGTGTAATACCTCAAAATCCAACCCGGCCGAAGTGTATTCCCAACTCGCCTCGCACTCCGTGGCCAGGATGCGGTCGGTGGTTTCGGGCAGCACCGTGAACTCGTCTTTGGGATAGCCCACGAAGGCCGAGTCGGTGGTTTTTAGCAGCATGAGCCCTTTCAGACCCGATACGACCGTGGTGCCGGCCGCCGTGCGCGTGACCACCGTGGTGCGCTTTTCGGAGCCCCCGCCGGTGAACGCGTGCGGGTGGGCCGCCCCATCGAAAGCCATGCGCTGCCAGAGGTGCTCCACCAGCTCGACGCGCACCTGGGAAACCTGCGGGTTGCGCGACAGAAAATGCTGGCTCAGCGTGAGCCCGAAGGCTTCGATGGGGCCCGTGAAATGCTCGCGGGCCAGGGCGTAAACCGTGTTTTTCTGGGTATCGGTGGGGAGGATGAGGGCATTGTCGCCCACGGTATGCGCGGTGTCGAAATCGCCCGTCAGGGCCACGCTCACCGATACTTGCCGAAATTCATGGTAATCTTCGTGGCGAATAATACGCGAGAGGTTGACCGCATTTTTGCCATACGTGTTGGCTCCTGGTTTTATACGCATCAGATTTAAAGAATTCCGGGCTGAAAAAGCCTCCAATTTAGCGCAAAATCCTGCCCCATGTTCGACCTCGCCCTGAGAAGCCGTCGCGTAGTCTGCCCCGATGGCATCCGCGAAGCTGTGGTAACCATCAAAAACGGCCAGATTGCCGACCTGCTGCCGTTTGACGCGCCGGTAGCTGGCCCCGTGCTCGACGTGGGTAACCACGCCGTTCTGCCCGGCGTGATTGACCCGCACGTCCACATCAACGAGCCCGGCCGCACCGACTGGGAGGGTTTCGACACCGCCACCCGGGCCGCGCTGGCGGGCGGCCTCACTTCACTGGTCGATATGCCGCTGAACTCGGCGCCCGTCACCACGTCGGTAGCCAACCTGGAGCTGAAGCGGGCCGCGACCAGGGGCCAGCTGCACACCAACATGGGTTTCTGGGGCGGCGTGGTGCCCGGCAACGCCGCCGAAATCGAGCCGCTGATTGCGGCCGGCGTGCTGGGTTTCAAAGCCTTTCTCACGCACTCCGGGATTGATGATTTTCCCAACTCCACGGAGGACGATTTGCGGCGGGTGATGCCGATACTGGCGCGGCACCGGTTGCCGCTGCTGGTGCATTGCGAATTATCCGAAGACAACGACGACTGGAAAAAAAACGACCACCGCTCGTACCCGAACTACCTGGCTTCGCGGCCCAAAAAGTGGGAGGATGATGCCATAGCCCTGATGATTCGCCTGTGCGAGGAGTTTGATTGCCCGGTGCACATCGTGCATCTGTCGTCGGCCAATTCCATCGCGCCCATCGCGGCTGCCAAGGCGAAAGGCCTGCCCCTGACCGTGGAAACCGGCCAGCATTATTTGTATTTCAATGCTGAAGATATTGCCGACGGCCAGACGCAGTTCAAGTGCGCGCCGCCCATCCGCGAGCGGGCCAATAACGACCAGCTGTGGGCCGCTTTGCAGGCCGGTATTATTGATTTCGTGGCCACCGACCACTCGCCCGCGCCGCCCGATTTGAAGCAGCTCGAAAGCGGCGACTTCACCACCGCCTGGGGCGGCATTGCCTCGCTGCAATTCGCGTTGCCGGTGCTGTGGACGGCCGCCCGCCAGCGCGGAGCTACCCTAAGCGACATCGTGAAATGGCTGAGCGAAAACCCCGCGAAGCTGGCGGGCCAGAGCCAGCGTAAAGGCCAAATCACGCCCGGCTTCGATGCCGACTTAATCGTATTCGATGCCGAAAGCACCTTCGTGGTGC
Organism: Hymenobacter antarcticus; assembly: GCF_039539545.1. NCBI lineage: Bacteria > Pseudomonadati > Bacteroidota > Cytophagia > Cytophagales > Hymenobacteraceae > Hymenobacter > Hymenobacter antarcticus. The sequence goes on along the minus strand of NZ_BAABDI010000032.1, from coordinate 51,948 downwards.
AGGAAGACCTGATTCAGCATAAACACAAAGTGTCGCCTTACATTTGCCAGGAACTATGGGGAGTAGTGGAACAGACGTTTCTGCGGGGTGAACGGGTATATCAGCGCCCGAATTTCCTCCACCTCAACCACGGCCAACTCTTAACCCGGTAGCTGCATGCAGCAGGAATACACCATCCGCGCCGAGCGAATTATGCGGCGCATTCAGCAATTGGCGGCCATCAGCGAAGACGCGGATGGGGTGACGCGCACCTTCGGTACGCCGGCCTTTTTGCAGGGCCGCGCCCTCGTGCAGAGCTGGCTCGAAGCGGCCGGCTTGCCTATCCGCGTGGATGGCATCGGCAACCTGCGGGCCTGTCTGCTTAGTAAAAACCCCGAGGCCAAGACCTTCGTGCTGGCCTCGCACATCGACACGGTGGTGAACGCCGGCAAGTTCGACGGGCCGCTGGGCGTGCTCATGGGGCTCGATTTACTGGAGCATTTGCTGGCCCAGCAAGCCGAGCTACCCTTTCACATCGAGCTCATTGCCTTCAGCGATGAGGAAGGCGTGCGGTTTCATACCACGTACCTGGGCAGCGAGGTGGTGGCCGGCTCCTTCAACCCCAGCGTACTGGCGCGCACCGATGCCGGCGGCATCACCCTGGCCCGCGCCCTGGAAATAATGGAAGCCGACGCCACCCAGATTGCCGCCGATGCCATTCCGGCCGCCGACTGGCTGGGCTACTTCGAGATGCACATCGAGCAGGGCCCAGTGCTCTGGGAGCGGCAGATTCCGGTGGCGCTGGTCACGGCCATTGCCGGCCAGATGCGCGCCGAGCTCACGTTCCGGGGCATGGCCGGCCACGCCGGCACCGTGCCGATGGATATGCGCCAGGATGCGCTGTGCGCCGCCGCCGAGTTCGTCCTCATCGCCGAGCAGTTTGCCCTCCAGCACGACCAGGGCCTGGTAGCCACCGTGGGCAAGCTCAGTCTGAGCCACGCGGCCAGCAACGTCATTCCCGGCGAAGTAAGGTGCAGCCTCGACCTGCGCAGCCCCGATGCCATCCAACTGACCGACGCCTATCAGGCCCTGAAAACCTACACCGAAGCCCTGGCCATCCAGCGCAACGTGGCGCTGAGCTGGAACCTGATTCAGGAAACCGCGCCCGTAGCCTGCGCCGCCGAGCTGAACGAGTTGCTGGCCCAGGCCATCGCCGATGCCGGCCACGAAGTGCTGGCGCTGGTGAGCGGCGCGGGGCACGACGCCGTGCCAGTGTCGGCCGTGGCCCCGGCCACGATGCTGTTCATTCGGTGCTTCAAGGGTATCAGTCACAACCCGTTGGAGGACGTGGAGCTGGCTGATTTGGCCGCGGCGCTCGAAGTAGCCGACCGGTTTTTGATGGAATTAAAAATTAAGAATGAGGAATTGAAAATGCCCGCATAATCGCCGCATAATTAATTTCTCAAGCACCAATTTTTAATTCTTCATTTTTAATTTTTAATTCCAAAATGGAAATGTCCGCCCTGACCCGCTCGGTCGTGAAGCGTAATCACGCCATCATCGCCCCCGATGGCTACATCAACAGCAACGTGCCCGGCTGGACCGGCTGCACCACCAACGTCATCATCAACGAGCAGATGGGCGCGCGCCTGTGCCAGACACTTATCACCCTCACCGAGGCCGGTAATCTAAAGGGCGAAACCCAGGCTTCGCAGGTGTTTTTCTACGTGGTGCAGGGCGGCTGCACAGCCACGGTGGGCGGCGAAACCCGTGCGCTGACCGTGGGGCAGTACGTGTATATTCCAGTGGGTCAGGCATATGAATTCAGCCAGCCCGAAGCCGGCACGCAGCTGCTCACGTTTCATAAAGTGTATGAGCCGCTGGCGGACCACGCCACGCCGGGCATTTTCTGGGGCGAGCGCGACTACAGCAAAGCGCCCGTTTACATGAACGACGAGGCGCTGCGCATCCAGGAATTGCTGCCGAACGAGCCGGGCTTCGACATGGCCGTGAACATCTTCACCTACGGCATCGGCGGCAACCTGCCCATGGTGGAAACCCACATTATGGAGCATGGCCTGCTGTACCTCGAAGGCCAGGCCATCTATATGCTCGACCAGTGCTGGTACCCGGTGAAAAAAGGCGACTCTATCTGGATGGCCCCCTATTGCCAGCAGTGGGCCACGGCCATGGGCCAGGAGCCGTCGGTATACATCTATTACAAGAACGTGAACCGGTTTCCGACGGTGATATAACGCAAAACAGAAAAGAACGTCATGTCGAGCGCAGCCGAGACATCTCGCGTGCGGTAGTAAATCAATCGTAGGATTTAGTGAAGCGCGCGAGATGTCTCGGCTCCGCTCGACATGACGTTCGTTAATGTTTCTCAAATGACCCTGACCGAATTAAACAGCCTCTCCAAACCCGCCCTCGCCGAAGCCCTGCAAAAATGCTGCGGCTCCACGGCGTGGGTCGAAAATATGCTCACGGTATTCCCCACGGCCGACGTCGAAACCCTGATGGACGAGGCCAAAACCAACTGGAATAGCCTGCGCGAAGCCGACTGGCGCGAAGCTTTCACCCACCACCCCAAAATTGGGGGCGATGTGGACGCGTTGCGGGCGAAATTCGCCAGTACCAGCACCTGGGCCGAAGGGGAGCAGGCAGCCGTAAAAGAAGCCTCACAAGCCACATTAGAAGCTTTGGCGGCGGGCAATGAGGGCTACGAGCGCAAATTCGGCTGCATTTTTATCGTGTGCGCCACTGGCAAAACGGCCGAGCAAATGCTGGCTTTGCTGCAAGCACGCCTGCCGAATGAGCCGGAAGCGGAAATACTAATTGCTGCTGCCGAGCAGGATAAAATCACTCGAATTCGCCTCGAAAAATTACTTGCCACATGAGCCAGATAACCACCCATATTCTCGATACCACGAAGGGCAAGCCGGCGGCGAATGTCACTATTGCACTGTTACGGCAGGACGGTGATAATTGGCAGGAAATAGCGCGCGGCGCAACGAATTCTGACGGCCGAATCACAGATTTATTGCCCAAGGAAATGCAGGTGGAACTGGGCGTTTATAAAATGAAATTCTACACCCAGGAATATTTCGCGCAGGACGGCACGACTAATTTTTATCCCTTCGTAGAAATCGTGTTTAACGTGGCGGGTAATGAGCATTACCACGTCCCGCTGCTGCTGAATCCGTTCGGGTATTCCACCTATCGCGGCTCGTGATGAAGTAGTGATGGCAGAATCCAAGAACGTCATGCTGAGCTTGCCGAAGCATCTCTACCGCGTAAGTAATCAAGTTTACTATTGCGGTAGAGATGCTTCGGCAAGCTCAGCATGACGTTCTGGTTAAACCGTCTGACAACGAACAACCAATTCATCATCAATTCCCACCATGAAACTCAGCTTACCCGAATCCGACAAAGCCGCCCTGCTCGACCAACTGGGCGCGGCCAACCTCAAGTTCCAGCACACCTACCCCGGCGACCGGCCCGACCGCCAGCCCGTGCACACCGTGTACGGCGGAGCCAACCTCTTTAAGGCCGATACCTGCGTGCGGATGGGCGAAATAGCCCTGAACAACCTGCTCACCTACGCCCCCAACTTCGTGGAGCTGGCTCGGGCGCTGCAGTTCAAAAACCACGAGCACCTGCCGCACCTCGAAGCCGACGTGGCCGCCCTCACCGCCCGGCTCGATGCGATGAGTCCGGAGGACCGCAAGCAGGAGCCCGCCTGGCTGGCTTACTCGGTGTACAACAAAATCGTGGCGAAGCTGAAGCGCGAGGCCGTGGAAGACTTCCGCGTCGATTTCGAAGACGGCTTCGGCAACCGGCCCGATGCCGAGGAGGACGAAACCGCCGTGCGCGCCGCCAAGGAAGTAGCCAAAGGCATGCAGCAGGGCACGCTGTCGCCGTTTATCGGCATTCGCATCAAACCCTTCACCGAAGACCTGAAGCAGCGCGGCGTGCGCACGCTCGATATTTTCCTGACCGCGCTGCTGGCCGAAACCGGCGGCCAGCTGCCCGACAACTTCGTGGTGATGCTGCCCAAAGTGACTATCCCCGAGCAGATGACGACGATGGTGCGCCTGTTTGAGCTGCTGGAAAAGGCCAACGGTCTGGCCCCCGGCACCCTCAAAATGGAGACGATGGTGGAAGCCACCCAGATTATTATGGACGAGGAGGGACGTAATCCGCTCCTGCGCATTATCCGGGCCAGTGAGGGGCGCTGCGTCGCGGCCCACTTCGGCACCTACGACTACACCGCGAGCTGCGGCATCACGGCCAAGTATCAGACCATGGGCCACCCCGTGAACGATTTCGCCCACCACATGACCAAAGTGGCCCTGGGCGGCACCGGCATCTTCCTTTCGGATGGAGCCACCAACGTGATGCCCATTGGCCCGCACCGGGGCGACAACCTGAGCTTCGCCCAGCTGCGCGAAAACCGCGAGTCGGTGCATAATGCGTGGCGGCAAGCCTACCACCACAGCACCCACTCGCTCATCAACGGCTTCTACCAGGGCTGGGATTTGAACCCCGCGCAGCTGCCGATGCGCTACGCCGCCACCTACAACTTCTTCCTCGGGAGCTACGACGATGCCTTGCTCCGCCTGAAAACCTTCGTGGAGCGGGCGGCCATTTCCACCCTCACCGGCGATATTTTCGACGATGCCGCCACCGGCCAGGGCCTGCTCAATTTCTTCCTCAAAGCCCTGAACTGCGGCGCGATTTCGGAAGAGGAGATTCTGGCCACGGGTTTGACCTTGGAAGAGGTGCAGACTCGTTCGTTCTTCCGGATTTTGGAGGGACGGCGCGGACGGTAAACCTCACGGGACCCTTCCGGGGCGGCCCTTCTCCTGCGGAGAGGGGAGCCTGACGGATTTTAACGTAAAAAGAGCCCATTGCGCAAGACAGTGGGCTCTTTTTATTTTCGATAAACTGGTTTTAGCTCGGAACTGGCTCCTCTCTCCTCGGGAGAAGGGCCGCCCCGGAGGGGTCCCGTGAGGTTACGCCAGTCGGATACAAGCTCACCAGCACTTTCTCCGGCGTCATCGGAGCCGAGAAGGGCAGGGCCGTGTGGCCCTGAAACGCCCGCACCGCGTCGCGCAGGGCGAAGTAGGTGCCGATGCCGTACATCAGCGGCGGCTCGCCCACGGCCTTGGAGCGCAGGATGGCCCTGGGGTGGCCCGGCGTGTCGAGGAAATGCACGTCGAGCACGGCGGGCGCGGCGTAGATGTCTGGGATTTTGTAGCTGTTGAGCGAGTTGCTGAGCAGGCGACCTTCTTCGTTGTAGGCGATTTCTTCCATCGTCATCCAGCCGATGCCCTGCACCGCGCCGCCCTCAATCTGGCCCCGGTCGATGACGGGGTTGAAGCTCTGGCCGAAGTCGTGGGCGATTTGCAGGGCATCCACGGTGTAGGTGCCGCGCAGGCAGTCCACCGTCACGCTGGTCAGGGCCGTGCCGTAGACGTGGTAGGCAAAGGGGTGGCCTTGGTTGACACTGGCATCGAAATGCAGGCCGGGTGTGGCGTAGTGGGCGTTTTCGGTGAGGGCCACGCGCTTCCAGAACGCTGATGACACCAGTTTTTCCCAGTCGGTTTCGGCGGGCACGCCGGCGGCCAGCACTTGCTCGTCGTGGATTTCGAGACCCTCGTAATTCAGCGTGTATTCGAGGCAGGCATGCCGAAGCAGGCGCTCGCGCAGGGCGGCGCAGGCCATTTCGGTGGCCTTGCCGTTGAGGTCGGCGGTGGCGCTGGCGGCGCTGGGGGAAGTATTGGCGACGCGGGTGGTGTTGGTGGTTTCGATTTTGATGCGCGAAATCGAAATGCCCAGCGTGCGGGCCGCTACCTGCGCGATTTTCGTGTTCACGCCCTGGCCCATTTCCACCGCGCCGGTGCTGATGCCCACCGAGCCGTCGGAGTAGATGTGCACCAGCGCGCGGGTCTGGTTCATGGGCGTTTTGGTGAACGAGATGCCGAAGCAGATTGGCATCACCGCGAAGCCCTTTTTCTTCAGCTTGTTGGTCTGGTTAAACTGCTCGACTTCGGCCCGAATCCCGGCCAAATCGAACTCCTGCGCGGCCGTATCCCAGGCCTGCTCAGCGTGGCACATTTCGGCCGGCTGCCGGTAGGAAAACAGGTCGCCCTCACGCAGCAGATTTCGGCGCTGAATCTCGGAAGTTGGTACGCCCAATTCCTCGGCTGCTTTGGCAATGGCTGATTCTACTACAAACATGCCCTGCGGCCCACCAAAGCCCCGGAAGGCCGTATTCGGTGGTAGGTTCGTGCGACACGAAAAGGCCGTAGCCGTCACGTTGGGGATGAAATACGCGTTGGTGGCGTGGAAAAGCGTGCGCTCCAGCACGGCCGGCGAGAGGTCGGCGGCCGCGCCGGCATTCTGGAAGAACGTGACTTCGTAAGCCGTGATTTTCAGGTTCGCGTCAAGGCCGATTTTGAAGTCGGACGAGTAGGGGTGGCGCTTGCCGGTCATGCGCATATCGGCCATGCGGTCGAGCACCAGCTTCACCGGCTTTTTGGTGAGGAACGCGCCCAGCGCGGCCAGTGCGGCCCAGGGCGTGGCCTGGTCCTCTTTGCCGCCAAACCCGCCGCCCAGGCGCGTCACGTCCACTTCTATTTGGTGCATTCCCAGGCCCAGCACATGCGCCGTGTGGCGCTGCACGGCCGTGGGGCCCTGCGTGGACGAAATCAGCCGTACGCCGCCCATCTCCGTGGGGAAGGCGTACGCACCCTGCGTTTCGATGTACAGATGCTCCTGCCCGCCGCTCTCGGCCACGCCCTCAAAAACGTGCGCGCACGAAGCCCAGGTGTCAGCCGAGTCGCCGATTTTGAAGGTGCGCGGCGGCACAATCAGCTCGCCCTGCGCGGCCGCCACCCGTGGGTCGGTGATGATGGGCAACGGGTCGATTTCGACTTTGATGAGCTTGAGCGCGGCGTGGGCCTGCGCCTCGGTGCGGGCCAGCACCAGCGCCACCGGCTGCCCCCGGAAATGCACGTGCCCCTCGGCCAGCAGCGGCTCATCGGCCACGATGCCACCAATCTGGTTGTGCCCCGGAATATCGGTCGCCGTGAATATGCGCGCCACGCCGGGCGCGGCCAGGGCGGCGCTGAAATCCAGGCTTTTGAGCACGCCGTGGGCCAGCGGGCTTTCAAACACGGCCGCGTACAGCGTGCCTTGCTGCGTGGGCACGTCGTCGAGATACTGCGATTCGCCGCGCACGTGGCGGTGGGGGTCGAGGTGGTTCATGGGAAATTGTTTTTTCAAGAGAACGTCATGCCGAGCATTCTGCGCATCAAGCAGAGACCGAGGCATCTCGCGTGCTGCACTAACTCAATCGTTGAACGATGCGAGCGAGATGCCTCGGTCTCTGCTTGATGCGCAGAATGCTCGGCATGACGTTCTATTCTCTCCGTTTCTTAAATCAATGCATCCACCATCAGCTCCGGCGCAAACTCCAAAAAATGCGCCCACAGCAGCTGTCGCAGCAATAGCCGCTTGTAGTCACTTGTGCCACGCACGTCCGAAATCGGGCTGATTTCCGCCTGCATCACCTCATTCGCCGCACTTACGGTTTCTGGCGACAGCTCGCGACCGGCCAGGAACTCACTGGTGCGGGCCAGGTACAACGGTACCGGCCCCACGCCGCCCGCCGAAACGCGGGCCGCCTGAATAACGCCGTTTTCGACCCGCAGCCAGGCGGCGGAGTTCACGCTGGCAATGTCGAGGTGGGTGCGTTTAGATACTTTCTCGAAGTGGAAGAAGTCGCCGGCCAGCGGGGCGGGGAAGCTGATTTCGACCACCTGCTCATCGGCCGCTTTCGCCAGCTTTTTATAGCCGAGGTAGAGGTCGGGCAGGGTCAGCTCGCGGGTGCGGCCGGCCACGTCGAGCAGCGTGATGGACGCGCCCAGGGCCAGGAACATAATGGTCAAATCGCCAATCGGCGAGCCGTTGATGAAGTTGCCGGCCACCGTGCCCATGTTGCGGATGGGCGTGCTCGACACCAGCTTCAGGTACTGCGGCAGCCGAGGAATCAGGCTTCGCATGAGGTCCGATTCGAGCAGGTGGCTGGCCGTGGTAGCGGCCCCGAGCACCACGCGGCCGGCAGGCTCCTGGCGGATGCCGCGCCGGCCGGTTTGGTCGAATAACAGGCGCACGCCCGGCTGCTCGCGCAGCTCTTCGAGGCGCTGCACCAGCAGGTCGGTGCCTCCTCCAAGGAGTGAATGGGCGAATGGGTGACTGAGTGAATGGTGGCCGTGGTCGTTCTGGCTCTGGGCGTGGCCGTTGGGCGAGGTCGAAACGGCCATGCCGCCGTTGGCGTGGGGCGTGGCGGCAGCGGCTACTGAAGCGGCTGAAGAAGCTTCGGTTGCTTTTATTTCGGCGGGCCGCAGACTTGCCAGTTTGGCCGGAATCCCGGCGAAATAGCCGGGTACGAACTGCTGCTCGCTGAGCCAGGCCAGCGCGTTTTCGGCGGGACGCTGGGCCAGCTGCGCGGTGAGGGTGGCAGCGGCGCGCTCCAGCGATTTGTAGCCCGTGCAGCGGCAAATATTGCCGTCAATGGCCGCAATCGTGCTTTTATCCGTAGCGGGCTCCCCGCTTAGGCTGTGGCCCGTCAGCGACATCACGAAGCCCACCGTGCAGAAGCCGCACTGCGAGCCGCCCTCGTCCACGATGGCCTGCTGCACGGGCGTGAGCTGGCTGCCGGCCGCGTTGATGCCTTCCACCGTCACGATGTGCTTGCCGTGGGCGTTGCCCAGCGGCGTGATGCAGCTGGTCATGCTCTGGTAGCGCACGGTCTGGCCGTCGGCGTTCAGCTCGCCCACCAGCACGGTGCAGGCCCCGCAGTCGCCCTCGCGGCAGCCGATTTTGGTGCCCTTCAGCTGCTCGTGGTAGCGCACGAAATCGAGCAGGGCGCTGGCCGGGGCCTCGCCGGTGCGAATGGGCTGGTCGTTGAGGTAAAATTCTATCATTGGGGGACCTCCTGCATTAAAAAGAACGTCATGTCGAGCGCAGCCGAGACATCTCGCGCGCAGCAGTAACTAAATCGTTCAACAAGACGGGCGAGATGTCTCGGCTGCGCTCGACATGACGTGCTGAATTTGTAGCTCACAGCTAATAATCCATTCGGCCTTCTTTCTGTTCCCAGGCTTTAAACCCGGCCAGCGCCTCGTCGCGCAGCAGCTGCGTCATGGGCAATTTACGGCCTTCCATGGGCCGGTCCAACTCTTCGTAGATGAATTGGTCATCGAAGCCGATGGCGGCCGCGTCGGCCTTGGTGTTACCGTAAAAAACCCGCGCCGGGCGGGCCCAGTAAATAGCTCCCAGGCACATGGGGCAGGGCTCGCAGCTGGTGTAGAGGTCGCAGCCGTCGAGCTGGAAAGTGCCGAGCTCCTTGCAGGCTTTGCGGATGGCATCGACCTCGGCGTGGCAGGTGGGGTCGTGGGTGCTGGTTACCTGGTTGAAGCCGCGGGCAATGATGTGGCCGTCCTTCACCACCACCGCGCCGAAGGGGCCGCCGTGGCCCGCCTGCATTTTTTCGATGGACAGGCGAATGGCTTCGCGCATGAATTCGGGGTTGGGGGCTTCCATGGGTGGGGCGGGAAAATGAGGCGACGGGGGGCGCGTAAAGTTTTGAAAAACGGGCAACAAAGAAAGTCATTTAAGCACGAAGCACCAGGGCGCGTACTCTCAGCGTTGGAGCTGAGAGAGAAGAGTTAAAAGTTGAGAGTTAAGAGTTGAGAGTTAAAAATCCTGTCAGACGATTCAGACAGGATTTTTAACTCTCAACTCTTAACTCTCAACTCTCAACTCAATCCCCGCGCTACTTCGTGAAATTGGGAATTCGCAGCTGGAAACCCAGCGAAGGCACCACCGTGATGCCGCTCAGCGACGTGCTCTGGCCGTTCAGCAGGGCGTAATTGCCATAGTTCTGGTAGAAGAGCGACACGGCCGGGATGACGTAGAAGTAGCGGTAGCCCAGCTTGAGGTTGACGAAGCCGCCGAACGAGGAGAAGTTGCGCGACTGCAGCGGCAGCTCCGGCACTTTCACCGCGCCGTTATAGATTTTTTCGGGCGCAAAACCGTAGCTCACCCAGCTGTGGGCATACACGAGGCCGTAGCTGATGGCCCCGATTTCCTCCTCCGGCCCAAACGACTGGCTGAAGGTGAGCGGAATGAGCAGGTCGTTGCGGTTGGCCCGGAAATTCAGCACCGAGTTGATGTCCGACAGGAAGGGGATGCTGGGCAGCTTGGCCCGCTGGGTGGCAAACTGCAGGCCGATGCTGGCGTAGGTAGTGCCCGACGCCGCGCCCTGGCCGGGGTTTTCGGGCGTGCCGGTGGGGCCCAGCAGCTGGTACTGGGCATCGAAAACGTGCGAGCCGAAGGCGTATTTGTAGCCGGCATCGAGGCGCGGCACGATGCCGTAGCGGATGCTCAGGTCGGCGGTGGGCTGCACCGGGTCGAGGATGTAGGCCAGGGCGGCGGCCTGCAGCTGAGTGGTGGCTTCGGAGTAGTCTACCCGGTCTTGGCTGGCGGCCTGGCTGGCGGCGGCTTTCACGGCGCTGCCGGCTTTGTCGAGGGGCGCGGTGGCCAGGTTGAAGCCCTGGTTGTAGCCCACCCGGAACTCGCCCTGAGGCGTGACTTTGCCCGTGGCCACAATGGCGCGCGGAGCCGTGCATGAGCCAGCCAGCAGCGCCGAAGCGGCCAAAAAAGCCAGCAATGGCCGGCGGAAAGTGCGAGAAGAAAGAAAAGTCATAAGCACAAAGCAAGAGGTTTTGAAGCAAGCAAACGAAAACCGGGCCGAAAAACCGTCCTTGGATTGGGCCCGCGCTGCGCTGTCGGACCCCGAGTTAGAACATTGCCAGCAGGAAATGTAAACTTTGGGATGAGTCGGCAATCCAACGGTCCTAACCGGAACGAACCGGCGGCCAGTTTCCTTACGGTCACTACAGAAAACACGTCGAACAACCTCCCTGCCCCCTTTATGCCGCTATTGCTACTCTTGTTGCTTCGGCTATTCAGTGCCGGCCCGGCCATGGCGCCCCGGGCCACGGTGTACGTGTTTCTGGCCGATACCTGCCCCATCAGCCAGGCCGCCACGCTGCCGCTGCGGGCGTTGCAGGCGCAATATGCCGCGCAGGGCGTGCGCTTCGTGGGCGTATTTCCGGCCAGGGAAACCACGCCGGCCAGCCTGGCCGCTTTCGCCAAAACTTACCAATTGACCTTTGCGCTGCAGGCTGATAAAGGCCACCGGCTCACCCGGCGGCTACACGCCCGCGTCACGCCCGAGGCGGTGGTGGTGGGGGCCGACGGCCGCACCACGCTCTACCAGGGGCGTCTGAACGATGCTTACGCCGGCCTGGGCCAGCACCGCCCCGTGGTGCGCCACCACGAGCTGGCCGATGCCCTGGCCGATGTTGTGGCCGGCCGGCCCGTAGCCGTGTCACGCACCGAGCCCGTGGGCTGTTTTATTGAGTAAATTTGAAAACTGCCCTGCGGCTTTCAGTAACGAAAGAACGTCATGCCTCATCTGGCGTCCGCGCAGCCGAAGCATCTCTACCTCAGTAGTAAATCAACCGTTGCGACGAAGCGGTAGAGATGCTTCGACTGCGCGGACGCCAGATGAGGCATGACAGGCGAAACGTTCAGCTGCGCGGACGCCAGATGAGCACAATGCTCTAAATTGCCTGTAAATCCATTCCATATGAAACACTACTTCTCCTCACTTCTCCTGTTGCTCGCCTTGCTGCTGGTACCCCGCGCCCAGGCCCAAACCGGGCAGCAGGTTACGTTCAGCCAGCACATTGCGCCGCTGGTGTTCCAGCACTGCACTAGCTGCCACCGGGTGGGGGAGGTGGCCCCGTTTCCGCTCACGACCTATGCCGAGGTGGCGAGCCACGGCCAAACCATTAAGTACGTGACTGGTACGCGCTACATGCCGCCGTGGAAGGCCGACCCCAGCTACCGCCACTACCTCGACGAAAACACGCTGAGCACCGCCGAAATCCAGCAGCTCAAGGACTGGGTGGACAACGGCATGCCGCAGGGCAACCCCGCGCTCACGCCGCCGGTGCCCACGTTCCCCAGCGGCTCGCAGCTGGGCACCCCCGATTTGGTGATACCCATGGCTCAGGCCTTCACCCACCAGGGCAATGGCCAGGATTTGTACCGCGTGTTTGTGCTGCCGGTGAATATCCCGGCCAACCGCGACATCGCGGCCATCGAATTCCGGGCCGGCAACAAGCGCATCGTGCACCACGCCATCATCGGCCTCGACACCACGCAGCAGGCCCAGGCCCTCGACGCGGCCGACCCCGGCTACGGCTACACGCAGTTTGGCGGCTTTGGCTTCAACCCCATCGAGGCCATGTGGGCGGGCTGGGTGTCGGGCACGCAGTCCCGGTTTTTTCCGGCCGGCATGGGCAAGAAGCTCTACCGCCGGGCCAGCATCCTGCTCCAGCTGCACTACGGCCCCAGCTTCACCACCCAGAAAGACTCTTCGGTCGTCAATATTTTCTACGCCCGGCAGCCGGTGACCCGCTACGTGCAAACCGTGCCCGTGATTTCGCCCGCCACGCTCAGCAATGGCCCGTTTGTGATTCCGGCCAATCAGGTCAAAACCTTCCACGCCCAGCTCACGGTACCCGTTGATGTGACGCTGCTCAGCGTGGTGCCGCACGCGCACTTCATCAACAAAAACTGGAAAATATGGGCCGTAAAGCCCAACGGTGACACCATCCGGCTGGTAAAAATCAACGACTGGGACTTCCGCTGGCAGGGCACTTACCGCTTCACCAGCCTGCAGCGGGTGCCGGCCGGCTCGCGCATCATGGCCGATGTCACGTACGACAACACGGCCGGCAACCCGCGCAACCCCTTCAGCCCGCCCCAGCAGATGCAGTGGGGCGAAAGCACACTGGCCGAAATGCTGCTGGCCTACTTCGAGGTGCTGCCCTACCAGGCCGGCGACGAAAACGTGGTGCTGAGCACCGTGCCGGGCACGGCCACCGCGCCGGGCACCGTGCAAATGGCCGTGTACCCCAATCCCGCCGGCATGAGCGGCTCCAGCGTCAACTTCCAGCTGGAGCGGCCCGGCCCCGTCACGGTGTCGCTGCTCGACGAAACCGGCCGTTTGGTGCGCGCCGTGGTGCGCGATAAGATGTACCCGGCGGGCCCGCAGCAACTGCCGCTGCCGCTGACGGGCGTGAGCCCCGGCCTGTATTTCGTGCGGCTGCAATCGAACGAAGGCACCCGCCACGAAAAGCTGGTGCTGAATCGCTGATTACTACTGATTAACCGTGATTTCGCTGATTACAAAAGCCCTGAACTCGTTGAGTCAGGGCTTTTCTCAAATCTGCGGTCGTTGCTCCGGCCTGACCGCCCTGGGCGGTCTGACCGGTTGCAGAACCACCGATTTCGCCCTCACGACAACCGGTCAGACCGCCTAGAGCGGTCAGACCGGAGCAACGGCTCCATATTTGGGTAAGGGCAAAAACTCTCATAGTCAGGGCTTTTTGTTGGCGCAAGTTCACTTCCTCAACAGCATCTTTGCTTCTGGTTGTCATTTCCATAGTGCCCCAGCTACGGCCGATAGCGGCGAAAAACGCAGGAATGATGGTTATTTGCCAACCAATCGACCCATTCGCTTCATCCACAATCAGCGAAATCACGGTTAATCAGCCCTAATCAGCGATGAATATTTTATACGGAGTGCCCGGCGAGGGCTTGGGGCACGCCACCCGCAGCAAGGTGGTCATCGGCCACTTGCTGGCGCAGGGCCACGAGGTGTGCGTGGTGAGCAGCAGCCGCGCCTACACCATGCTGGCGGCGGCCTTTCCCGGCCGGGTACACGAAATTCGGGGCTTCCACTTGGCCTATAATGGTCTGGCGGTGAGCAAGCTGCGCACGGCCGCCCTCACCCTGCGCACCGCCCCGGCCGACCTGCGCATCAACTTCGCCAAGTACCGCGAAATGCTCTGCGATTTTGAGCCGGAAATCGTTATTTCTGATTTTGAGTCGTTCAGCTATTTGTTTGCGAAAGTGCGGCGGCTGCCCATTATCAGCATTGATAACATGCAGATTATCAGCCGGGCCAGGCTGAACGTGCCGGTGCCCGGCGCCGAGCGCGGAAATTACACGCTCGCCAAAAGCATTGTGCGCGCCAAGCTACCGCACAGCCGGCATTACTTCGTCACCACGTTCTTCGACCTGCCGCTGGCCAAGGACGATACCACGCTGGTGCCGCCCATCATTAGGCCCGAAATTGTGGCGGCCCGGCCCACCAAAGGTTCGCACGTTCTGGTGTATCAGTCGGCCACTACGCAGCAGAATCTGGTGCCGCTGCTGCAGCAGCTGCCCGACCAGGAGTTCCGCGTCTACGGCTTCAACAAGCAGGAAAACCACGGTAACGTGCAGCTCTGCGCTTTCTCCGAAGCGGGCTTCATCGCCGACCTGGCCAGCTGCCGGGCGGTGGTCACCAACGGCGGCTTCTCGCTGATTTCGGAGGCGGTATTTCTGCACAAGCCCATTTGCGCCATTCCCATTCCGGCGCAGTTTGAGCAATGGCTGAACGCCGCCGAAGTAGAAAAAATGGGCTACGGCCGGCATTTTGAAGCCATCACGGCCGATAATCTGCGGGCGTTTTTGTACGGGTTGGTAACTTTCGAAACCACGCTGGCCAGCTACCGGCAGCAGGGCAACGACGTGCTGTTTGCCCAGCTCGACCAAATGCTGAAGGAAATCGGCACGGCGTATTTGCCGGGCGAGGTGGTGCCGCAGGAGGCTTCATGGGGCGGCGAGTAGCCGGGCGGTAGCGCCAGATTTGGTTGGGGCCGGGCAGCAGCCAAATTAGCCATTGATACGTAAGGGCCAAAATAAAACAGTTTCCAAGTTCATTTGAACAGTTAAAAGTTGAGAGTTAAAAGTTAAAATTCAAGATGTCTGATTTTTAACTTTTAACTCTCAACTTTTAACTGTTTTCAAAAACATACACTGATTCGGAAACTGCGCTAAAGTCCGCGCTACATTTACCTTATGCCCATCCGTTCCTTTCGTTTCTGGCCGTTGCTGCTGTTGCTGGGTGCCTGTGCCCGCACCCCGCGCCCCAGCGCCGGCCCCGCCAATAAGTACGCCGACGCCACCATTCGCCAAATAGGTACCGCGCAGGACGAGCGCAACACGGCCGCCATCCTGCCCTTTCTCACCAACGCCAATGCAATCTACCGGCGCGAGGCGGCTCTGGCCCTGGCCTCGGTGCAGGCCCCGGCTGCCGTGCCCGGCCTGCTGCCGCTGCTGCGCGACCCGGAACCCAGCGTGCGCCGCGCCGCCGCCTACGCCCTGGGCCAAACCGGCGACAGCACCGCCGTGGACAGCCTGCGCGTGCGCGTCCTAAAGGAAAACGACGACCAGGTGCGCCGCTATGTTCACGAGGCCCTGGGCCGCACCGTGACCCGCCACAGCCTGCCCGAGCTCTGGCGCGTGGAAACCCTGACCGATACGGCCCGCGCCGCCGCCCTGGCCTGGGGCCTGAGCCGCGCCGCCCTGCGCGGCTTCACCTCGCCCGAAAGCATCCGGCGCACGGTGCTGGTGCTGAACTCGCCCAAGCTGCCCACGCGGGGCCGGCTGGCAGCCGTAACCGGCCTCTCGCGCACCCGGGGGCTCGACGCTGACCTGGCCCGCCTGGCCGAAACCACCTTGCTGCGCGTGGCGGTGAAGGACCGTTCCTACGCCGTGCGGGCGGCGGCGGCCGCCACGCTCGGCAAGCTGGCCGCCCTGGCCCCGGCCACGCCCGCGAGCCCGCCACTTACTGCCACCGCCACCACTGCGCCCGCGCCGGCCACCCGGAAAGTCACCACCGGCCCGGCCGCCGTACTGGCCCGCTTAGCTACCAAAGACCCCGATTATCGGGTGCGGCTCAGCGCCATTCGGGCGTTGCCGTTTGGGCTTGAAACCTACGCGGCCAGCCGCAAGGCCGTGTTCTACGCTTTGAGCCACGACCGGGCCCCGGTAGCCCTCACGGCAGCCGAGTGGCTGCTGGCCCACGCCAGGGGCGAGTCGGGCGCGTCGCTCGCCGCGCTGGCCGATGGCAACAAGCAAGCCTCGGTGCGGGTGCGGGCGGCGCTGCTGCGGGCGGCCGTGCGCCACGCCAGCCCGGCCGCCCGGCCCAGCCTGGTCGAGACCATTGAGAAACGCTACCCCACCGCGCCCACGGTGTACGAAAAAGGCTTTTTGCTGGAAGCATTGAGCGAAGACCCCACTGCGTTCGACTTTGTGCGCACCGAGGCGTTTGCGGCGGGCCAGTCGCCGGTGGTGGCTGGCTACGCATTGGCCGCGCTGCTGACAATGCGCCGCGAGGCCGATTTCCCGGTAGCCCGGCAGGCCGATTTTGCCGCCGCCATGCGCCAGGCGCTGGCTGGTGGTGACGTGGCCCAGCTCGGAATCGCCGCCGAGGCCCTGGCCGATGCCAAGCTCTATCCCGAAACTCAGGCTGCTGACGTGGCCGCTTTGCGTCAGGCGCAGGCCAAGCTGCAGCTGCCGCGGGAAATTGAGGCCTGGCAGGGGATTCAACAGGCGCTGGATAAGCTGGAGAAAGCGCCCAAGCCGACGCCCACGCCCCTGGCTAGGGCTCAGCAGCACCCCATCGACTGGGCCGTGGTGCAGGGCGTGCCGCTGGGCCAGCAGGTGCGGTTGCGAACCTCCAAGGGGATTATTCTGCTGGAGCTGAAGCCCAACGAAGCGCCCGGCGCGGTGGCCAGCTTCGTCACGCTTATCAACCAGAGATTCTACGATAAGCTGTATTTCCACCGCGTGGTGCCCAACTTTGTGGCCCAGGGCGGCGACCCGCGCGGCGATGGCAACGGCAGCGTCCCCTATAACCTGCGCTCCGAATTCGGCGACCTGCGCTACGAGGAAGGCAGCGTGGGTCTGGCCTCGGCCGGGAAAGACACCGAGAGCTGTCAGTTCTTCATTACCCACACGGCCACCCCGCACCTGGATGGCCGCTACCCCATCTTCGCCCAGGTAGTGGGCGGCATGGACGTGGTGCACAAGCTCGAAATCGGGGACCAGATTCTGAGCGTGGAGCTGGTGCCGGTACTGTAACGAAAAGAGCTATTCCTGAATTAAGAAGAACGTCATGCAGAGCGCAGCGAAGCATCTTTACCGGGGAAGTAAGTAGGTCCTGGGAATTAGTTTGATTTATCAGCACGTCATGCTGAGCCCGTCGAAGCATCTCTACCGCTTCGCTGAACGGCCCTGCTGAAGCGGTAGAGATGCTTCGACTGCGCGGACGCCAGATAGGCATGACGTTCTTTTTTATTGCAAAGTGATTCCTCCGACCTACTTACCTCATTTACTATTGCGGTAAAGATGCTTCGCTGCGCTCTGCATGACGTTCTTTTATACTAAGCTTCGTTTAGGAATAAGTCTAAACATCCCATAACCAGCGCGAAATTACCTTTCTGTTGCAAACCCTTTCCAGTCAATCCTTATCGATGAATCAGATTACCACCTACGGCCAGCAGTTTCAGGCGCTGGCGATGCTTTATCTGCCCCGGGTGCTCATGGCCGGGCTGGCGCTAATGGTGGGGTGGTGGGCAGTTGGGTGGGTTAGCCGGCTGATTGCGGCGGCGGCCCGACGGCTTGATGTCTCGCTGGCCTCGTTCCTGACCAGCGTGGTCAACATCGTGCTCAAAGTGCTGCTGCTGATAACCGTGGCCGGCATGATAGGCTTCGAAACCACGTCGTTTGTAGCAATTCTGGGGGCGGCGGGCCTGGCGGTGGGCCTGGCGTTGCAGGGTACGCTGGCCAACTTCGCGGGCGGGGTGCTCATCCTCATTTTCAAGCCCTACATAGTGGGTGATACCATCGAATCGCAGGGTAAAACGGGCGAAGTACGGGATATTCAAATTTTCAATACCATCCTCGTTACGCCCCAGGGCGATACCGTTATTCTGCCCAACGGGGCTACGTCCAACAACGTCATCGTTAATAAGACAGCCCAAAACAAAGCTGTGGTTGAGATTCCGGCCGAATTGGACAACCGCACCGACCTGAGCGCCCTGCGCGGCTGGGCGATTCCGCTGATGCAAGCCGATGCCGACGTGCTGGCCACGCCCGCGCCGCAGGTGATAGTTACGGCCCTGCGGCCGGGCGGCATGGCGGTGGTTTTCCGGGCCTATACCCTGGCCGGCCTCAATGTGCCCGCGCAGGCCCGGCTCATCGAGCAGCTGCAGCAGGCGCTGGCCCAGCACGGCGTGGCTGGCCCGGTGCCGGTGTCGCACAGCTATGTGCGCACGCTGCCTGATTAGCAACTGACTAGGGGGTGGCATACGCGGGCCATTATCCGGTCTGCTAAGTCCGGATTATAGAAATTTTCGTAATCTTTGTCCGCGGCATGCCAGTCTTTTTGCCGAATTGTCTGACAATTAGCGGCGGTGGCTGGCCTGCCTAAGGCGGACATGACCGGAACAATACCGGTACCAATAAACAGAAAATACACCCAAAGATGCTATGACCCGTGCGGAGCTAGAAGCGGCCCTGGAACAGCAGCGCACTGAAAATGCCACGCTACGGGCCGAACTGGCCGAGCAACGCCGTTCCGACGGAGTGCCTGTAGCGCAGGTGCCCGCCAGCCTGTGGACTTACCTGCTGGAGGAAACCCATACGGCGGTAATCCTGTGCGGCCCCGATGGCTCCGTGCAATGGATAAACAAGGGCTTTACCGCGCTGTGCGGGCTGGAACTCGCCGAGGTACAGGGGCGTAATCCGGCCTCGTTTCTGCGGCCCAACCTGCGCGACCCGGTCATTCTGGCCCTCATTCAGGACGGCATAGACCGGAAGGTGCCCTTTCAGTACGAGGTGCGCAACCCGCGGCCGGGTTCCGAGGGCTGGCTGCGGGTGCGGGTGCAGCCCGTGGCCGCCGCGGCTGGTGGGCCGGCGAGCTTCGTGGGCCTGCTGGAGGATATTACGGGGTGGAAGCAGGCGCAAATTGGGCTGGTTGAAAGCGAACAGCGCTTCCGCGACCTTACTGAAAATGTGCCCGGCGTGCTCTACGAATGGCGGATGAACGACGATGGGACATTCCATTTCGACTACGCGAGCCCGAAACTGGTGGAGCTGTTCGGCATTCACCCCCGGACGCTGGACCGCATGATGGAGTTTATTCATCCCGACGACCTGGCGGGCTTCAGGCAGTCGTTGGATACGGCGACCAGCAACCGGGCACCCTGGCTACACGAATTCCGCATTGTGGCCCCAGGCCAGCCCGTGCGCTGGATGCGCGGCAGCTCCATCCTGACCAGCTCCGGGCCGTCGTGGCTGGGGTATAGTGGCATTCTTCTCGATATCACGCCGCTCAGGCAAGCGCAGGCCGCGATGCGAGAGAGCGACATCCGCTGGCGCCTGGCCGTGGATGGTTTTGGCGACGGTGCCTGGGAACTCAACCTGCAGACGAAGGATATCTACTATTCGGCCGACTACAAGGCCATGCTCGGGTATCAGGATGATGAGTTTTCGAATGACTACGGTACCTGGCTGGGGCATGTGCACCCCGATGATTTGAGGCCGGTGCTGGCCATTGCGCGGGCTTACCTGCGAGGGAAGTCGCCGCAGGCAGCGGCCGAATACCGCATTCAATGCAAAGACGGGACGTATAAGTGGGTAATGGGCCGGGGCCAGGTTACGGCCCGCGATACCGCCGGGGAGCCCCTCATCCTCACGGGACTACAAACCGACATCACCGAGCTGAAAAAAGCCAAAGAGGCCCTCGACGCTTCCAGCCAGCGCCTGTCCACGGTCATTGCCAACTTCCAGGAAGGCCTGGTGCTCGAAGATGAAAACCGCAGCATCGTGCTGGCCAACGAAGCCTTCAGCCGCCTGCTGGAGGTGCCTTTGGCCCCCGCGCAGCTCATTGGCAAAGCCGGAGCCGCGCTGGCCGAGGGCTCCCGGAAATTTGTCAAAAACCCCACCCAATACGTGGCGCGCATCAATGCGCTGCTGCAACGCCGCCTGCCCGTGGCAGGCGACCGCGTGAGCCTGCGCGACGGGCGCATTCTGCAGCGGGACTTCGTGCCGATATTCGACCAGGACCGCCACCTCGGCCACCTCTGGAAGTACGCCGACATCACGGCCCGCACCAAGGCCGAGGCCGACCTGCGCCAGCGCGAAGAAAAATACCGCGGCATCATCGAGAACATGTCGCTCGGCCTGGTGGAAGCCGACCTGAACGACCACCTGCTCTACGCCAACCAAAGCTTTTGCGATATGACCGGCTTCTCCAGCACTGAGCTGGCTGGCCAGCGCCTCTCGCCATTGCTGCTCACCGGCGACGACCTGGAACTTGTAGAAACCAAGCTGCACAGCCGACAGCAAGGCATTGCCGACTCCTACGAAATTGCCGTAACCACCAAAACCGGGGCCCTGAAGTGGCTGCTGGTGAGCGGGGCCCCGCTCTACGACGACCACCGCCAGCACGTGGGCTCCATCGGCATTTTCCTTGACGTGACGCCCCAGAAACTGCTCGAGGCCAGCCTGCGCGAGGCCAAGGGCCTGGCCGAAATCAGCACCCGGACCAAGCAGGATTTTCTGGCCAATATGAGCCATGAGATTCGCACGCCCATGAATGCCATTCTGGGCATGAGCCAGCTGCTGTCCAAAACCAGCCTCATCGGCCCCCAGACCAGCTACCTGCACGCCATTACCTCATCGGCCGAAAACCTGCTCGTTATCATCAACGACATTCTCGACCTGTCGAAAATCGAAGCCGGGCACCTGGCCGTTGAGCACATTGGCTTCAGTCCCGCCCAGGTGTGCGGCCAGGTCGAAAAAACCCTGCATTTCAAAGCCGAAGAGAAGGGCCTGAACTTCGTGACCCACTTGGGCCCCGGCCTGCCCGACGTGTTGCTCGGCGACCCCTACCGCATTACCCAAGTGCTGCTTAATCTGGCGGGTAATGCAGTGAAATTCACTGAGAAAGGAACGGTGGACGTGCGCTGCACGCTGGTGGCCGAGACGCACGAGGCCGGCCTGGTCGTGGTAGAGTTTGCCATCCAGGACACGGGCATCGGCATTGAGGCGGGGTTTCTGGCCCAGGTTTTCGACGATTTCAGTCAGGAAGATTCTTCCGTTACCCGGCAGTTTGGCGGCACGGGCCTGGGCCTGGGCATCAGCAAAAAGCTGGTGGAGCTGATGGGCGGTGAACTGCGGATTGAAAGCCAGAAAAATCAGGGCACCACCAGTCGCTTCACCCTGCGTCTGCCCATCGGCACGGGACAGGATGTGCCCCACAGGGAAGGCTCCGACTTTACCGGCCTGCCCCATCTGCTGCGCGGTAAACGCATTCTGCTGGTAGAGGATAATGCGTTCAACCGCATGCTGGCCGCCATCTTTCTAACCAATTCGGAGTTGGTGGTCACGGAAGCCCTCAACGGACAAGTAGCCGTGGAGCTGGCCCGGGCGCAGGAGTTCGACCTGATTCTGATGGACGTGCAAATGCCCGTGATGAACGGCTACCAGGCCACGGCCGTGCTCCGCGAGCAGCTGGGGCTGGCCGTGCCCATCATCGCCCTCACGGCCAATGCCATTACCGGCGAGCGCGAAAAGTGCCTGGCCGCGGGCATGAACGACTATTTGACCAAGCCATTTGAGGAAGCCTCGCTGATGAAAATGGTGTACGACTGGGTTACCGTAGCCCAGGCTGCCGGATAACAGGCCGCCTGCCTGGCCGCGTCAACGACGCTAGCGGTTCACGAGGCGCAGGGCTCCTTCGCCGTAGCGGGCCCCGGCCACGGGGTGGGCCGCCAGCAGCTCCTGCAGCTGCTGCGTTTCGGCACCCGTCAGCGCTACCCCGGCCGCGCCGGCATTTTCCTCCAGGTATTTCCGGCGCTTGGTGCCCGGTATCGGGATGAGGTGCTCATCCTGCCGCAGCAGCCAGGCCAGCGCCAACTGCGCCGTGCTGATGCCTTTAGCCTGCGCCAGCGCATGCAGGCCCGCTACCAGCGGCGCGTTGGCATCGCCCACTTCCTCCCCAAAGCGGGGCATGGTGCGCCGCAAATCCTGCTCGGCCAGCTGGGGGCCGGGGTTGGTAAGCAACCCCCGGCCGAGGGGCGAAAATGCGACCAGACTGACACCCAATTCGCGGCAGGCGGGCAGGATTTCCGCCTCCACGTCGCGGGTAAACAGGGAGTATTCTGATTGCAGCGCCGCTATCGGGTGCGTGGCCGCCGCTCGCCGCAGCGACGCCGCCGATGCCTCCGAAAGGCCCAGAAACCGCACTTTGCCGGCCGTTACCAGGTCGGCCATCGCGCCCACCATTTCTTCCACGGGCACGGCCGGGTCGATGCGGTGGGCGTAATACAGGTCGATGGTGTCGATGCCCAGCCGTTGCAGGCTGGCGTCGCAGGCGGCGGCCACGCGCTCGGGGCGCACATCCAGGCGGGTGCCGCCCTGCCCATCGGCCACGAAGCCGAACTTGGTAGCCAGAAACACCCGCTGACGCTGCGTGGCCAGCACCGGCCGCAGCAGGGTTTCGTTGGCCCCGAAGCCATATACATCGGCCGTATCCCAGAACGTGATGCCCAGGTCCAGCGCACGGTGCAGGGTGGCCACGGCTTCGCGCTCATCGCTGGGCCCATAGGCGTAGTCCGAGGCCATCGACATGCAGCCCAGCCCCAGGGCCGAAACCTGCTGGCCGGTGTGGCCCAATTCACGGGTGTTCATCAAGTAGTCGTTCAAAAGTAAACGAGTTGTCAGTTGCTCGTTGTTGGTTGTCAGTCAGGTGATTGTCGTCCTGAAAACAACTGACAGCTACTGACTAATAAGTAGGTCGGGTAAATTACTTTGCAATAAAAAAGAACGTCATGCCTATCTGGCGTCCGCGCAGTCGAAGCATCTCTACCGCTTCAGCAGGGCCGTTCAGTGAAGCGGTAGAGATGCTTCGACGGGCTCAGCATGACGTGCTGATAAGTCAAACTAATTCCCACGACCTACTTAACGTAGAGCAATTTTCAAGTTAGTGTACGGGCTTCGCAGTAGCGCCCTTACACCAACCCGAGAACTGCCCTAGAGGCTATCCGAATAGGCCGTCATGCCGAGCGCAGCCGAGGCATCTCACCCGCTTTGTTGAGGTGGCGGCTGCTTACTGCTGCACGCAAGATGCCTCGGCTGCGCTCGGCATGACCGTTCTTTTCTTGCCTTTTCGGATAGCCCCTTAGTAGGCAACTACTGTTTTATTCGCCATCGCGCCCGTGTACCTGCGCCGGGGGCGAAGTCGCTTCCACTGCCGAGAAGCTTTCCAGAATCTTGTAGGTATGCTCCGCGTTCTGAGGCACTACCCACGAATTGCCGGCTTCCAGAATAACGACCTGGCCGGCCAGGTGCAGCTCGGCGCGGCCGCTGAGCACGTAGCCCACCGTTTCGTAGGGCCGCGTAGCGGGCGTTTTGGGCTCACCGGGCTGCTCGTTTTCCCACATGCGCATGGCTACGTGCTTGCCCGAGGCCAGGTATTTCTCGCCATCGGGGCCGGTAGGAGAGTAGTGCGAATCAACTTTGGTGATGGTGGTATCAGACATGATGAAGGAGTTGGAGAAAGTGAAATATGGAAGTACCTTGTTCGTCAGGGCCTGTAGTAATGCCCCTTTTGGCTTTTGCTAAACGACGAAAGCCACCGGGGCGTTGCCGCCGATATCCGAAACCTTTGGGCAGCGGAGTGGTTACAGGCCCCGGTTATTTCGGCTACCTTTTTCCCGCTTTCGTGTCTCCACATTCTTTTATTGAACAGCTGGCCCAGGCCCATGCCGTAGCCCCGGACGCCCTGCCCGGTGCCGCTTTCTGCGCCCTCGCCGATGGCCTGCTGGCCCTGCTTTTCCCCCAGCGCGCCGAACGGCCCCTGCCTACGGCCGACGCCGTGGCCGCCGAGCTGCACCACTTCCGGGCCGAGCTGGCCGTGCTGCTGGCCCAGGTGCCGGCCCTGCCCGCCCCGGCCGCCGAGCTGGCCGGGGAGTTTACCGCGCAGTTACCAGTCCTGCGGGCCGCCCTGCTGCGCGATGCCTCCGCCATCCTGGCCAGCGACCCGGCCGCGCAGGGCCTGGCCGAAATCATCAGCTCGTACCCCGGCTTCTACGCCACGGCGCTGTATCGGCTGGCGCACGCCCTGTACCAGCGCGGCCTGCCCCGCCTGCCGCGCCTGCTCAGCGAATACGCCCACCAGCGTACGGGCATCGATATTCACCCCGGCGCGCAGATTGGCCCGGCCTTTTGCATCGACCACGGCACGGGCATCGTCATCGGCGAAACGGCCGTTATCGGGGCCAACGTGCAGATATACCAGGGCGTCACGTTGGGGGCGCTTAGCGTCACCAAGGGCCTGCAGGGCACCAAGCGCCACCCCACTATCGAAGACTACGCCGTGATTTATGCCGGTGCCACCATTCTGGGGGGCAGCACGGTAATCGGAGCCTACAGCATCATCGGGGGCAACGTCTGGCTGACCGAAAGCGTACCCTCGCATTCGCGCGTATACCACCGCGCCCACATCAACATCTCCCGCAGCGTGGACCCGGCCGCCGAGCTGGTTTTTTCAATTTGAATGTAGCGCGGACTCTGTAGTCCGCGTGCGAACGATGCAAACGCGGACTACAAAGCCCGCGCTACAACCCCGAAAACCAATCAACTCTCATGAAAGCCAATTCCATTCTTGAAACCATTGGCAGCACGCCGCTGGTACGTATCAACCGCCTGTTTGCCGCTACCCGCCCCGATGTGGAGGTGTGGATGAAGCTGGAACGCGCCAACCCCGGCGGCTCCATCAAGGACCGGATTGCCCTATCCATGGTAGAGCAGGCCGAGCAGGATGGCCTCATCACGAAGAGCAGCCTGATTGTGGAGCCCACCTCCGGCAACACGGGCGTGGGCCTGGCCCTGGTGGCCGCCGTGAAGGGCTACAAGCTCACCCTCGTCATGCCCGAGAGCATGAGCATCGAGCGCCGCCGCCTGATGGCAGCCTACGGAGCCAACCTGGAACTCACGCCCCGCGAAAAAGGCATGAAAGGAGCCATCGAGAAGGCTCAGGAAATTGTGAAGAACACGCCCGGCGCCTGGATGCCTATGCAGTTTTCCAACCCCGCCAACCCGCGTATTCACGCCGAGACTACGGCCCAGGAAATTCTGCGCGATGCCCCCGAGGGCTTCGATTTCCACATCACCGGCGTGGGCACCGGCGGCCACATCACGGCCGTTACCGAAGTGCTGAAGCCGCATTTTCCCAACATGAAAACCTTTGCCGTGGAGCCGGAGGCCTCGCCCGTTATCAGCGGTGGCGCACCGGGGCCGCACCCCATCCAAGGCATCGGAGCCGGCTTCATTCCCGAGAACCTGCACGTCAACATCCTCGACGGCGTGATTCAGGTGTCGCAGGCAGAGGCGTACGAAATGACCCGCCGCGCCGCTCGCGAAGAAGGCATTTTCGTGGGCGTATCGTCGGGAGCTTCCCTGGCCGCCATTGCCAAGAAGCTGGTCGACGTGCCGCAGAATGCCCGCATCCTCACCTTCTGCTACGATACCGGCGAGCGGTACCTGTCAGTCGACGGCCTGTTCGTGTAGGGCGCGGGACCAGGAAATCAGTGAACGGAAAACTCCTCTCCTTGGAAAAGGAGGGGAGTTTTTGCGTAGCAAAAACGGGGGTGGTTCGATTCGTTGCACGACACCCGAACGATAATTACCGCGTCGGTCTGGTCCAATTGCCCGGATGCCGTGCAATGCCCTCCTCCGGTGGCACCACCCCCGTTTCAGCGAAGCTGAAACATCCCCTCCTTGGTAAGGGAGGGGAGTTGGTTGTTTTGGTAACTGCTGTTACGCACTCTCCTTGTTAAAGCGCCTCGGGGGATGTAGCGCGGACTTTGTAGTCCGCAAGTCTGCGCCGCTACAACCACTACACGGCGCAGACTCGCGGACTACAAAGTCCGCGCTACATTCTGCTGCGTAACAGCAGCTGGTAAATTCCAATTCAAACAAAAAGCCCGACCAGTTTCCTGGTCGGGCTTTTTATCTTCATTCACATCTTCAGTGGAGAATATCGGAGTCGAACCGATGACCTCTTGCATGCCATGCAAGCGCTCTAGCCAACTGAGCTAATCCCCCTGATTTGTTGTTTACCGCCGTGCCATTTGCGCTTTGGTTCGACAAAAGTACAGCCGTTTTGCGGTTTGGCAAGCCGTGGGCATACTTTTTTTGCTGAAATGCCGCAATTGCCAAGCAATCAGCCACAAAAAAAGCGGGCAGGAATTGCTTCCTGCCCGCTTCGAGGCTTCAGTTAGCCGAAAGACTTAGTTGAAGATGTAGCGAATGCCAACCTGCGCCTGCCACCGCGAACCAAGGCCGCCGGTCTCATTGCGGAAGGTTTGGGTGAGCGGAACGCCGGGCGCGAGCACTGCCGGCACGGCGGGGTCGCTACCGGTGGCCGGAATGGCCGGGGTAACGATGCGCTGATTGGTCAGGTAAGGGAAGGTGAAATTGGGCCGGCCCTGCAGGTCGTAGCCGGCAAAAGACAACGGGTTGGACACGTTGGCCGTGCGGAAGGTGCCCCAGCTGCTGTTGAGCAGGTTGCCGATATTGAACACGTCGATGCTCAGCTGCAAGGTGTTCTTGTTATCGCCGATGGAAGTGAAAAGGTCCTGCAGCAGGCGCACGTCCAGGCGGTTCTGCCAGGGACGTACGGCCCCGTTGCGCTCGGCATACTCACCGCGCCGCGTTTTCAGGTAGTCGTCCTGGTCAATATACTTGTTGAGGTCCGTCCACTGCTGGGCGGCCGAGTAGGTACCGCCGCCCTGCGCGCTTGAAATGGTGATGTCGCGCAGCATAATCTCGCTTTGATTCCGGGGAATGTACATCAGGTCATTGCCCGCGCCACCTGAGTTGTCGCCGTTCATGTCGCCGGCGTAGGTGTAGGAGAAGCGGCCCGCCGGAGCGGCCTCGTAAAACAGCGAGAACGTGGTGCCGAGGTGATTGAGGTATTCGCGGCGGTACGAGAGCGAGGCAATGACGCGGTGCTGCTGCAGGAAGTTAGAATAGCTCAGCACGTTGGCGTTCGGGTCGCCCGACACCTGGCGGTCGCGCCAGTTGGTCTGGGCAATGCTGCCGCCGTCGTTCACCGAGCGGGAATCGGTGTAGGTGTAGGCCGCCATGGCGTAGAGGCCATTGCTGAAGGATTTCTGGAGCTGCCCCGTTACCGAGTAGGAGTATCCCTTGTTGGTATTCTTCATCAGGATGGCATCGGTGATGACGGGATTGGTGGCCGACGCGCCGCCCTGACCGTTGTAGAGACGGTTATTCTGAATCAGGCTGGGCTGGGTGTTGGGGGCAGTGCCCACCGGGGCCAGCGTGTAGAGGCCCGCGTTTGGCCCCGTGGTATTGGGCACGCCAAAGGAGTAGAAAATGGGTCGGGTGTCAGGACCATTGGCGCGGCCAATGGGCTGGGGCAGGTTCACATTCTGGAAGTACACGGCATTCAGGTCCTTCGTGTAGAGGGCCTCCAGGGTGGCTATCACGCCGCCGGGCAGCTCCTGGTCTACGGCCAGGTTGGTGCGCCACACCTGCGGAAACTTAAAGTCGCGGGCTGTGACGGCCAGGTTGTACTGGGTGTTGGCGGCCGCGCCGGCGGGACGGTAGCGGTCTGGGTTCGGGTCGAAGTAGTTGCCTGCCGGACCCGTCGGGTCATTTGGGTTCACCGCCGCCGACACCTGCGGCCCGGTGCGCGAGAACGAGCCAAACTGCACGCCGTTGTTGCCGGCCTGGTTCGACAGCCACACGAACGGAATGCGGCCCGTGAACACGCCCGTGCCGCCGCGCAACTGGGTTTTGCGGTCGTCGTTCACGTCCCAGTTGAAACCGATGCGCGGCGAGAGCAGCACTTTGGTGTCGGGCAGCTTGTTGGTTTCCAGCTTCACGCCGTTGCGGAAGGTCAGGTTGGCCGCGTTTTCGTTGCGGGCAATTTCCGAGAAAATAATCGGCACATCGCCGCGCAGGCCCACGGTCACTTTCAGGTTGCTCCGGGGGCTCCATTCATCCTGCGCGTACAGGCCAATCTGCGCGGCCTCGGTTACGGCAAAGGGAAACGAGCCATCGGGGAGCGCCGAGTAGGAGAGGTTGTAGCGCTGCGGAAAGGCCAGCGTGCCCGTGGTGTTAGCCGTGAGCACCCCGGTAGCACCGTTGCGGGTGTAGCCCAGGGGCGCGGCGGTGGTGCGGGCAGCGGCGTAAAAATCGTCGAGCCCGTTGAAGGTGTACGCACCGTTGTAGTTGGGGGAGAAGCCGTTGGTGAACTTATACAGCTCGTTATAGGTGCCCAACGTCAGGTTGTGCTTGCCCAGAAAGGCCGTGAAGTTGTTGCCCAGCTGGTACACGTCCGAGTTCAGCACGTTGAAAGCCGTGAAGGGCTCGTAGCCGAAGGTCGTGTAGCTGTTGGCGGCGGAAACCCCGCCGCCGGCCGCCGTGCGTGCGGTAGCCGTTCCGATATCAACCAACGGAAACCGGCTGCCGCCCAGGCTCTCGCGCTCGTCGCGGAAGGCGGAATAACCGGCGGTCAGGTTGTTGGCAAACCGGCTGCCAAAGGTGCTGTTCAACTCGGCAATGACGGAGTTGAGGTTGTTGTTGATGACGTAGTACGAAGAGGCGAAAGGCAGACCAAACTGCGACTGCGAACGGCCAATGTTGGCCGGCCCGATGGCTCCCGAGCCGCTGGGCGGCACATCGCGGTACGAGCGCAGGTAGTTGTACTTCACGCTGAAGCGGTGGTTGCTGCTGATGTTCCAGTCGAGCTTGGCAGTGGCTTTGCGGCTGAACGAGCGCAGGTCATAATCCTGGTACGCCCCGGCATCGTAGCCGTAGTTGTCCTTGAGGAAGTTTTTCAGAATATCAAGGTCGCGTACCGAAGCCGCCGAGGTGGTGGAGTTCGGGCCGGGGGCCGGGGCCCCGTCGCGGTTGGCGATGTAGCTGCCCGCGGGCGGGTCGATGCGGTCTTCCTGCTCGGCATTGACAAAAAAGAACAGCTTGTCTTTGATGATGGGGCCGCCGGCGCGAAAACCGAAGTTCTTCAGGTTGAAGTTGGGGAAGTCGCGCTCAAAGTCGCCTACCTTACTGCCCACGAAGTTCTGGTTGCGGTAGAAGCCGTAGACCGAACCCGTGAACTTGTTCGAGCCCGAGCGGGTCACGGCGTTGATGCCGGCCCCCGTAAACGAGCCCTGGCGCACGTCGTAAGGGGCGATGCTCACCTGAATCTGGTCGATGGCATCGAGCGAAATCGGCTGGGCGTTGGCCTGGCCACCCACCGTCGGAGACAGGCCGAAGGAGTTGTTGAAGATGGCTCCGTCGATGGTGATGTTGTTGTAGCCGCCGCTCCGCCCGCCGAAGCTCTGGCCATTGGCCTGGGGCGTGAGGCGGGTGAAGTCATCGAATGAGCGGCTGATAGTGGGCAGACGCTCAATGGTTTCGCGCTGAATCGTGGTACTGGCCCCGGTGTGGTCGGCGTTCATCACCGGGTCGCGGCGGCCGCTCACGGTCACTTCCGTCAGCTCGGTGCTGGCGTCGTTCAGCTTCTGGTCGAAGCGCAGGTTCTGGCCCAGCGTCAGGTTGATGTCGTTGCGAACTACGTCTTTGTAGCCCACAAAAGTCACCTTCACCGTGTAGGGTCCCACCCGCATGTTCTGGATGTTGAAGCGGCCTTCCGAGTTGGTGGGCACTACGTACTGCGTGTTGGTTGGCGTATGAACGGCAATAACGGTGGCCCCGGGCAGGCCCGCGCCGGTCTTGTCGGCGATGGTGCCACTCATGGCAGCCGTAGTAGCGCCCTGGCTCCAGCCCAAACGGGCGGTGAAGAGCATCAGCGTCAACAGAAACAGGTGGCGTAAACGTTTATTATTCATACAGAAGAAATTGGTGAGAGTTGAAAAAGCACCTGCCAAAAATCGAGCACAAAAGTACGGCTAATACACGTGGGCCTGTGTTATGGAATAATTACGATTGCTGCTGCCCGACTACTCAGCTGCATTGCTAAGCCCGCTCACGTTGAATGA
The DNA here is from genome assembly GCF_039539545.1 of Hymenobacter antarcticus. NCBI lineage: Bacteria > Pseudomonadati > Bacteroidota > Cytophagia > Cytophagales > Hymenobacteraceae > Hymenobacter > Hymenobacter antarcticus. The sequence goes on along the minus strand of NZ_BAABDI010000032.1, from coordinate 21,886 downwards.
CAGTGCTATGGCACAAAAAAAGACGGCTGGATTTACATCCAGCCGTCTTCTAAAACTCAGCGCCTGAGCTGATTAATTGTGCGTGACCACCGAAATACCCAACGGGGTAGTCGTATTGCCGGCTATACCTCGGGTGTACAAGGTGTATATTTTACCGGCCACGAAAGTAGTTGGGAACAGCGTACCGGGGAGTGGGGTAGTAGCGACGCTGCGAACATCCAGCGTGTAAGTGCCAGCCGCTACCTCGGTGAAGTTGGCGAAGGTGGTCGTAACGGGTGGGGTAGCCGTCGACGTGTTGGTGGTTGCCCGATAGGCACGGATAGGCACTGCCGAGAACAGCGGAGCTTGCGTCAGGGAGTTGAAAATGCCGTAAGTGGTACTACCGCCCGTGGCTGTCGGTGCCAGGTTCACAAAGCGAATCTTGGCATTCGTCGCCACTGCGGGCGGGGCCAGGTTATCGGTCAGCGTCACGAGCCGGATGCCGCCCTGGTCGGAAGTAGCCGTCACGGGGGCGGCATAGGCCCGGGTGGGCAGGTCGGTAATAAAAGTGGTGTAGTTGGTACCACCCAAAAAGGCAGCGCGCGACACGACGGGCCGCGCCACCGTTACGACGGGCAGCGGGATAGTGGGCGGGGGCGTAACCACCGGCGTAGCCGGAATATTGGTCGGCTCATTGTAGATGAACAGGCGCAGGCCGGCCGCCACCGAAGTTGCCGTCGAAACCCCCAGATAGGGCAGGGCGGAGCCAAAGGCAGCGTTGTCGAGGGTAATGCTGGTGCCCGTAGTGCCCGGCGCGGCGTTCACGACCAACACCTGGGCCTGGCCCACGCTGGACGTGGTAACGGGAGTCGGAGTAGGATAAGTAGGGTCATCGCAGCCAACCAGCGCGCCGGCTACTGAGGTAGCCAGCGTGAGTTTGGTGACAAGCGAAACAAAAGAAAATTTCATACGAAAGTGCGATTAGCTAAACTGACTGATTAAAACAAGTAACGAGCGCCAAACTGGGCCTGCCAGCGCGAAGCCAGCTGGCTAATCTGGTAGGCCTCAGTGGGGGTAGCAGCGGTACCCGTGCCGTAGCTGAACGTGGGGCGGCCGGTGGTGCCGTTTTCGAGCCCCTGGTAGCGCAGCAGGCCAAAGTTCTGGTTGGCTACGAAGTAGTCGCGGCCCCACTCATTGTTCAGCAGGTTGCCAAAGTTGGTGACGTCAGCCGTGAGCTGGAAGGTGTGGGTTTTGCTGCCTACCTGCACGTAGATGTCCTGCATCAAGCGCACATCGACGCGGTGCTGCCAGGGGGTGCGGGCTCCGTTGCGGGCCGCGTACTCGCCGCGGTGCTTGCTGAGGTAGTCATCGTTCTCGATGAAGGCGTTCAGCTCGCTCCACGCCTGGGCCGGCGTGCGGCGGTCGTTGTTGCTGGCCGTTACCAGCACAATTTCGTTCTGGCTGCGCGGGATGTAAATCAGGTCATTCGAGTTGCTCTGGAACGCGCCGCCGTCGCCGTTGATGTCGCCGCCAAAGTAGCTGTAGGAGAAAGGCGAGCCCGACTGGCCATTGTAGAAGGCCGAAAACGTGGTAGCAAAGTGCTTCGCATACGCCTTGCGGTAGGAGAGCGAGCCAATCACGCGGTGGCGCAGGTCGAAGTTGGAGTATGACAGGGGCAGGTTATTCGGGTCGGCCGCGTGGGGGTTAAACTCCCAAATCGATACGGCCGTGGAGCTGGAGCCCGAGTACAGGTCGCGCGACTGGCCGTAGGTGTAGGCCGTGGAGGCAAACAGGCCGTTGTTCAGCTGCTTCTTCAATTCGCCGGTTACGCTGTACTGGTAGCCCTGGCTGGTGTTGGAAAGCAGAATTACGTTGTTGAAGTCGGCGCTGTTGCGGAAGCGGCCGGCACCCGTCGCGTACACGGGGCGGCCATCGCCCTGCAGCGTGCGCGGCGTTCCATCAGCGTTGGTAAGAGGGGCTGCCAGGTTGATATCCAGCGGCAGCACGTCGTTCAGCGTCTTGGAGTAGATACCTTCGGCCGTGGCCACGATGCCGTAAGGCAGGAGGTAATCAAACGCGATGTTGGTACGAAGCAGCTGCGGGTTGCGGAAGTCTTTATCCGTGACGGCAATGCTGCCGCGGGCGGCGGTGGCCGGCGTATTGCGAACTTGGTCGCGCGTAACGGTGTAGTTCGAGTTCAGAGCCAGGCCGTTGGCAGGCAGGGGGCTGGACGTATTGTTCGAGTCGAAGGTGGCGAAGTCGACGCCGGTGTTGCCGTACTGGTTAGAAATCCACACGTAGGCCGGGCGGCCGGTGAAGACGCCTACCCCACCGCGAACCTGAAAGGACTGGTCTTTGCGCACGTCCCAGTTGAAGCCGATACGCGGCGACACCTGCAGGCGGCTCTTGGGGGTTCGGTCGGTTTGCACGTCGTAGGCGGGGCCCTGGGCGTTCGCATCGGCGAAGGCCGCCTGCACCTTGGGATTGCTCGAAGGCTTGTCGAAGTACACCGGCAGGTCGAAGCGCAGCCCACCCGTTACGCGCAGGTTGTCGAGCAAGCTGAATTCGTCCTGGGCGTAGAGGCCGAACTGGGCCGCGCCAAACTTCGCCGTGGGCTTGCCGCTGGGCAGGGCAAAGTTCTGGCGGTAGCGGAAGCCGGTGCCCGACACCGTGTTGGCCAGGAAGGCATCAACACTGGGGAAATCGTAGCGGCCTTCGGTGCTTTGTACGAACAGGTTATCGAAACGGAAAATTTCGTTGTTCGTGCCGATGGTGATGACGTGCTTACCGGCGAAGATGTTGAAGTTGTCGTTGATTTCCAGAATGTCCTGGTCGAGGCGGTTGGCCACCGAGCTGAATTCCGAGCCGGCGTTGATGGTGCCGTTGCCCGCCGTGATGGTGATGGAGGGAAACAGGCCGCCCCGCGTGGTGCGGCTATCGCGGATAGTAGAGTAGCCCACCAGCAGGTTGTTGGCGAAGCGGTTGCCGAAGCGGCTCTTCAATTCCGCTACCGTCGAGTTGGTCTTGCTCAGGAACTGGTAGCCGTTGTTGCCGAAGCGGAAGTTGGTCTGGCTCCGGCTGATGTTGTCGTCCGATGCATCCACGAAGTTGTGGCGCAGTGTGAGCTGGTGGTTCTGGTTGATGTTCCAGTCCAGGCGGGCAAAGGCCTTGTTGCTACGGGTCTCCGCGTTGATTTCACCAAACGAGCCGGCGTCGTAGCCGTAGTCGCGCAGCTTGTTCGAAATCGACTGCAATTGGTCATTGTTCACGAAGCCCACAACGTTCGAGCCTGTTTCGCCAACACCACCGGCGCGGAAGAGCAGCGGCGCGCTGCGGCGGGTAACTTCCCCGTTCACGAAGAAGAACAGCTTATCCTTAATGACCGGGCCACCGAGGCGGAAACCCGTCTGATAATCATAGAACTCGGCCAGTTTGCTGCGCTCCCCGGTTACGGGGTCAGCCGTGGGGCTTTTGCCCGCCGTGTTCTGGTTGCGGCCGAAAACGAAGGCCGAGCCCGAGAATTCGTTGGTGCCGGAACGGGTCACGGCATTCACGCCGCCGCCGCTGAAACGGCCCTGCCGCACGTCGTACGGGGCAATAACTACCTGAAGCTCCTGGATGGCGTCGAGCGAGATAGGGTTGGTGCCCGCCTGGCCGCCCGGCGCGCCCGAGCCCCCGAGGCCGAACAAGTCGTTGTTGGAAGCGCCGTCAATCTGAATGTTATTGAAGCGGCCGTTACGGCCGGACAGCGAGTTGCCGTTGGCCTGGGGCGTGAGGCGGGTAAAGTCCTGAAAGCTACGCGAGATAGTGGGCAGGCGTTCAATTTGTTCGCGCTGCACGGTGGTAGCAGCCCCGGTGCGGCCGGCGTTCATCACCGGGTCGCGGCGGCCGCTCACGGACACTTCCGCCAGCTCGGTGCTGCTGTCATCCAGCTTCTGGTCGACGCGCAGGTTCTGGCCCAGCGTCAGGTTGATGCCTTCGCGCGTGACATCCTTAAAGCCGACGAAGGTGATTTTAACCGTGTAAGGCCCACCCACCCGCATGTTCTGAATGTTGAAGCGGCCTTCCGAGTTGGTGGGCGCCACGTACTGCGTGTTGGTTGGGGTATGAATGGCAATAACGGTGGCCCCGGGCAGGCCCGTACCAGTCTTGTCGGCGATAGTGCCACTCATGGCAGCCGTAGTAGCGCCCTGGCTCCAGCCCAGCCGGGCCGTGAAGAGCATTAACGCCAACAAAAATACGTGGCGTAAGCGTAGAGTATTCATACAAAAAAGGTTGGTGAAAATTATGAGCTTGTTTGAAAAGCGGAACAAAGGTAAGCCCTTCCCTGAGCCGTTAACATTACGATAAATTTACCATTTGTCGATGACGGCATACTGGTCCATTTTCAAGGTAAAGGTAGCAGGCAGCAGGTTAGAGCCGCGGGCGCACGGCCCGGATAAATCGACTGAGGTAATAGTCCGATTCCAGGCTGTTTTCGACCACGCCGAGCGACGTTGAGGCGTGAATAAAATCCACGCCCTCGTCGTCGACCACCGTCACCAGTCCCACGTGCGTGATGGTGCGGCTGCCGGGCGAACCGCCAAAAAAAACCAAATCGCCGGGCCGTAAGTCACTGGTCTTCACGTTTTCGCCCCACACGGCCTGCTCGTTGGACGAGCGCGGAATGCTCACACCAGCCTCGCCGAAGGACAATTGCAGCAGCCCCGAGCAATCGAGTCCCAGCCGCGTGGTGCCGCCGTAGAGGTAGGGCACGCCCTGGTAGGAGCGGGCCGCGTCAACCACCGAAGCCAGCGTGCCGGTGGCGCTGCCCAGGCGCGGGGCGCGCCGGGTTACCACCTTGGCTTTGCTGCCGCCGGGCGTCACGCCCACCGTTTTGGTTTTCCCCGTAGGCCGGGCGCTCACGCGGCTGCCGCCTTTTTTCAGGCGCACCATCTCGCGGGCCGAACGGTACTGCCCGTCGCGGTAATTGAGCTTGCGGTGGCAGCCGGCCAGGGCAAGCAAAGCCAACAGCAACCCCGGTAGTATATTCGTTGTTACCCTACCCATTGGCCGCAAAGATAGTTTACGCGGCCGTCTAGTTTCTCCGCTGATGCTTTTCAACGCCCTGACCCCCGAATTAATTGTTGCCTTTGAGGCCATTGTTGGCCCCGCGCACGTGCTCACGGCCCAGCGCGCCGAAGCCACCGCTACTGCCGACGCGTATGCCGACTACGGCCGCGACCACACCGAGGACCTGCATTTCGCCCCCGATGTGGTGCTGCGCCCCGCTGATGCCGACGAAATCAGCCAGATAATGCGGCTCTGCCACGCGCACCGCATCCCTGTTACGCCCCGGGGCGCGGGCACGGGTCTGAGCGGCGGCGCGCTGCCCATTCACCACGGCGTGGTGCTGAGCACCGACCGGCTCAATAAAATCGTGCAGATTGACGAGCGCAACCTGCAGGCCACCGTGGAGCCCGGCGTGGTGAACGAGGCGTTCCAGAACGCGGTGAAGGAAGTGGGCCTGTTTTATCCGCCCGACCCGGCCAGCAAGGGCAGCTGCTCGCTGGGCGGCAACCTGGCCCACAGCAGTGGCGGCCCCAAAGCCGTGAAATACGGCACCACCCGCGACTACGTCCTGAACCTGCAAGTGGTGCTGCCCACCGGCGAAATCATCTGGACGGCCGCCAACACCCTCAAAAACTCCACTGGCTACAACCTCACCCAACTCCTGGTGGGCTCGGAGGGTACGCTGGGCATCATCACCAAAGTAGTGTTTCGGCTGTTGCCGTTTCCGCAGCAGAATATTCTGATGCTGGTGCCCTTTCGGCAGGTAGCGCAGGCCGCCGAAGCCGTTTCGGCCGTGTTTCGGGCCGGGATTATTCCGTCGGGTATGGAATTTATGGAGCGTGAGGCCATTGCCTGGTCTTCGGATTACCTGAAAATCCCGCTCACGCTGCCCGAGGATATCACGGCGCATTTGCTCATCGAGCTCGATGGCCAGGACCTGGACCAGCTTTATAAGGAAGCTGAGCAAGTGTACGAGGTGCTGGAGAAGTACGACGTGGGCGAAATCCTGCTCGCCGACAACGCGACCCAGAAGGACGAGCTCTGGAAAATCCGCCGCAACATCGGCAATTCAGTACGCTACAATTCCGTCTATAAGGAAGAGGACACCGTGGTACCCCGCGCTGAGCTGCCCGCGCTGCTCAGCGGTGTGAAGGAAATAGGAGCCCGCTGGGGGTTCAAAAGCGTGTGCTACGGCCACGCCGGCGACGGCAACCTGCACGTCAACATCATCCGCGGCGAGCTGGACGACGAGATGTGGAACGTGGGCCTGCGCCAGCCCATTTCCGAAATTTTCGAGCTCTGCGTGAAGCTGGGCGGTACCATTTCGGGCGAGCACGGCATCGGGCTGGTGCAGAAAGGCTACATCGGCATCGCGCTGAAAGAAGCTAATCTGAACCTGATGCGGGGGATAAAGGACGTGTTCGACCCAAATGGGATTTTGAATCCGGGGAAGATTTTCTAGCTGTCATTGCGAGGAGGCACGACATTCCGCGCATCAAGCGGCGTCAATCCATCCTCTCGAAGCGACAAGTATACTAATGTGAAAAGCCCTGATTCCATGCGGATTCAGGGCTTTCTGCTGGTAAGTTATTACAAAAAGGCTTGTCACATCTCAAGGCTTAGTCGCATCGAGGGGACGGATTGCCGCGTTCCGCTGTGCTCCACTCGCAATGACAGGCGGGCTTACGCCTGCACCGTGGGTAAAAACTTCGGGGCTTCCCGCTTGTGCGTGGCCTGCTCGTAGGCATAGCCCATTCCCAGCAAAAGGCCTTCCTGATAAGCACTTGCCACAAACGAAAGGCCCACCGGCAGCCCGAGCACCTGCCCCATGGGCACGGTGAGGTGCGGGTAGCCCGATACGGCGGCCGGCGTTGAAAAATCGGTGCCCGTGGAGTAGTCGCCGTTCACCCAATCGATGCACCAAGCCGGGCCGGTCGTCGCGCCCACGATGGCCGTGAGCTGGTTGGTGCGCAGCATGGTGTCGATGATTTTGCGCGATTCCGTCACCGTTTTCAGCACGGCGGCCTTGTATTTGGCATTGTTCAGCCCGTTGGTAGCCTCGGCCTGAATCAGGGTTTCCTGCTGGAAAAACGGCATCGCCTCGGCTGCGTGGGCCTTGTTGTAGGCAATGACATCGGCCAGGGTGCGCACGCTGGCCCCGGCACTGGCCAGGTACTTGTTCACACCTTCCTTGAACTCATAAAGCAATACATCGAATTCAGCCTCGCCAAGCGGATTTATCAGCTTGTTGAGCTCAACCTCCACTACAGTCGCCCCCTGCGCTTTGAGCGCCGCCACCGCTTCTTTGAGCAGCGCGGCCACGGCGGGCGGGCCGTTTAGGTGCGCTTTTTCCACGCCCAGCCGCTGGCCCTTTAGCGCATCGGTTTTGAGGAAGCTGGTGTAATCGGTGGGCGTATTGGCTGGGATGGGCAGCCGGGCCGGGTCGGCTGGGTCGGGGCCGGCCAGCGCGGCCAGCAGCAGGGCCGCGTCGCGCACGGTGCGGGCCATGGGGCCGGCCGTGTCCTGGGTGCTGGAAATGGGAATAATGCCCCCGCGGCTCAACAGGCCCACCGTGGGCTTGAGGCCGACGAGCCCGTTGCAGGACGCGGGCGATACCACCGAGCCATCCGTTTCGGTGCCAATGGCCACGGCGCATAAGTTGGCCGACGCCGCCGCGCCCGACCCCGAACTGGAACCACTGGTGCTGCGGTCGAGCGCGTAGGGGTTGCGACTCTGGCGGCCCCGGCTGCTCCAGCCGCTCACCGAGTGCGAAGAGCGGAAGTTGGCCCACTCGCTCAGGTTGGTTTTGCCCAGCAGCACGGCCCCGGCGGCCCGCAGCTTCTGCACAATGAAGGCATCCTGCTTAGCCTTGTGGCCGATGAGTGCCGCCGCGCCGGCCGTGGTCATCATCTGGTCGCCGCTGTCGATGTTGTCCTTAATGAGTACCGGAATGCCGTGCAGCGGGCCGCGCAGCTTGCCGGCCTTCCGCTCCCGGTCCAGGCCATCGGCAATGGTGAGCGCATCGGGGTTGGTTTCGATAACGGCGCGCAGCATGGGTCCGGCTTCGTTCAGCGCTTTGATGCGGGCCAGGTATTTCTCACTCAGGCTGCGGGCGGTTTCGGTGCCTTTGGCCATGCGCTCCTGCAAATCGGCCACGGTGGCTTCGTGCAGGGCAAAGGGTTCGTTCTCGCCAGCTGCCGCGCCTGAAGCGGCGGGAGGGCCAGCGGCTTCAGCGGCGGCCTCCGTCATTTTCTTGTCGGTGGTCGATTGGCAGGCTACGGCGGGCAGCAGGGCGGCGGTGAGGGCCACGCGGGTACCATGATTCAGGAAAAGGCGACGGTCCATTAAGAACAGGTTGAGTAGGAGATGGGAGCAATGATACGGCGGTCTTTGTTCTGGTCGTAACCTTACCCCCTGACCCCAGAGTTGATAAGTTCTGGCTCGCCGCCCGTTAACCCCACCCCCTAGCCCCCTCCCCGATGGGGAGAGGGGACTAATTCTAGTCCTTATTTCTAGCTTTTAGAGCTAAAAACTAGTTCCCCCTCCCCATCGGGGAGAGGACTAGGGGGTGGCGAGCGGCGACCCAGAACTTATCAACTCTGCCCCCTGACCCCCTCTCCAAAAAACGGGGGCACCAGCTTTGCGCAGACAAAACCCTGAAAACAAACAAGCCTACTTTTCAGCAGGCTTGTTTCGAAATAATGGCCAGAAGCAAACCCGGTTCCCCCTCTTTTTTGGAGAGGGGGTCATGCCCCACAGGGGTCCCGTAAGGTTAGGCTTGCTGGTCTTTGAGCTTGTCCTCGCCACCGTAGGGCGCGCCGGCGGTGATGTCGCCGCGCAGGCCGCCGTGGTCGGTGGGAGTGGGGGCGCCGGTCTGGCCGTCGGTGGGCACGGGGCTGGGCGTGGTGCTGCCGCTGCCGCCGCCCGTTATTTCGGCCACCCGGGCCACGTAGCGCTGCTTGGCTTCGTCTTCGGGCACCCCCTTAAACTGATTCCAGGAGTCCCACTGAGCCTGCGAGAGGCCGGCGGGGCCGCTGGCTTGGTCCGCCTCAGTGGGGGCTACTTCGTCGCCTTTCATGTTCACATCGCCTTCAGTCGCCTGCTTGTAGAGGCCGTAAAGCTCGGTCATGTGCTTGGCGGCCATGTCGCCGGGCAGGTTGTTTACCTGGTCGGCCGCAGCCCGAAATTGGTCGTTGGTATTCATAAAAAGGCAGGGAATAAAAATGGATTGAAGAATAAGCGGCACCAGAACACAGGGCCGAGGCAGGGCAGCCAGTACGGTCAAAAATTCGTATCAGGCGGGCTGCAGCGACCGAATTCCTCGGCCAATCCGCTGCTGTCAATACCCCAAGGCCGGGCTTTAGGTTGCGGGGTCGTACTTTTGCCTGCTATTATGTGCGGAATAACCGGAGTATTTGCCTTTACCGAAACAGGTCGTCAATCATTGGCCAACCTGCAAGCATCCACCGATGCCATCATTCGCCGCGGGCCCGACTCGCAGGGTCACTTTGTGTATGACCAGTGCGGTCTGGGCTTTCGGCGGCTGGCTATTCTCGACCTCTCGACCGACGGCAACCAGCCGATGACCGATGCGTCGGGGCGCTACACCATCGTCTTCAACGGCGAGATATTTAACTATCGCGAGCTGCGCGAAAAGCTGCTTAAGCGCGGCTGTAAATTTCATTCGCAGACGGATACGGAGGTTATTCTCCAGCTCTACATCACCGAGGGCCGCAGCTTCATTAAAAAGCTGAACGGCTTTTTCGCGTTTGCCATTTACGACAAGGAGGAAAACTCGCTGCTCATTGCCCGCGACCGGTTTGGCGTGAAACCCTTGCTGATTTACCGCGACGAAGACAAGCTGTTTCTGGCTTCGGAAATGAAGTCCATCATGGCCCTGGGCGTGCCGCGCAAGATTGATTACGTGGCCCTGAGTCAGTATTTGCAGCTCAACTACATTCCCGGCCCTGCCAGCATTTTCAAGGGTGTGAAGAAGATGCTGCCCGGCCACTACCTCTATATCAAGGACGGCAAGGTGGTGGGCAAGGCGTGGTATAAAATCCCCTACGACCCCAAGAAAGTCGCCAAAAACAAGCTCAGCTACGAGCAGCAGCAACGCAAGCTGGTCGAGCTGATGGACGGGGCTGTGCAGCGCCGCCTCGTGGCCGACGTGCCCCTCGGCTGCTTCCTCAGCGGCGGCATCGACTCCAGCGTCATCGCCGCGCTGGCCGCCCGCCACACGCCCCACCTGAGCACGTTCAGCATCGGCTTCAAAGACGAGCCATTCTTTGACGAAACCAAGTACGCCAACCTCGTGGCCGCCCGCCACAAGACCAACCACACGGTTTTCTCGCTGACCAACGATGACCTCTACGAGCACATCCATGACATGCTGGACTACCTCGACGAGCCGTTTGCCGACTCCTCGGCCCTGGCTGTGTACATCCTCAGCCAGCGCACCCGCCAGAAAGTGACCGTGGCGCTGAGCGGCGACGGAGCCGACGAAATGTTCGGCGGCTACAACAAGCACATGGGCGAGTTCAAGGTGCGGCAGGGTGGGGTGAAGGCCGAAGCCGTAACGGCCCTGGGTTTCCTCTGGGATGTGTTGCCCAAGTCGCGCAACGGCTTCATTGGCAACCGGGTACGACAGCTGCAGCGCTTCTCGCGCGGCATGACAGCCGGCGTGAAAGACCGATACTGGGACTGGGCCAGCTTCGCTTCCGCTGCCGATGCGCGCAACCTGCTCAGCCCCGCCAGCCGGGCCAAAGTAGGCAAAAAAGCCGCCGCCAAGCGCCGCAAAGATATTCTGGAGCACCTGCACGCCGACGGCGACCTCAACGAGGTACTGCTCACCGACATGAATCTGGTGCTGCCCTACGACATGCTCACAAAAGTGGACCTGATGAGCATGGCCAACTCGCTGGAAGTGCGCACGCCCTTCCTCGATTACAAGGTGGTTGACTTCGCCTTCTCCATCCCCGTGAGCAGCAAAGTGGACGCGACCATGAAGAAGCGCATCGTGCAGGATGCCTTCCGTTCCGAGCTGCCCGTGGAGCTCTACGACCGGCCCAAGCACGGCTTCGAAGTGCCTCTGCTCAAGTGGATGCGCGGCGAGCTGCGCTCCCTGATTGAGGACGACCTGTTGCGCGATGACTTTATCGAAGCGCAGGGCATTTTTGATGTTACGGCCATTCGCGCGCTCAAAACCCAGCTGTTTTCGCGCAGCCCCGGTGACGTGCACGCCCGCATCTGGGGCCTCATCGTGTTCCAGACCTGGTGGAAGCAGTACATGGCTTGAGTAGAATTCTTAATTAATAATTAAAAATTAAGAATTAAAAATTTTGGGTTCGGAGGTTCGGCTGCGCTGGGCCGCCTGCTGGTTCCTCCTTTGTTATGCGGCAATTTTCGATTCCCAGGTTGGCGCTGTTGGGGGTCGTGCTGGCCATTACGGCGGTGCGTATCAGTCTGATTGGTAAGGGCACCATGGCGTTTGTGGACGAGCAGCGCTATGTCACCGCGATGTTGGGCCTGCGCGCTCTGGGCGAGGGCCACGGGCTGGAGTTTTTGCGGGCCATCAACTCGATGGGGGCCCGGCCCGGCGACGGCCTGTGGCGCGCCATTCCCGGCCTTGGGCAAGCGGTGCTGCTGCTGGCCACCGGGCTAAACCCCAACTCCCCGCCGTCGCTGCAAGTACCGCAACTGTTTAATGTGCTTATTATGAGCCTGAACATGCTGCTGCTCTACAAGATATACCGGCAGTTTTTCCGGGCCAGTATGGCCCTGCTCGGTATGGTGCTGTATTCGAGTCTGATAAATACCAACCTCTACCTGCGCCACCTGCTGCCCTACGACCACGCGCTGTTCTTCTTCCTGCTGGCGCTGTGGCTGCTGCTACGGCTTGCGGCTCGCCCGGCGGGGTGGAAATACGGCTTGGTGGGGGCGCTGGCTGCGTTCAGCTACGCGGTTTATCCGGGTTATTTCATGGGCCCGGCGGTACTGCTGGCGCTGGGCATAGTGCTGGCGCTGGCCTCCCCGGTCGACGGTAGCTATGGACCGAGTGTGGGGCGCCTGGTCCCGGTGGGGTGGCAGCTGGCGGGCCTGCTCGTGGTGCTGGGTGGGTTGCAGCTTGTATCGCGGTTGGCAGACACTTCCTACCTGGCCAGTAGCCGCTACATTTCCACCACCGTCACCCAGGGCAGCTTCGATGAAGGCCTCAGCTTCATTGGCAGCTACTATTGGCAGGTTGAAGGCGGGCTGGGACTTGGGCTGTTGCTACTGTTTGGCATCGGGCTGCTGGTGAGCTTGCGCGCTATTGGGCAGCGGCAAGGCCGGTATACCACCTTGCCACTGGCAGCACTGCTGAGTATCGCCTTTCTCGCCTGGCTGGGCTATGCCGGGGCCGTGCTGGCGCACAAGCTGGTATTCTACGGCCGGATTCTGCATTTCTTCGGCCCATTCGTGGTGCTGGGGGCTTTGGTGGCGCTGAATGCAGGAGCGCAGGCCTGGCCGAAGGGAAGTAAGCTGGTGCTCACCCTGGCCTGGGGTCTGGCAGTATGGCATTTCGGGGCTTTCGCCCGAACTTATCAAGCCATCGACTATCCCTGCGACGTGGCCTACCACTACGGTATCCATAACCAGAACCAGATTGCCGCCAACGAAACCAGCGTGTGCGATAAGAATATTGTATTTTACCGATTGTTCGGTCCGCGCCTCCGCCCCGGGCAGCCGATGTTATTGGAAACTGCTCGCTACCAGCTGCTTAATTTCGCCTATCTCTATCCCATCACCTGCTACAAAACGCCTGAGCGGCAGGCCGGAACCGTAGTCGCCTCAGTGCCTTACTTCATGAAATACCGGGCTTACCAGTTCGAAGGCCACAATCAGGCCCAACGGACTATTCTGCAGGTGAATGAAGTTGATTTTAGGATTGTGAAAAGGGACTGATACGACGTAAGTTATTGTAAAACAACAGTATTAAATTGGTAGTGCCTTTGCCGGGCACACTGAATTTTGCCCTTGCATCCGTGCTAACGCGCGCCGAATGCCTAAATTTGCAGCGTTGAATGGTCAAGAAGCTCCTGTGTTTGAGTTAGCAGTCGGAGTACCCCGAATCTTTAATTCGGCCCGTTCGCCCGATTCAGAACCGGGTTTCCTATCGCTCAGACGGGCCGAATTAAAAATTTGGGATACTCCGTCAACTTCCTTCAACTAGCACAAACAGCTTTTAATCTCTGCGCCTAACGCATCTTATGAAAATAGCAATTGTAGGTACCGGCTACGTCGGTTTAGTAACAGGAACGTGTTTTGCCGAAGTCGGCATTGATGTAACCTGCATTGATATCGACCAGAAAAAGATTGACAACCTGCACAAGGGCATTTTGCCGATTTATGAGCCGGGTCTGGAAGAAATGGTGACCCGCAACGTGGAAAAAGGGCGGCTGCACTTCTCTACCAACTTGGCCGAAGCTATTAAAGAGTGCGACGTGGCGTTCATCGCCGTAGGCACCCCGCCCGGCGAAGACGGCTCGGCCGACCTGAAGTACGTGCTGGCCGTGGCCCGCGGCATTGGCGAGCACATGAACGACTACGGGGTCATCGTGACCAAAAGCACCGTGCCCGTGGGCACGGCTGCCAAGGTGCGCGCCGAAATCGAGCAGGCCCTGGCCAAACGCAACGCCAATGTCGAGTTCGATGTCGCTTCCAACCCCGAATTCCTGAAAGAAGGCGCAGCTATTGACGACTTTCTCAAGCCCGACCGCATTGTAGTAGGCATCGCCTCCGACCGCGCCGAGGAAGTAATGCGCCGCCTCTACAAGCCCTTTTTGCTCAACGGCCACCCGATTATCTTCATGGATATTCCGTCGGCCGAGATGACCAAATATGCGGCCAACTCCATGCTGGCCACCAAAATCAGCTTCATGAACGACGTGGCCAACCTGTGCGAAATCATGGGGGCCGACGTGAACATGGTGCGCCGGGGCATTGGCTCTGATGCCCGTATCGGGACCAAATTCATTTACCCCGGCATCGGCTACGGCGGCTCCTGCTTCCCGAAGGATGTGAAGGCGCTGATTAAAACAGCCCAGGAACATGGCTACGATATGCAGGTGCTGCGCGCCGTGGAAGGCGTGAACGAGCAGCAGAAATCGGTGCTCTTCAACAAGGTGAGCAAGCACTTCGACGGTGATTTGCGCGGCCTGAAAATCGCCGTGTGGGGTCTGTCCTTCAAACCCAAAACCGACGATATGCGCGAGGCTCCCTCGTTAGTTATAATCGAGAAGCTGCTGGCCGCCGGCTGCACCGTGACAGCCTACGACCCCGTGGCCATGCCCGAGGCCCGGCACTCCCTCGGTGATACCATTACCTACGCCAAGGACGAATTCGAAGCCCTCATTGATGCCGACGCGCTGTTGGTGGTAACCGAATGGCCCGATTTCCGGGCTCCCAACTTTGAAGTAGTGGGCCGCCTGATGAAGCAGAAGAACATCTTCGACGGCCGCAACATCTACGATGCCAGCGAGTTGAAGGTCCTTGGTTTCGCGTATCACTGCATCGGCATCAAAACCGACCACAAGGAGCCGGCGTAGTTTTTTGCATCCTATTTAAATACGGTCATTCTGAACTTGCCGAAGCATCTCTACCGCCAATAGTAAACTTGATTACTTACGCGAACGAGATGCTTCGGCTACGCTCAGCATGACGTTCCAATCAACAAGCATTATGACTGACAACAATACCACCGATAAAAAACGCGTCCTGATTACCGGTGGAGCCGGTTTTCTGGGCTCCCACCTCTGCGACCGGTTTCTGGCCGAGGGCTACCACGTCATTGCCATGGACAACCTGATTACGGGTTCGCTCCAGAATATCGAGCATTTGTTCGGCAACAAGGATTTTGAGTTCCACCACGCCGACGTGAGCAAGTTCGTCTTCGTGCCCGGCAAGCTCGATTACATCCTGCACTTTGCCTCGCCGGCCTCGCCGATTGACTACCTCAAGATACCGATTCAAACCCTGAAAGTGGGCTCGCTCGGCACGCACAATCTGCTGGGCCTGGCCCGCGTGAAAGGTGCGCGCATGCTGATTGCCAGCACCTCGGAGGTGTACGGCGACCCCGAAATCCACCCGCAGGTGGAAGAGTATTTCGGCAACGTGAACCCGGTGGGCCCGCGTGGCTGCTACGATGAAGCCAAGCGTTTCCAGGAAGCCATCACCATGGCCTACCACAACCACCACGGTTTGGAAACGCGCATTATCCGCATTTTCAATACCTACGGCCCGCGCATGCGCCTTGATGACGGCCGCGTATTGCCGGCTTTCCTCTCGCAGGCCCTGCGCGGCGAGAACCTGACCGTGTTTGGCGACGGCTCGCAAACCCGTTCGTTCTGCTACGTGGATGACCTGGTAGAAGGCATTTACTGCCTCCTGCTCAGCGACTACGCCTTGCCCGTGAACATCGGCAACCCCGATGAAATCACCATCAAGGAGTTCGGCGAAGAAATTGCCCGCCTCACCGGCGTCGAGTTCAAACCCACGTTCCAGGCCCTGCCCGAAAACGACCCCATGAAACGCAAGCCGGACATCACCAAAGCCCGGGAAATCCTGGGCTGGGAGCCCAAGGTGGACCGCGCCGAGGGCCTGCGTCGTACGCTGGAGTATTTCAAGGAGCACGTGAAGTAGGGGCTGGCGAAACCTCTCCCTGCCGGGCACGGCCCCAGCCCACATCTGCTTCATGCGCAGAGTCCTCAGGAGAGGGGAGCCGAGCACCAGGCAAGCGTTGCAGTATATCAGGGCTGGCTTGCTATCTTTACAGCGGAGCAATGCCAAGGTTCCTGCGGGGATAGACCAGAAAAAAGCAAGCAGCGGCCCGGCAAAATCATAGATTCTGCCGGGCCGCTGCTTGCTTTATTTTAGGATAAAACCCAGCCAGGGCACTGAAGTTGCTCGTACTACGAGTACGGGCGAGACTGGCTCCGTCTACGGTCCGACTACGGTGGAGCTATGGCGCAGCCAAGATGTACTCCGCCACTATGCATCATGAGAGGAGCACGGAAGGGTTATCCGAAAAATGCAAGAAGGATGGTTTGAGCCCGTGAATATCACCAAGACACAGTCGACTCATATTCGACCTGTAACTTCTGTTACGCAGTTAGTCAGGGCTGGCGCGCGTCTGCGACGCGCTGCTGCTTGGCTTCGAGCCTGCGGCCCGGGCAGGAAGGCCATTTTAGCGCCCTCTCGCGAGTTATGCGACCCCGAGCCGCAAGGCGGCAGCGCGTCGCAGGCGCGCGCCAGCCTAGCAGTGCGTAACAGCAGTACTTAATTCTCTGCTGTTACGCCGTTAATTCTGACTGCCTACTTCAGAAATATCGCGTTCTTGAGGCACTCGGCCTAACTTTGCCCCCGTATTAGCATTTTAGCGCATGGAGAATCCTTTTCTCATCAATTTCCCCAAGCTCGGCGCGCCGGAGATTGGCTACATCTCCGTGACGGAACAGCAGCAGCTGGTGCCTTTTGAAGTGAAGCGCATTTTCTGGACGTATTACACGCCGGAGAGCATTGTAAGGGGCCGCCACGCGCATCACATCACGGAGCAGGTGCTCATCGCTGCTGCCGGACGCCTGACCGTCACGACTGAACTGGCCGATGGGGCCATTCAGACCTTTCGGCTCGAAGACCCGCACGTGGGGTTGTACGTGCCGCCGCACGCCTGGCACACCATGCAATATTCGCACTCGGCCGTTCAGCTGGTGCTGGCCTCGGCTCCTTACGATGAGCAGGATTACATCCGGAATTATGATGACTTCAGGCAGATATGGCAGGGGAAGTGATAACAAATATTCCCACCGCGGGCTTGGTGGACGGCGCGCTGGTGACGGCTCGCGCGGCTAAGCTGGCCTTACAGTCGCCTTATCATATTTTGCGGGAATTAGCGGTTACACCGCAGCAGGAACGGTTCGGAACAGGAGCAGCCCTGCGTTTTGCCGCCGAAAGCCAAGGTGAGGTCCTGTCCATGGCCAGTGGCCACGGGCAGTGGCTGCTTCAGGGCCTGCCCTGGGATTCAGACTATTTTGGTACGCCGACCTACCGGCTGTTTACCGGCCTTTTTGGGGCCGATGCTGAAGCGGGGCAACTGGAAGCGTCGGCGGCCGCGCTGCGCTGGGAGCTTGCGGGGCGGGGCCCGTTTTACGCTTTCAGCGTGGTGCCGGCCGAGGATGTGGCCCTGCTTCAGGCCCTGACGGGTGGCGGGTGGCGACTCGTGGAAACCCGGCTGAATTTTTATTGCCCTACGGCCGCCGCTACGCTGCCAGCCCCGGCTCCGGTGCGGCTGGCTCTACCGGAGGAAGCGGCAGCGATTGGCCAGATAGCCGCCGCCGCGCGCAATAGCTACGACCGGTTTCACGCCGACCCCTGGTTTGGGGAGGAGCGGGCGGATGCCTTTCTGGAGCGGTACGCGGCATCGGCGGTAGCGGGTGCCACTGCCGATGCCGTGCTGCTGCCCGATGAGCCGGGGCTGCCCGTTGATTCATTTCTGGCTATCAGCGACACCCCGGCCGCGCCCGATTTGCCGGGTAGCGCGTTTTCGCGGGTGCTGCTCACGGCTGTGGGGCCGCGCAACCGCGGCTGGCACGTGAAGCTGGTGGCCGAAACCGTGCGCCGCGCCGCTGGACTAGGTTTTCCCTACATACTGATGACTACGCAAGCCACCAACGGGGCCGTGTTTCGCACCTGCGAGAAATTAGGATTCCGGCTTGGCAGCACCAGTCATGTTCTCGCTTGTTATACAGCGTAATACATCATTCAAAACCCTTTTGTCGCGCGCCATATGAATGTTCCGTTTCTTGCTTTTCAGCCCCAGCACGTACCCGTGCGGGAGGAGATAATGGCCGCAATTGGCCGCGTATACGATTCGTACTGGTACGTGCTGGGCGACGAGGTGAAGAATTTTGAGAAAGCCTACTCGGCCTTCAACCACGTGCCGCACACGGTGGGAGTGGCCAATGGTCTGGACGCGCTGGTGCTGGCTCTGCGGGTGCTGGAAATCGGCCCCGGCGACGAGGTCATCGTGCCGTCCAATACCTACATCGCCACCTGGCTGGCCGTGACGCAGGTGGGGGCCACTCCTGTACCCGTGGAGCCCGACCCGGCCACCAGCAACCTCGACCCGGCCCTGATTGAGGCGGCCATTACGCCTCGGACCCGCGCTATTATGCCGGTGCACTTGTATGGGCAGGCGTGCCGGATGACCGAAATCATGGCCATCGCCCGGCAACATGACCTACATGTGGTAGAAGACAACGCGCAGGCGCAGGGTGCAGCCTTCGATGGCCAAATTACCGGCAGCTTCGGGGCGGTGAACGGGACCAGCTTTTACCCCGGCAAGAATCTGGGGGCCCTCGGCGATGCCGGAGCCGTGACGACGACCAGTGCCGAGCTGGACCAGAAAGTGCGCGTATTGCGCAACTACGGCTCCCAGCAAAAATATTACAACGAAGTAGTGGGCTATAATTCCCGCCTCGACGAGCTGCAGGCCGCCGTGCTGAGCGTGAAGCTGCAACACCTGCCCGACTGGACCCGCCAACGCCAGCAGGTGGCGACCTGGTACGGGCAGCACCTGACTGACATCGCGGGGCTGCGCCTGCCCACGGTGGCGAACGGGGCCACCCATGTGTACCATCTCTACGTGGTGCAAACGCCTGCGCGTGAAGCGCTCCAGCAACACCTCACGGCCCAGGGCATCGGCACGCTGATTCACTATCCCGTGCCGCCCCACCGCCAGCAAGCCTACCAGGCCATGGGACTGGGGCCCGGCAGCTTTCCCATTGCCGAAGCGCTGGCCGCGACCTGCCTGAGCCTGCCCATGTGGCCGGGCATGACCGAGGCCCACGTGGCGGCCGTCGCCGCCGCTATTCGGAGCTTTTGATAGAGGTACCCCGGTCTGATAAGGCAGTTTTTAGATAATTATACTCGTTATGAAGTGGTTTGTGAAAATGGGGAGATGCAACATTTTGCGTCTCCTCGTTGAACATCACCGTTGAACGACTATAACGCGAGCCGTTCAACGACGAGACGTAAAATGTTGCGTCTCTACATTCGTAGACTACTTCGCGACGAGTATAGAACACCATAATGAGCGCAGCCCATCTCTACAGCCTTCGTTGAACGGTGCAGACGAAGGCTGTAGAGATGCCTCGGCTGCGCTCAGCATGACCTTCCTGACGTGACGTTCCCGACAGCATACAACCTGCAATCAATTGAACCCAACTAATGCCCAAGCTCTCCGTCATTGTTCCCTGCTACTTCAACGAGGATAATATCCCGGTGACGGCCCGTGAGCTGGTGGCGAACGAGGTTAATTTTTCGCCCGAAGTCACATTCGAGTACGTTTTCGTGAACGACGGCTCCGGCGACGACACGCTCGGGGCGCTGCGCCGGGCGCAAGCACTGTACCCCGGCC
This sequence comes from Hymenobacter antarcticus, assembly GCF_039539545.1. NCBI lineage: Bacteria > Pseudomonadati > Bacteroidota > Cytophagia > Cytophagales > Hymenobacteraceae > Hymenobacter > Hymenobacter antarcticus. The sequence continues at coordinate 2,400 of NZ_BAABDI010000032.1, read as the reverse complement.
GAATTCGCATCGTGGACCTGGCCGGCAACGTGGGCTCCTACAATGCCATTGTAGCCGGCATGGCGTATGCCACCGGCGACTGCCTGGCCGTTATTACGGCCGACATGCAGGACCCCCCCGAACTGATGGTGCAGATGTACGACTATTGGCAGCAGGGCATTAAGCTGGTCATCGGCAACCGCCAGAACCGCGAGGAAACCGGCCTTTCTCAAACGCTGGCTAAGGTCTTTCATTGGCTGATGAAAAACCTGGCTTTGCGCAATATCCCCGACGGGGGCTTCGACTTTGTGTTCTTCGACCGCCAGGTAGCCACCGAGGTGCTGAAGCTGCACGAGCGCAACTCCAACGTATTCTACCTCATGGTGTGGCTGGGATTTGCCTACGTCAACATTCCCTATACTCGCCGCAAGCGCGAGATTGGCAAGTCGCGCTGGACGTTGAGCAAAAAAATCAAGCTCCTGGTTGATTCGCTGCTGGCTTTTTCCTTCGTGCCCATCCGGGCCATCTCGGTGCTGGGCCTCAGCCTCGGGGCCACGGCGCTGGTGTACGGTCTCTACGTCATTGCTCTCAAAATTGCCCGCCCCGACGAGCCCGCCGGCTGGACCACCCTCATGGTTGTGCTGCTCTTCGTGTCGGCCTTCCAGATGATAGCCCTCGGGGTGATTGGCGAGTACGTGTGGCGCGGGCTCGATGCCGCCCGGCAGCGGCCGCTGTACGTGGTGCGCGAAACGTACGGGTAATGACGAGGTTATTCCCCATATCCATACGGTTTACCCAAAAACGTCTGGCTGTGCTGCTGGTGCTGCTGGTGCTGCTGCCCTTTGTGGTGCTGTGCTTCTATAGCCACCCCGGGGCCGATGACTATTCCGACGCCGTTCAGCGGCGCGAGCTCGGATTCTGGGTGGTACAGCGCGACTTATACCTGCACTTTACGGGTCGCCTTTTTACCTCCGTTATCCTCACCGAAGCAAGCCCCCTGGTGCGGGGGCTGCTCGATGTGTACTGGCTGGTGCCGCTGCTCACCCTGAATCTGGTTCTCGGGAGTTTGTACACCTTGCTCACGGTGCTGGTGGGAGTAGTGTGGACCCGCCCTGTCCGCCTGCTGGCCGCTGCTATCGTGTTGGCCCTGTGGCTGCTGCAAAATCCCAGCGTGGCCGAATCGGTGTATTGGTTCAATGGGCTGGCGGTATACACCGTGCCCACGGCGGTTCTGATTTTTTGGCTGGCCGCGCTGGTGCGCTACTGGCAGGCCGACTGCTCCCGCGCCCGGGCCGGCTGGCTGGGCCTGGGCCTGCTACTCGGCACCGCCGTGCTGTGGTCGAATGAAATAATTGCCCTGCCGCTACTGGCCGCCGTGGGCGGTCTGTGGGGGTGGGAGTGGTGGCGGGGCGGCCCCCGGCGCGCATCATTAGCCTTGGCCGTGGGGTGGTATGGTCTGGCCCTGGCCGTGTCACTGCTCGCGCCCGGCAATATGGCGCGGGCAAATATCATCGCAGTACCCGTGTCGTGGAGCTGGGTGATTGGGGGCTCGTTGGCGAGCTCGGCTTATTTGCTGCTGAACTGGGCCAGCAGTGGCGTGCTCTTATTCGGGACGGCGCTGGCGCTGCCGGCACTGGCCCGGGTGGTTGCGGCCGCGCCGCAGCCGCTGCGCCGGCTTGCCACGCTCCGGCCGTCCCAACTGCTGGTAGCTGCGGGGGGGCTACTGGCCCTGCTGCCCCTGGCCGCCCTGCCCAACTACTGGGCCACAGGCGGGCTGATGCCTCCCCGCGCCCGCGCCAGCATGTACCTGCTTTTTTTGCTAGGGTGGTTTGCGGCCGTGCTGGCGGGCTTACTGGTGGCCCGGGCCGCTACTTGGTGGCCGGTGCTGGTAGCATACCCGGGGCGCTGGCCGTTGGGCGCTGCGGCGCTGCTATGGGCGGGTATGCTGCTCAATCTCGTCACCGACCACAACCAGCGCGTAGCTCACCGCGACCTTGGCCGGGCCAGCAACAGTGCCGTGCTGGCCTACCGCGACTGGCTGAGTGGTAGTGCCGCCCGCTACGATGCCAGTTTGCGAGCGCGCTATCGCCTCATGCGCACCGCCTACCCCGCTCGATGGCTGCAAGTAGCCCCTCTGTCGCGTACAGCCCGCCCCGTTAGCCTGCTTTACTACGATATTACCACGGACAGCGCCTTTACTTTCAATCGGGATTACGCCCGATATTTCCACCAAAAGGCCGTCTGGACTGGCCCCGGTGGGCAAGGGCATCCCCCCAAATTCTACCAGCCCACCCCAGACTAACCGCACTATGCGAGTTGGTGGCAAATCTGGGTCAGCAGCTCTTCCAAATAGGCATCGTTCCATCCGAGCCGCTTTCGTTTTTTCTTGATGCTGACCCGTGTGGGGTCCTGTTGCAGCAG
>NZ_BAABDI010000031.1:0-64669 GCF_039539545.1 Hymenobacter antarcticus | reverse complement strand
GCTGCAACAGGACCCCACACGGGTCAGCATCAAGAAAAAACGAAAGCGGCTCGGATGGAACGATGCCTATTTAGAAGAGCTGCTGACCCAGATTTGCCACCAACTCGCATAGTGCGGTTAGTCTGTTCTTTTCAAGTAAAGTTATCCAGTCGAGCAAATCAGTCTGTATGACGTTAAATCAACTGCGTTTTCTGCTTCGAAACCTTAACATCCACCCGCTTTTACTTTCCTTACATGAGTCATTATTTTCCAACGCTTGCTACTGGTATTTTGGGATTACTGCTTTCGGCCTCGCCCGCTTTCGCTCAAACTACCGATGAGTGCGAAAAGCTAAAAAACGACAACGCTAAACTGAAGTTTGAAAACGCCAACCTAAAAAAAGGAATTATTGCGCGCAGTCCAGCCAATGCACCGGTTCAGACGTCGGAGCGAACGGCTACCAGTAGTGCGCCAACCGGCTCCACTCTGGCTGGCCAGCCTGCGAAACGGCAGACTGCGTATAAAGTAGAGTACGCGCTGGTTAAGTGCCAAGGCAATGCTAAATCTCAGACTGTTACCATCACGCTGCTGCTGACCAATGCAGGAGCCAATCAAGTCCGGCGCTTTACGGGGCTAAAAGCGGTGGATGACCAGGGCGAAGAGTACATGGCTTCGGAAACCAAGATAGGGAGCAGCACCTCCTACTCGACTCTGGCAACCGGCGTACCGGTTAAGGCAACCGCAATTATCCCTAAAATACTCAGCACAACCAGGAAATTAAACCTCGTAACCTGCTCCATTTACGGCGAAGGCCACCCGGGAGGCACAATTCCCATTGAGTTTCGGGATGTTGTGATTTCCTGGAAATAGTGCCTTTTGTTGAGTGTAGCGGCCCCGGCTTTTAGCAAGCCGGGGCCTTTTTGATGAAGTGGCCGCCGTAACTGGCGCAAGTTTAGTGCCGCGTATCTTGTTACCATCCATGACGGGAAGGTTGCACCTGCCCTGCCGCGCCAGCAGCAAGGCGGGGCAGGCGGCTTTTCCTGCTGCGAGGCGCAGCATCGCCCGAAAACCCGGCACGAGTTACGCTGCGCTAAACTCGCGTCAGCCCCTAACACACCGAATCAATCAGCCAGTGCCAGACGAAATGAAGAAGCCCAGACAGCTAGTAGTTATTCGGCCGCCCTCGCAGCGGCCGAAACGCATTGCACCAAGCCTGCCCGACCGGCTTAGGACTGGCGTAGAAAGCCTGTCGGGCCACTCGCTGGATGATGTGCAGGTGCATTACAATTCGGCTAAGCCCGCGCAGCTGGAGGCGCTGGCTTATGCGCAAGGCGCGAATATTCGGGTGGCACCTGGCCAGGCCCGACACCTGCCGCACGCAGCCTGGCATGTGGTGCAGCAGCTGGGCCGCGTGCGACCAACCGTGCATCTGGATGGGCTGAGGGTCACTGATGACGTAGAACTGGAACGGGAGGCCGATATCATGGGCTCGAAAGCGGCTCAAGTGGCAGCGGGCGCGGGTTCAGCATCGGATGCGCTGCAACAATCGGAGGCCTGACTGGCCCTTTACGCCGGCCAACCGGCCAGTACCGACCTTTGCGGCGCCCATGCCCACCACTGCCCCTTCCCGCCCCTACTCCCTCGGCTTCTGGCTGATGTGCCTGTCGTCGTTTCTGTTTTTCCTCAGCTTCAATTTGCTGCTGCCCGAGCTGCCCGACCACCTCACCCGGCTGGGCGGGGGCGAGTACAAAGGCTTCATCATTGCCCTGTTTACGCTTACGGCGGCTATTTCGCGGCCGTTTTCGGGTAAGCTGGCCGATACCGTGGGGCGCATTCCGGTGATGGTGTTTGGGTCGCTGGTCTGCTTCGTGTGCGGGTTTTTCTATCCGTGGGCGCTCACGGTTTCGGGGTTTCTGGGGCTGCGGCTGCTGCACGGGTTCAGCACGGGGTTTAAGCCCACGGGCACGGCCGCGTTCATCGCCGACATCGTGCCCGTAGACCGGCGCGGTGAGGCCATGGGCCTGCTCGGGGTGACGGGGGCATTGGGCATGGCCTTCGGGCCGGCGTTTGGCTCGTGGCTGGCCACGCATTTCTCCCTCAATGTCATGTTTTACTGCTCCAGCGGGGTGGCGCTGCTTTCGCTGCTGGTGCAGGGCACGCTCACCGAAACCCTGCCCGTGGCCCAGCGGCGGCGGTTCAGCCCGGCGCTGCTGCGGATGAAGTGGAGCGAGGTGCTGGAGCCCCGCGTGCTGTCTCCGGCACTGGTCACGCTGCTGTGCCTGTTTCCGTTTGGGGCGGTGCTCACCGTGATACCCGACCAGAGCCGGCTGCTGGGCCTCACCGGGTCCGACAAAGGCCTGTTCTACATCTGCTACACGGTGGCTTCGCTGGCGGTGCGGCTGGTGGCGGGCAAAGCCTCCGACACCCACGGGCGGGTGCCGGTGCTGCGCTACTCGGCGGCCGTGGTGGCGGCGGGCCTGGCGCTGCTGGTGTGGGCCCCCACGGTGCCGTGGTTTCTGGCGGCGGCCGTGGTGTTCGGCATCGGCACGGGCCTGAACTCGCCCACACTCTACGCCTGGACCATCGACCTGAGCCACCCCGAACACCGGGGCCGCGCCGTAGCCACCATGTACATCGCCTTGGAAATCGGCATTGGCCTGGGGGCGCTGCTAGCCGGCTGGATATTCTCCAACGTGCCTGGCCACTTGCCCTACGTGCACGCCCTGAGCCTGCTCTGCGTACTGGCGGCGCTGGGCTACCTGATGACCTTGCCGGCAACGGGGCCCGTTCCGGTGCTGGACGCGGTGGAGGCCGCCCCGGTGCCCGCCGCCGAAGAGGTGGTGTGAGGCGCTGATTTAAGCACTCGTGCAGCAGTAAGCGTATGCCCCGGTCCGACCGCCCTAGGCGGTCCGACCGGTTGTCGTTGAACCGAAATCGTTGTTGCTTCAACCGGTTGGACCGCCCCAGGCGGTCCGACCGGCAGGTCCGACTCGAATACGGTTACTTCTGTACAAGCACTTACTGACGCTACGCGGGGCCTTCAGGTGTAGCACGGACTTTGTAGTCCGCGAGTCAGACGTTCAGACTCGCGGACTACAAAGTCCGCGCTACATCTTAAACGCAACATCAGTGATTTATTTGACCGGACAGGATGAAAAACAGATGAAGTGCGGGTTGATTTCCTTAGTTTTAGGGGTTCGAAGATTGTCTACTCCATTCTTTATTATTGATGCCTATTTCTTTACTGCTTCGCTCGTTGCGGGTGGTGCTACTGCTCGTTGGCTGGCTGCTGGCCGGAGCGGCCCAGGCCCAGCCCGAGCCCATTAAATTCGGCCAGGTTGATGCCCAGGACCTGACGGCGGCTCCCTTCGCGGCCGACAGCGTGGCGGCCGTGGTACTCTGCGACTTCGGCCGCTCCCGCCTCAAGGGCAAAAGCAGCGGCTTGCAGGTCGTTTTTGAGCGCGTCACCCGCATCAAAATTCTCACGAAAGCGGGCTTCGACGAGGCCACGGTCGAAATCCCGCTCTACCACCGCGGCGACAACCAGGAGCGGATTACCAACCTGCGCGGCTTCACCTACAACCTGGTGAACGGCACGGTGGAAAAAACCAAATTGGAAGCCAGCGGCGCGTTCTTCGAGAAGCGCACGGCTAATGTGAACGTGCAGAAATTCACGCTGCCCAACGTGCGCGCGGGGGCCGTCATCGAGTTTGCCTACACCCTGAGCTCCGATTTCCTGTTCAATTTTCAGGACTGGACCTTTCAGCGCGACATTCCGGTGCGTTGGAGCGAGTACCGGGTGAGCATTCCGTCGTTCTACCGCTATAAAATCATCTACCAAAGCTCGCGGGACTTCACCGTGAACAAGGCCCACATTGGCTCGACCAACCTGCTGCTCGACCACAAGGTATCGGGAGGGGGCATGTTGGACGGCCAGGTCACCGGCAGCATCACCATCAGCGCGCCCACCGAGGAGCACCAGTGGGCCCTGAAAGACGTGCCCGCTTTGGTGCCGGAGCCCTACATGACCACCACGCAGGACTACGTGGCCCGGCTGGATTTTGAGCTGGCCGGCGAGCAGTGGCCCGACGAGCCCTACCACGACCTGACCGGCAACTGGGCGCAAATCGACGAGCGGCTGCTGGCCGATGAGCACTTCGGGGGCCGCTTCGGCCGGGCCAGCTTGCTGAAGGAGCAGCTGCGGGACGTGGCCACGCGGTTTCCCATCATCACGGAGCGCGCCGCGGCCGTGCGCGAGGCCGTGCTGGCCGCCGTGCGCTACGACGGCACCGACCGCTACTCGGCCCCCGACCCGCTGCGCAAGGCCTTCGACGCCCACCGCGGCACCTCGGCCGATGTGAACCTGCTGCTCATCGCGGCCCTGCGCGATGCCGGCGTGCCGGCCCATCCGCTCCTGCTCAGCACCCGCGACCACGGCCACGTCAGCCAGGAATTTCCGCTGCTTGAGCGCTTCAACTACGTGGTGGCCCTGGTGCCCCTGGCCGGCGGCAAAGACCTGCTCGTGGACGCTACCGAGCCGCTGCTGCCCTGCGGCGTGCTGCCCGAGCGCTGCCTCAACCAGGCCGGCCGCCTCATCATGAAAAACCCGGCCGAGGGCCGCTGGGTCGACCTCAGCCCCACCCAGCGCCACGTCCGCTACCAGCAAATCGCCCTCACAATGGATGCCCAGGGCGGGATGACTGGCAAAGTCCACGAGGAGCGCGGCGGCTACGCCGGCACCGATGCCCGCCAGGAGCTGGCCAGCCTGGGCGAAAAAAAGTACCTGGCCAACCTGACGCAGCAGCACGAAGGCTGGACTGTACCCGCCATCAAGCTGGGCCAGGTGGAAGCGCTCGATAAGCCCCTGCTGCTGGATTATGAGCTGGCCCAGCCCGCCGCCACCGGCAGCGGTGCCCCCTTCACCACGCTCTACCTGAGTCCGCTCAGCGATTTCGGGGCCCGGCAAAACCCGTTTCGCCGCCCCAACCGCACGTTTGCCGTCGACTTCGGCGTGGCGCAGGAAGAAATTGTGATGCTGACCCTGACCCTGCCCGCCGGCTACGAGCTGGCCGAAGTGCCCAAGCCCGCCCTGATTACCCTGCCCAACGACCGCGGCCGGTTCGTGTACAGCGTGAGCGCCACCGCGCCGGGCGTGGTGCAGCTCACCAGCCGCCTCTCGCTGCGCGACACCGTGTACCCGCCCGATGCCTACGCCAGCCTGCGCGAGCTCTACCGCCTGCTGATGGCCCGGCAGAGCGAGAAGCTCATCATCCGGAAAAAAGCCGGCTAGCCGCTGCATTAGGGTCTTCCGGTCTTCCTTTTTCACCCGTTAAGTAGGTCAGGTAAATTACTTTGCAATAAAAAAGAACGTCATGCCTATCTGGCGTCCGCGCAGTCGAAGCATCTCTACCGCTTCATCAGGGCCGTTCAGCGAAGCGGTAGAGATGCTTCGACTGCGCTCAGCATGACGTGCTGATAAATCAAACTAATTCCCACGACCTACTTATCATCTTATATTTTTGTATGAGAATACCGTTATACACTGCCGTTGCGCTACTATCAGCCACTGTGCTTGGCGCCTGGACCGCGCAGGCCCAGGTGCTCCCCATCAAGTTTGGCAAAATTGACCCGGCCGACCTCACCGCTGCGCCATTTGTGCAGGACAGTGCGGCGGCCGTGCTGCTGTGCGACTACGCCTCTTCGCGCATTGAAACGCCGAGCCAGGGCGGCCTGCAAATGTTGTTTGAGCGCACGGCCCGCATCAAGATTTTGAAAAAATCGGGCTTCGAATGGGCTACCGTAGAAGTGCCCCTGTATGCGAGCAGCGATAAGCTCTCGGGCTTGAAAGGCTTTACCTACAACCTGGTGAACGGGGTGATGGTGAAGGAAAAGCTGGAAAATGACGGCAAGTACACCGACGACCTGACCAAGCACATCTGGATACGCAAGTTCACGATGCCCAACGTGCGCGAGGGCTCGGTCATCGAATTCAGCTACACCGTGGTGTCCGAGAACTTCGTCGACATGCGGGACTGGCAATTTCAGCACAGCATTCCGGTACGCTGGAGCGAATACCGCATCACCTACCCAGAGTTTTTTGACTACAGAACGGTGATGCAGGGCTATTTGCCGCTGAAAGTGAACGAGCGCACCGAAGGCAGCATGCTGACCGGCGGCCCGGTTGCGGCCCGCACCTGGAACTACCGCTGGGCCATGCAGAACGTGCCGGCCTTCGTCGACGAGCCGTTCATCACCACGGCCCAGGACTATGTATCGAGGCTCAATCTGGAGCTGTCGAGCGTCAATTTCCCCAACTCGGTTTCGAAAGATTTCACCAGTACGTGGGAGAAAATAGATGACATGTTGCTTGAAAGCGAGCATTTTGGCTTGCAGCTCGACCGGGGCGGCTTCCTGAAAGAGGCGCTGGCCAAGCTGCCGGCAGCTTCGGTGGCTACGCAGCAAGCCCGCGTCGCGGCCGTGCATGCCCTGGTGCGTGATGCCGTGAAATACAACGACAACGACGGAGTTTCCACGACTACTACACTGCGCAAAACGTACCAGGACGTGCACCGCGGCAGTTCTGCCGATATCAACCTGCTGCTCATCGCCGCGTTGCGGACTGCCGGCATCGAGGCAAACCCCGTGCTGCTCAGCACCCGCGACCACGGCCACCTGAACATCGCCTTTCCGCTGCTGTCAAAGTTCAACTACGTGGTGGCCCATGTGCTGCTCACCGATGGCCAGGATTTTCTGCTCGATGCCACGGAGCCCCTGCTGCCCGCCGGCACCCTGCCCGAGCGCTGCCTGAACCAAGTGGGCCGGCTGGTCATGAAAAACACCGCTAAATCGCGCTGGCTCGACATCAGCCCCAGCCAGCGCCGCGTGCACTACCAGCAGGCGCAGCTCACGCTGGCCCTCCAGGGCACGCTCAGTGGCAAAGTGCACGAAGAATACGGCGGCTACTCGGCCGCCACTGTGCGCCAGGAGCTAGGCAAGCTGGGCGAGCCCAAATACCGGAGTCAGTTTGCGGGCAGGCACAGCAGCTGGACGCTACCAAAATTCGCCATTTCCGCACGAGATGAGTTGAGCAAACCCGTGGTGATGGACTACGAGTTTAGCCAGGCCGGCGACGATAGTCCGGCGGCGGCGGGCACGTTCTACCTCAGCCTGCTCGACGAGTTTGGCACCGCGCAAAACCCCTTCCGGCACGGCACCCGCGCTTTTCCCGTTGATTTTGGCATGGGTCAGGAAGAAGTCATTGTGATAACGCTGAACCTGCCTGAGGGCTACGAGCTGGCCGAGATGCCCAGGCCCGCCGTGGTCGACCTGCCCGAGAATGGCGGCCGCTACCTATACATGGTCAACAGCACGGGGCCCACCGTGCAGCTCACCAGCCGCCTCACGCTGCGCAAGCCCGTGTACGGGGCAGAGGAATACGAGTACCTCCGCGAGTTTTACCGCGTGATGTTGGAGAAGCAGGCTGAGAAACTGGTGGTCAAGAAAAAAGCGTAGGCGCTTTTTTTCGGCGCTTTAATCTGCTTCTCATTCTGGAAATCATACCTGCCGTCCCATGAAAGCCTTACTATCCCTATTTGCCCTGCTTCCTTTTAGCGCTTTGCTGCCGCTGCACCCCGCCGCACCCGCGCCAAAGTACCCGGTGGCCGACATTCCGGCGGCCCTGCGCGAAGGAGCGCACACCGTGCTCCGGGCCGATGACGAAGTAGTGACCGTGAAATCGACCAGCCGCCTGGTGCATACCGTGCATCGGGTGGTGACGGTGCTCAACGCGGCCGGCGACGACCGGGGCGGCGTGGCCGTACCCTACGACGCCCTCAATACGCTGAGCTATATGCGCGGGGCCGTGTACGATGCCGAAGGCCACCTGCTGCATCAGCTCCGGGCCTCCGAAATCCGGGACCAGGGCCTGGGCAGCAGCGGGGGCAATTTTATGAGTGATGTGCGCGTGCGCTACGCCGACCTGCGCCAGCCCCAAACGCCCTACACCGTGGAGCTGGACTATGAGATTGTGTCTGAGAACACGCTGTTTTATCCGGAATGGCAGCCCCAGCAGGGCGATGGCATGGCCCTGCAAAGCGCCAGCCTGCTGGTCAACATTCCCAGCGCCCTGGCCCTGCGCTACCAGGAGCGGCAGCTGCCCGCCGGTGCTACCGCAGTGAAAACCAGCGCCGGCACGCAAGACGTGTACCAGTGGAAAATGACCAATCTGCCGGCCCTGGAAGAGGAAGAAGTTGCCCCGCCCCTGGCTGAAACCGCGCCCACCGTGGTACTGGCCCCCGCCACCTTCGAAGTGCAGGGCCACAAAGGCACCGCCAGCACCTGGCAAAGCTTTGGCCAGTGGAACTATGAGCTGAACGCCGGCCGCGACCAACTGCCGCCCGCCACGGTAGCCAAAGTAGAAGCACTGGTGAAGGACGCCCCCGATGCCCGTGCCCGCGCCCAGCGCGTGTATGCCATGCTACAGAGCAGCACCCGGTACATCTCGGTGCAGCTGGGCCTGGGCGGCTGGCAAACCTTTCCGGCCAGCGCCGTGGCCAGCAGCGGCTACGGCGACTGCAAAGCCCTGAGCAACTACACCAAAGCCCTGCTGGCCGCCGCCGGTGTGCCCGCCTACGTAGCCCTGGTGGGGGCCGGTCCCGACCGCCCCGACCTGCGCGCCGACTTCCCCAGCTCGCAGTTCAACCACGCCATTCTGTGCGCGCCGATGCAGCGGGATGGCAAACCCGACACCCTCTGGCTGGAGTGCACCAGCCAGACCGAAGCCTTTGGCTACATGGGCAGCTTCACCGGCAACCGCCATGCCCTGCTGCTCACGCCCCAGGGCGGAAAGCTGGTGGCCACCCCCCGCTACGGAGCCGCCGAAAACCGCCAGGAACGCCGCCTCGACCTCTTTCTGGATGCCACCGGCGGGGCTACGGCCACGGCCCGCACCGTGCGCACCGGCCAGGAGCAGGACCTCTACGCCTCGCTGCTGCACGAGCTGAGCCCGGCTGAGCAGAAAAAGTATGCCACCGACCACCTCAGGCTGCCCACGTTCACCCTCACGAAATACAACCTGGCCGCCGCGGCCGCCGGCGCTACTCCGACGGTAGTCGAAACCATGGCCCTGGCCCTGCCGGGCTTTGCCATGCCCAGCGGCAAGCGGGTGTTCGTGAGCCCCAACCTACTCAGCCGCCTGCCCGCATTGCCCACGCAGGTAGGCGAGCGCCAGACGGGCCTGTGGCTGCCCCGCGCCAGCCTGCAGGCCGATACCGTGCGCCTGCACTTCCCGGCCGGCTTCAAGCCCGAGAACCTGCCCGCACCGGTGCAGTTCAGCACCGCCTACGGCACCTACGCCAGCCAGTACACGGCCCTGCCCGATGGCACGGTGCAGTACATCCGCCGCCTCGAGCTAAAGCGCGGCTCCCTACCCAAAACCGCCTACGCCGGCTACCTGGATTTCCGCCGCAAAATCAGCATCGCCGACAAGGCCCAGGTGGTCCTGCTGAAAACGGAAAGTTAAACCGTCCTTGCGAGGCTAGAATTTCACCCGCAGCTGCGCTTTCACCTCGCTGCGCAACGCGCCCTGAATAGACTCCAGCCCCGACCCGACGATGTCCTGGTGGCGGTAGCGGGTTTCGGCATAGCGCAGCCAGAGGGTGAGGCTGCGGTTGAGGCGGATTTCGGCCAGGCCGTAGACGCGCGTGCCCTGGCCGTAGAGCGCGGGCACCGACACGGCCAGCAGCACGTCTTGCTCGAACACGTACTGCCGGGAGTCGTAGTCGTCGGCGTCGAACAGGGCGTAGCGGGCGGTTAGCTTCAGGGCGCGGTTTAGCTGGTAGCCCACGTCCTGCGACAGCACGTAGCCGCTGCGCCAGGGCCGGCCCAGGTCGTCGCGCAGGCGTGAGGCCTGCAGGCGGGTGCGCAGGTCCAGCTGGGGTGTAATAGCAGTGTTATAGTACAGCAGCAGGCTTTGGCGCAGCTGCTCGCCGGGCAGCGGCAGGGCCCGCCGGGGGGCATCGGCGGGCAGGTCGCGGGGCTTGAGGCGCTGGCGCAGCTGCACGTAGAGCAGGCTGGTTTTGGTGGGCGAGTAGGCCAGGCGCACCAGGGCATCGTGGCCGTCGGTGGGGGCGCCGGCGCGGTAGCGCAGCCACGGAAAGCGGAACTGGTCGTAATAGGCCGAGATTTCCCAGCGGGCCACGGGCCGCACTTTCAGGCCGATATACACGCCGGTTTCGTTGATGTTGCGGGTGTTTTCGCTGAACGCGTTGCCGTAGAGGGTGTGGAAATTGGGGTCGTAGTGCCGCACCAGCAGGGCCGCGTCCACGGTGGGACCCAGGCTGGCCAGCAGGCCATTCACGGTGCCCAGGCCGCCGCCGGTGGTGCGGGCCGTTTCGCCAAACAGCAGCAGGTTGCGCCACACGTAGCTGTAGTTCAGGCTCAGGGCCAGGTTTTGCTTACCGCTGAACTCGAACTTGTTGTAGGGCTCGGGGCGCTTGAGGATGGCCGTGCCGTAGTGCGTGAATACGCCGGTGGCCCCGATGGCCAGGTTGCCGTTGGCACTGGTGTAGGTGGCGTTGCCGCCGCCCACGGTTTCGGCCAGCCGGTGGCGATTGGCCAGCTCCGAGGCCGTGCGGTGGAAGCCGGTGTAGAGCAGGCCCGAGGTAAACTCACTGAACTGCGCCAGCGAATCGAGGCTTTGCTGGAGGTTGGCATCCACGTTTTTGTGCGATACGAAGGCCGTGGCCTGCACCTTCGGGGCAACCTGGTAGGTGAGCGCGCCACCGCGAAAAAACGTGTTTTCAAGCAGCGACGTGTACGCCCGGATGCCCACCGACGAGCGCCGCAGCGTGGTAATCGTTTCCGCGCCCTTGCCCACCCCAAAGCCCGACGACAGCAGCAGGCCCTGCCCAAACTGCAGCTGGTAGTCGCCCAGGGCCAACGCTTTCAGCCGTCCCCGCTCCTGCACCAGCAGGTGCGCCGACACGTAATCGGCCCCGAACTGGCCGTTGCCGGGGTTCCAAATCAGCTGCTCGCCGGCATCTTTTTCCAGCGAAAAGCCCACGCTGAAATCCTTGGTGTGGCTCACCCGGTAGCGAATCAGCATTTTATCGGCCGAGCCGAGGTAGCGCGTGGTGGGCTGCCCCTGGTAGATGGTGGGCGGCGTGTAGCCCTGGCGCTGTTGCAGCACCCGCTCGTAGCGCAGGTACAGGGCGTTGTTTTCTTCGCGGGCGATGCGCTGCCAGAGGCTGCCGCGGCTGGCGTTGGCGTTGCTGCTGAGCACGCTCACGAAGGGCAGAACGCGGTTAATCGTCCGCAGGTCGTAGCCTTCCATGCTTTGCAGCTCATACACGCTCAGCAGGTCGCCGTTGGCCTCGCGGTGGCGCAGCAGGGTGGTTATCTGGTTTTCGTTGAGCAGCAGCAGACCGCGCAGCTCTTCGCGGGTAGCCGTGTTCAGGTTAATGGGCGTTTGGTAGTATTGAAGCAGCGTTTCGTAGAGGTCTTCAAACGGCACATCGTCCGACTGAATCTCGGCGAATAATTCCTGCGTGAGCCGGTCGAGGTCGGGCGCCCGCCGCACGTAATCCTGGCCGGCGGCTGGATTAATTAAAAATTGAGAATTAAAAATTAAAAATAGCGCCAGGACTATTCTACGCCCAGGCCACCGTTTGCCAGGACGCAATTCGGCCAAGTTGTTGTTCCGGCATCTATTCAACACAAGGGGGTAATTAATCTTCATCGCGAATTTTTAATTTTTAATTCTCAATTTTTAATTAAGAATTAATTCCCCCAGGCTTTGCTAATGCTCAAATGCTGGCTGAACCCCAGCGCCTGCTGAAACGAGGCGGCATAATCAATCTGAAAACTCCCGGTCAACAGACCAAAGCCGGCGCTGGCCTGCTTGGTGAGGGTGGCCAGGCCCAGCCGCGCGGCCAAAATGGGCACCGGCCGGTATTCCAGCCCGGCCTTGAAATTGGCGTCGCGCTCCACGTCCTTTTCGGTTTCGACCAGCAGCGTGACCTGGCCGCTGGGCCGGTAGGCCAGGCCGGCCTTGAGCACGGTGGGCACCCGCTCGTCCTGGTAGCTGGCCAGCCGGGTCTGGCTGAGGTTGTAGAGCGACGCCCCGAAGCTGAGCCGCTGGGGCACTACTTCGATTTGGCCGCCCAGGGTACCCAGCAGCACGCGCCGGCTGCCCAGGCCCTCAATGCTCACTTGCAGCATATCGACCCGCCCGCCCAGGCTGATTTGCCCAAAGCGGTAGCCGTAGCCGGCCCCCACGCGGGTTTCGTTGTAGAGCTGCCCGCCGAAGCGCTGGGCTTCGAAGGCCACCACGCCGTTGCGGGCCCAGGTGCGGGCGGCGGCAGGAGCAGTCGTTGCCCCGTCGGCGGCACCCGCGCCTGGCTCCGCTGCCCGGCCCAGCGGCAGCGCCACCGTGAGCGAGCCCACGTTCAGGGCCGGGCTGAAATAGCGGTTTTCGGCGTAGAAGCCCACCGTTGGTCGTTGAATTTCGGCCAGGCCGGCCACGTTGTTACCCATGCTCCACACCTCGCCGGCCAGCGCCACCGAGGCATTGCCGAGCGCGGCGGCACGGGCTCCGCGCACGCCGGGCCCGTTGCCCTGCGCCCAGGCCGAGGCCGCCGACCCCAGACTCAAGACGACTATAAAAAACCCGGAAATAGAAAAATATCGAGGTAGACAGTGTTGCATGGCGGGAAGGTAGCGCCTTGACGGCAAATGCCTGAGTTGCGCGGCGAAATTATTTTACGGGCCTTTATGGTTAGGCATTCCGGCCCTCCTGCCGAACTTGCCGCCCTATGCCCCGCTCCTTCTCCGCCGCGCCCCGCCGCGAAACCCTCGCCTACCAGAATCAGTCGCTCAGCTACACCCTCGTGTTTCGGTCGCGGCGCACCATCGGCTTCGCCGTGCGGCCCGATGGCAGCGTGCACATTAGCGCGCCCGCCGGCACCTCAGCCGAATGGGTGGCCCAGCAGGTGCTGAAAAAAGCCGATTGGATTCTCAAGCATCAGCAGGCCTTTGCCAACCGCCCGGCCCCCGCGCCCAGCCGCTACTACGAGGCCGGCAGCACCCATTATTACCAAGGCCAGCCTTACCAATTGCGCTTTGCCGAAGCCCGCCGGCCCGCTGTCACCGTCGAGGCCGCCGCGCTGGTGCTGGCCACGCCTGCCCCCCTCGCTCCGGCCCACGCCGAGGCGCTGCTCTACGCCTGGTATGCTCACCAGGCCCGGTCGCTCTTCACTGAGTCGCTGGCGCGGGTGTGGCCACGCTTCGCCGAATTCAACCTGACCCGGCCCACGCTGGCCGTGCGCCAGATGCGCACCCGCTGGGGCAGCTGCACCCCGCGCACGGCCCGCATTCGCCTCAGCCCAGAGCTGGTGCGCGCCCGCCCCGAGTGCCTCGACTACGTGCTGCTACACGAGTGCTGCCACCTGCTGGTGGGCGACCATTCCAAGGCGTTCTATGACCTGCAGACCCGCCTCATGCCCGATTGGGAGCAGTGGAAAGCGGAGCTGAACGCACTGCCCAAATAAGGGTCATTCTAGCTACGGTGACTACCCTCTTACCTTCACCCCATGATATCCCGGCTGTTTCGCGCCTTCTTTCTCGGCCTGGTGTGGTTCTACCGCCACTTCATTTCGCCGCTCACCGCGCCCAGCTGCCGGTACACGCCCACCTGCTCGGCCTATGCCGCCCAGGCCATCGGCAAATACGGGCCGTGGCGCGGGGGGTGGCTGGCGGTGCGGCGCATTGCCAGCTGCAACCCCTGGGGCGGCCACGGCCACGACCCCGTACCGTAGGCGGCGGGCTCCGTATAGCAAGCCTTCACCCGTTTGCTCTACATAAATGCGCTTTATTCCGCTTTTGCCAACTGCGTTGGCGCTGCTGCTTACTACCGCCTGCTCGCAGGCTCAGTCCGAGTCCGACAACGCTGCTGCTACCGAAGCGTCCTCCGGCAAGTCAAAATCCAAAAAGAAAGGCAAGGACAAGAACGTCTCCCTCGAAAGCCGCATGATTGATGCCGCCGTGCCCGGCCTGCGCCGCGTAGGCAGCCTCGATGGCGTATCCGAAAGCTCCGGCCTGGCCCCCGGCCCGCAGCCCGATACCTATTATAGCTTCGGCGACAACGGCAACCCGCCCACGCTCTACCAGGTGGACGGCACCGGCCGCGTGACCAACGAAGTAAGTATCAATGCCAAAAACCGGGATTGGGAGAGCCTGAGCCGCGACCCGCAGGGCACCTACTTCATCGGCGACTGCGGCAACAACGTTTCCGACCGGCGCAACCTGCGCATCCTGCGCGTGAACCCGGCTAGCCCGCAGCAGGTGGGCACCATCGCCTTCACCTACCCCGACCAGTCGGAATTTCCACCCAAAAAGAAGGAGCGCAACTTCGATTGCGAGGCCTCGCTCTGGCACGATGGCAAGGTGTGGCTCTTCACCAAAGACCAGCAGGAGCGCGCCAGCAACGTGTACACCGTGCCCGACCTGCCGGGCACCTACACCGCCCAGCGAATCACCAGCCTCGCCATTCCCGGCCAGGTAACCGATGCCGCCCTTAGCCCCGATGGCCGCCAGCTCGTGCTGCTGGGCCGCGGCGAGCTGTTCATCCTCGCGGGTAATTCCTGGGCCGACATTCTCAAAGCCACGCCCCGGCGCATAGACCTTGCCGGCACGGGCCAGACCGAAGGCGTGGAATTCAAGACGCCGCAAACGCTGCTTATCAGCACCGAGCAAGGCGGGCTGTTTGAGTACACGCTGCCGCAGTAGGTTGTGTTTGGCGGAAGAAAAAACGTCATGCTGAGCTTGTCGAAGCCTCTCTACCACAGCAGTAAACCAAATTACTTGTGCAGTAGAGATGCTTTGACAAGCTCAGCATGACGTCCTTCTGTTCCCGACTGTCTCTGTGTTATTTATGCGGCTGATTCAGGCTGGGCCTGGCGTTGGCAACTGGCTGCGGGTCGCCTTCTTTGCCCAGGTCGCGCGGGGCGTAGCCGTGGGGGTTTTCGGGGTCTTTGCCCGCCCGCCACAGCACCCAGATACCGATAAATATCAGCGGGATGCTCAGTAGCTGACCCTGGTTGAACAGATTACCGTCTTCGAAGGACACCTGGTTTTCTTTCAGGTATTCGCCCAGAAAACGCTGGGTGAAAAGCAACACCACAAACAGCCCGAACAGCTGTCCACGCGGGGTGCGCTCCCGGGTGCGGTTCCACATCGAGTAGAGCAGGATGAGCAGGAAAATGCAGAACAGCGCCTCATAAATCTGGGTGGGGTGGCGCGGCACGGCCACGCCCTGAATCAGGTGTTCGGTATCACGCGGGAAGATGAAAGCCCACGGCACGTTGGTGGGTTTGCCCACAATCTCGGAGTTCATCAGGTTGCCGGTGCGGATACAGGCCCCGCCCAGCGCCACCACAATCACAATACGGTCGAGTACCCACAGGTAATCGAACTTGTTGTTGCGCGCAAACAGCCAGCAGGCAAATAGAATACCGATGGTGGCCCCGTGGCTGGCCAGGCCGCCCTGCCAGATTTTGAACACCACCAGCGGGTCGGCCATCAGGGCATCAAAATCATAAAACAGCATGTGGCCCAGCCGGGCTCCCACGATGGTGCCAATCAGCATATAAATCGTAATCACATCGACCCACTGCGGCGACACCCGCTCCGAGCGGTAGATGTGGGCGAGTACGAAAGTGCCCAGCACAAATGGCAGCATAAAGAACAGCCCGTACCAGCGCAGCGTGACCGGCCCGATGTGGGCGATGATGGGATTAACGTTCCAGTAAATGGCGGCGAGGAAAGGCAGCATTGCGGCGCAAAAATGATTGATGGTTTCAAAGGTACAGGTGCCCAGCCCCTCGGGCTGCTCCTGAGCGGTTGGTATAGCGCAGAAAAAGGGCGGTGCAAGTGGCTGGTGTCAGCGCTGGAGTGGCGGCAGTGGCTGGCCGCTGGGACAGGTTTCGCAGTGGTTTGCTTCCGCGGCCGGGCGCAGCGCCGCACCGTCTCCGCTCAGCGCCATCACCAGCGCTCCGAGTAGTACGGCGTAGGCCGGCCGGCGCAGCCACCCCGGCAGCAGCTGGCTTTTGGCCGCTGCACTGGCGGCAAGACGAGCCTGCACCCTGGTATAGAAGAAGGGACGTGGCCGAGCTTTGGGCTGGTCGCGCAGCTGGCGCATCAAGTCATCCCATTCTTCGTCGGGAGTGGAACGAATGGGCGAATCAGACATGGCAAGCGTGGGATTGAAGGTGTTTGCGGAGCGTTTGGCGGGCCCGGAACAGCAGCGACTCCACGGCGGGCACGGTGGTGTTGAGCACCGCCGCGATTTCCCCGTAGCTGAGTTCCTGCTCGTGGCGCAGGGTGAAAGCCACCTGCTGTTGGTCGGGTAAGCGGGCAATGTGGTCCAGTACCAGCCGCAGCTGCTGCTGCCCTTCGAGTAACGCCAGCGGATGGGCGTAGTCGGGCACTTCGTGCAGCACGTCATTGTCGAAACCCAGCAAGCTGGTGAAATAGGCGAAGCGCTTTTTAGCGCGAGCCTTCTGGCGGTTTTTCAGAGCCCGCGACGTAGCCAGCCGGTACAGCCAGGTGCTAAGGGCCGCATCGCCCCGAAACCGGCTAATGGTCTGATAAACTTCCACAAAGACCTCCTGAGCAACATCTTCCGCCTCTTCGGGAGACCGCAGCAAGGCCAGCACTGTCCGGTAGATACGGTCCTGGTAGCGCTCGACTAAGGTGCGAAAGGCGGCCTCGCTACCCGTTTGCAGCTGCATCACCAAATCGGCTTCAGCCGCGGTAGCACTAGTCAATCGAGCACAAACCGGAGGGTCGTCGGCCAGAAGCAGCGGAAGCGAGTAAGCCACAAGAACCAATACTGTAGAATTCGGGGAAATGTCCGCTTAGCCCCGGGCCTGCGCCGCGGCTACCAAGGTTGCGAAGGCTTAGGCACTATCTACTCAAAAAACTTGCGCTTCCTTTCCTGCTTGTTCTTCAACTACTTGATAATCATACTTATTTTATTCAAACCAAGTTGCTTCTACCAACCCTACCCCAGCACTCCAGTAGCTTCGGCTGAATATAACCTACTGTTATGCAGGGTCTTTGTTCAAGCGCCGCTGGAGGTGTAGCGCGGACTTTGTAGTCCGCGCCCCCGCGCCCTTACAACCACTAACCGGAGCAGACTCGCGGACTACAAAGTCCGCGCTACAACCTGCTGCGTAACAGTAGTTACAACGCAGCCAGCTCTTCTCCAAACCCACCGCTGAGAATGGGAAACCGCAGCCAGGAGCGCGGGTCCACGTTGTAGTCGTCGAGGTGAAAGCTGGGGGCGTAGCGCTCACGCTTCCACTGGTTGCGGCTCCAGAGGCTGTAGAAGCGGCGCACGAAGGCCTTGAGCTGCTCGTGGTCGAAGCCGGTTTCTTCGCCATCGAGCTTGGCCAGCACCTGGCTGGGGCTGAGGCGGTCGTAGAACGCCAGCCGTTCGATGCGGTTGAGCAGCACGTAAGGCATCAGGTCGCGCTCGTCGGTCTGCTTATCGGCCAGGGGGCGCAGCTCGGCGGTGGGCTGCAGGGCGTTCACGTGGCGTAGGGCCGGATAGCCGAGCGTGGTTTCGGCCCAGCGCAGCCACTTTTTCACGAAGTCCTTGTCGACGCCCGCGATGGGTGAGATGCTGCCGGCCGTGTCGCCGTCCATAGTGCAGTAGCCCACGCTGGCTTCCGAGCGGTTGGACGTGGTGATGAGCAGGCAGTTCTGCACGTTGGCCAGCAGCCAGATGCCGGGAGCCCGCACCCGCGCCTGGATGTTTTGCAGGGCCAAATCGTCGGTTTGCCAGGTCAAATCGCGGCCCAGCGCCCCCTGGATTTTACCCACGTAGCCCGCCACCTCCTCGTCAATGTCCCAGTTGTGAAACCGCGCGCCAATACTTTCGGCCAGTTCCTGGGCTGAGTTGTAGGTGTCATCGGAAGAATTGACCGTGCCCTGATAAGCGCAGGTGAGCAGCTGCCGCACCAGTTCTTGGTTTTCAGTTAAAAGTTGAGAGTTAAAAGTTAAAATTTCCGACAGTGCGGATGCTTCAGCATTGGCTTTTAACTCTTCACTTTTAACTTTCAACTCTTTTGCAAAGCAGCCGCTGCGCCGCTTGAATTCCTCCACGCCCAGCTCCGCCACGCCCAGCCGCACCATTTCGGCCACGCCCACGGCGCAGAAGCAGGAGTCGGCTCCACCGCTCAGGCTCAGCACGAAGCCCCGGCTGCGCGCTTTGCGCAGGTAGTCAAACAGCGCCAGACTCATAGCCTGGTTCAACTCCTGGTATTCATCAGGCGCGGGCAGCGGCACGATTTCCTCAGCCGGGACCTGCTCAGTGGTGAAATCCACGTCCACCCACTCCATGTCTACCTCTTTGAAGCTCAACAGCTGGTTGCGCAGCAGCAAATGGCCGTTGCGCGCCACCAGGAGCTCACCATCGAAGATGATGCGGCCCGCTTCGTTGCCCAGCAGATTGGCGTAGAGGTAGGTGCAGTTGAACGTGCGCGAGGCCTTCATTACCAGCTGGTAGCGCACGTCGGTTTTGCTCATCGCGAAGTGGCTGGCCGAGGGGTTCACAATCATATCCACTTTGCCCATGAGCCGGCAGGCGGGCCGCACATCATCGGCCCGCCAAGCATCCTCGCAAATCTCGAAGCCGAAGCGCACGCCCTGGTGCTCAAAAATGAGGTCACCCAGCGGCCACGTTTCCCCTTCGTAGCTCACGGTCGTGGTTTCGCCCGCCACCCAGGGCGCGAAGAAGCGCGTTTCGTAATGCACGCCATCATTGGCCAGGAACTGCTTGGCCGCGAAGCCCAGAATTTGGCCATCGCGCAGCACCGCCGCCGTATTATACGTCCGGCCCGGCAGGCGCACGGGCAGGCCCACCACCACGCAAATTCCGTGGGTCCACTCGCGCACCTGCTGCAAGTGCGCCAGCGCCGCCTCGGGCATCCAGTCGCTCAGAAAAAGGTCCTCACAACCGTAGCCAGTCAGGCACAGCTCGGGTAGGCACAGCAACTCCACGCCCGCGGCTTTGGCCTGCTCGATGGCGGTTTGAATGTTCCGCAGGTTGTTTTCCCAGTCGATGGGAATCTGGTTGAGGGCGGCTCCGGCGATACGCATTTGTCTGAATTAAAAATGATGAATTAAAAATTAAAAATCAGGGCATTTGTTGCGGCGCAGCACTAACGGCAACACTCCACTCTGGTTTGACAGCCACCCACCTCACAATTTTTAATTCATAATTTTTAATTCAACTAACGCCCAGCTCCGTTAGCGCGCGGTCGGCGGCCAGCTGTTCTGCCTGCTTCTTGCTCAGGCCCATGCCGGTAGCTACTACCTCCTCATCCAGCAGCACGGTGGCCGTGAATTCCATCATGCCGCCCGGCCGGGCTTCGCCGGTAATATCATAGCGCAGGACTTTGCCCTGGCGCTGGGCCCATTCCACCAGCTTGCTCTTGAAGTTGGCGGTGGTGGTGGTGATGGTATGAACGTCCACAAAACCCTTCACCAGGCGGGTGAGCACGAATTTCCGGGCCGATTTGTAGCCCAAGTCCAAATACACGGCCCCGACCAAAGCCTCCAGCGCATTCCCGTTTACGGAGCGCGAGCGGGCGGCGCGGCCCTGCGCGGCATCGAGCTGCACCAGGGCATCAAGACCGAGCTTGAGGGCGATGCCGTTGAGGCTTTCGCGGTTCACGATGCGCGAGCGCACCTCCGTCAGGAAGCCTTCCTGCTCGTAGGGGTACTTTTTAAACAGGTACTCGGCCACTACCGTGCCCAGCACGGCATCGCCGAGAAATTCCAGCCGCTCGTTGGTCTGGTGCCGGCCAATGGCCGGCTGCTGCCGCACCGCCGACGAGTGCGTGAACGCCAGCCGGTACAGCTTGGCATTCTTGGGCGTCTGGCCCGTGACGGTAGCCACCGCCTGCCGAAACGCTTTATCAGAAGCAAAAAATCGGGATACAAAACCGAGCAAAATGGTAGAATCTAAGGGGTGATTGGGTACTAAAAAAAGCGAGCAAACAAGAACGTCATGCTGAGCGCAGCCGAAGCATCTCTACCGCAATAGTAATTAGTTACTTACGCGGTAGAGATGCTTCGGCTGCGCTCAGCATGACGTTCTGCTTTAATCAGTGCTTGTGAACTACAGCTTCCGGAAAATAACCGACGTGTTGTGGCCGCCAAAACCGAACGTGTTGCTCATCGCCACCCGCACCTCGCGGGCCTGGGCCACGTTCGGCGTGAAGTTCAGCGCCTGGTTGATTTCCGGGTCGGGCGTATTCAGGTTGATGGTGGGCGGCACCAGGCTGTTTTGCATAGCCAGCAGGCAGGCCACGGCCTCAATGCCGCCGGCCCCGCCCAGCAGGTGGCCGGTCATACTCTTGGTCGAGGAGATGTTCAGCTTCTCGGCGTGCTCGCCAAAAACCTGCTCAATGGCTTTGATTTCGGCCCCGTCGCCGAGGGGCGTGCTGGTGCCGTGGGTGTTGATGTAGTCCACATCAGCCGTGGTAATGCCGGCATCGCGCAGGGCATTTTTCATCACCAGCACCACGCCGCTGCCGCTGGGGTCGGGCGCGGTGATGTGGTAGGCGTCCGAGGACATGCCGCCGCCAATCAGCTCGGCGTACATCTTCGCGCCGCGTGCCTTGGCATGCTCGTATTCTTCGAGCACCAGCGCGCCGGCGCCTTCGCCCAGCACGAAGCCGTCGCGGTCCTTATCGTAGGGCCGCGAGGCCGAGGCCGGGTCGTCGTTGCGCTCGCTCATGGCCTTGAGGGCGTTGAAGCCGCCCACGCCCGATTCGGTGATGGCCGCTTCGGAGCCGCCCGTAACCACCGCGTCGGCCAGGCCGAGGCGGATGTTGTTGAAGGCCGCGATGATGGCGTCGTTCGACGAGGCGCAGGCCGAAGTCGTGACGAAGTTGGGGCCGCGAAAGCCGTTTTTAATGCTGATGTTGCCCGACGAGGAGTCGGCAATCATGCGCGGGATGAAGAAGGGTGAGTAGCGCGGCGTGCCGTCGCCCCGCTCAAACTGGAAGCATTCTTCCTGCAATGATTTCAGGCCGCCGATGCCGGAGCCCCAAATTACGCCCACCCGGTCCTTGTCCACGCCGCTTTCGAGCAGGCCCGAATCGGCGATGGCCTCATCGGCCGCCACTACCGCGAACTGCGTGAACAGGTCCATTTTGCGGTGCTCCTTGCGGTCGAAAAAATTATCGGCTTCGTAGCCTTTCACTTCGCAGGCGAAGCGGGTTTTGAACTTGGCCGGGTCGAAGCGCGTGATGGTGGCCGCGCCGCTGGCACCCGTGCGCAGGCCTTCCCAATAAGCCGGGGCAGTATTGCCCAGCGGTGTGATGGCTCCAAGGCCGGTAACAACAACCCGTCGGATGGACGACATAAGCAAGCGCCAGGGGCGCGAAAGGTGAGGCGGGATTAAACAGCAAAACCGGCCGGCGGCGGGCCGGCCGGTACACAATCGGAACCGCGGATTTAAAAGATTTCAGGATTACGTAAGATGCTAATGGGCATGCGCCGGCGCGGCACTGCCGAACGTGGAGCGGACCACCAGCATCTTACGTAATCAGTAAATCTTTATCATCTGCGGTTACTACTTGGCGTGCTCTTCGAGGTAGCTGATGGCCTGACCCACGGTACCGATGTTCTCGGCCTGGTCGTCGGGGATGCTCACGTTGAACTCCTTTTCAAACTCCATGATGAGCTCAACGGTATCCAGCGAATCAGCACCCAGGTCGTTGGTGAAGCTGGCTTCGGGAGTAACCTCCGAGGCTTCAACGCCCAGTTTATCAATAATAATGGCCTTTACTTTTTCTGCGATTTCAGACATTTCCGTGGGGGTTTAGGGAAAACTACGGCGCAAAGTAACGAGAGATTTCCCAACTAACCCACCGCCGCGCTTCCGAATCGGGGGTACAAGATTATGGCGGCGGCCCTGGCGGCGGCCCGCCGGGAGCCGTAGCTTTGCCCTACCCGCTGGCTAAGGATGCTATTGGCGGCCACTATGAAGACTTTCACCCTGGACGTTGAGTACGAGTGCGACTTTGCCCTATTCGGGCTGGTGAGCAGCACCCGCGACTACACCCTGGCCTGGGCCCTGAACCGCGCCCTGCGCCTGCGCCTCGTGAAGCAGCCCGAGCTGCTGCTGAACCTGCTCAGCCACGGCCGGCTCGTGTTCACGCACTATTTATACGCCACCGAAACCCTTACGTTTCGCCTGCTGCGCAACCGCTCCATCGCGCCTTCCACGCTCAAAAAACCCTTTCTGGCCCCCGATATGAAGGAATACGACTACCTGCTGGCCGTGAGCAACGGCAGCGGCGCGCTGGCCGATGATGCCTTGCTGCAACAGCTGATGGCGCTGGACGTGGTGCAGTACGCCTGTCAGTTCGACCCCAATTCGCTGAAGTATAAGGAGAACTTTACTATATGAATTGGTGGGCACCGCGGTTTCCGCTTCAGTAGCCTTACCCAACGCGAAGACGAAACAAAAAGACCATACTGCCTAAGAATGGCTTTTCGCTAAAATTAAACGACTTTTGCAGGTAGCCGCACCGTTTGTCCGGCCTGCGCGCACCCTTCGGGCCATCGCCCTGGTTTCAGCTAAGCTGAAATTTCCCCTCCTGACCAAGGCGGGGAGTTTTTTTGTACTGACATTTCTAGTAATCCGCATGGAAGACCGCCACACATTCAACAAAACCAAAATCGTGGCCACTGTCGGCCCCGCTTCCAATACTTACGAGCGCCTGGGGGTCCTCATCCGCGAAGGAGTTGACGTATTTCGCCTCAACTTTTCGCACGGCTCCTACGAGGACCACCTGTCGGTCATCAACACGGTGCGGCGGCTGAACAAGGACATGCGCACCTCAGTGGGCCTGCTGCAGGATTTGCAGGGACCGAAAATCCGCCTGGGCGAGGTTGAAGGCGGCGGCGTTGAAATCAAGGCCGGCGACAAAATCAAGCTTGTCTGCGGCGAGAAGGAAATCAGCACGGCTACACGCCTGAGCACCATTTACATGGGGCTGGCCCGCGACGTAAAGGCCGGCGACATGATTCTGATTGACGACGGCAAGATTGAGTTGAAAGTGCTGGCTACCGACCGCGACCAGGAAGTGGACGTGGAAGTAGTATACGGCGGCCTCGTGAAGCCCCGTAAGGGCATCAACCTGCCCGATTCGGAAGTGTCGGCCCCGTCGATGACCGAGAAGGACATTGAAGACCTGAAATTTGGCCTGGAGCACGACGTGGACTGGGTGGCCCTGAGCTTCGCCCGCAAGGCCGACGACATTCTTTTCATCAAAAAGCTGATTGCCGATGCCGGCAAGAAAACCCGCGTAGTGGCCAAGATTGAGACGCCCGACGGCCTGCGCAACATCGACGAAATCATTGCCATCTCCGATGCCATCATGGTGGCCCGTGGCGACCTCGGCGTGGAAGTGAAGATGGAGGAGGTGCCCATGGCCCAGAAGATGATTATTGCCAAGTGCAACGCGGCCGGCAAGCCCGTCATCGTGGCCACTCAGATGATGGAGAGCATGATTACGGCCCCCCGCCCCACCCGCGCCGAAACCAGCGACGTGGCCAACGCCGTGCTCGACGGGGCCGATGCCGTGATGCTATCGGCCGAAACCGCCGTGGGGGCCTACCCCGCCGAGGTTATCCGCTCGATGGTGGGCACCATTCTGAGCGTGGAAGGCCGCAGTCCGCAGCTCTTCCACAAGTGGTGGCCCATCGACCCCGCCGGCCCCAACTTTATGGCCGACAGCGTACTATCCGCCGCCTGCCACCTGGCCAAAAATACCGGCGCCATGGCCCTCACCGGCATGACGCACCACGGCTACACGGCCTTCCAGCTGGCCAAGTACCGCCCTAAAGCCAACATCTTCATTTTCACCGACAGCCGGCCCCTGCTCACGGCCCTGAGCCTGGTGTGGGGCATCCGCAGCTTCTACTACGACCGCCTGGTGAGCACCGACAGCACCGTGGCCGACATCCGCTACGTCCTCACCACCACCGGCCACCTGGAAGCCGGGGACGTGTTCATCAACACCGGCTCGATGCCCATTCAGGACAAGGGCAAAGCCAACATGGTGAAGGTGAGCATTGCCTAGGGTTGAGTTAGGAGTTAAGGGTTAGGAGTTGAGAGTTAAGAGTTGAAAAGGCCCATCTGGATTACCGGACGGCCCTTTTTAACTCTTAACTCTTCACTTTTAACTCTCAACTCTTAACTCCCTTCAAAGCGGTAGCGCGCCCAGCGCCGCACCCACATTCACGCGGCCCCAGCCGAAGCTGCTGTTGCGGGCGTTGCGATTGGAGCTGGCCGCTACCAGCCGGCTCATGATTTGGGCGCGGGTTTCGGTGGGGTAGCGGGCCCACACCAGGGCCGTGAGGCCGGCCATGCTGCTGGTGGCTACCGACGAGCCGCCTACCGTGCTGGGAACATCGCCGCTCATGGCCAGCGTGAGGGGCCGGCGGTCGTTGCTGCTTTGCTGCATCACGACCGAAAACTCGACGTCGGCCCCTACGTGGCACTCATCGCAGCGGGTGCTGAGGTCACTTTTCAGGCCGGTCACGGCCACGGCTTCGGGCAAAGAAGCCGGGTAGATGACGCCCACCCAGCCGGCTGTCCAGTCGAACGAGGTACCGGCCGCGCAAAAAATGAGTTTGCCCCGGCCATAGGCGTAGCGGATGGCATCGGCCAGCTGCGACGAGCTGGTGAGCCGGCCCATGCTCATGCTGATGATGCGCACATCGGCGCGGTTGCCGGCCAGCACGTAAGCATCGGCAATGCCCTTCACCTCGCGGCTGGCATCGATGAACACGTCCTCGGCGGCGCGCACCGTAATCAGGTTGGCGTTGTAGGCCATGCCCACGGCCGCCCCGTCGGTACCGCGCGGGCCCGCCGCCGCGCCGGCCATGCTGGTGCCGTGGCCACAGCCATCGTTGGGCGTTTCGGCGCTGCCATACGGGATGCCCAGGAAGCTGTTGCGGGGCAGGGTCACGAGGCGTTCGATGCTGCGCCCGGTGCTCTGGCCCTGGTTGAAGGCGGTACCCAGGTTTTCCTGCGCATCGGAGGAGCCGGTGTCAATAACCAGGATTTTAATGCCCTGGCCGGTGCTTTGGTTCCAGCCGGCGCGCACGCCGTGGTATTGGTCGGCCTGGTTCCACGACGATTTGCTGCCGTTGGCGAGCACCGCATAGTCGGTACCGGCAGCGAGGCCGGCGGTGGCGGTGTTGTTGCCGCAGCCGCTGCTGCTCAGCGCGGCCTTCGTTTTGTTGGCAGCCGGGCGATTGGGCTCGTAGCCCATGGGCTCGGCATAGCGCACCAGCGGGTTGCCGCGCAGCGCCGCGATGGTACTCCGCTCGCGCACCGTCACATCAAGCACGGGCAGCACGTTTTCCTGGTAAGCAATGAGCTGCTCCAGGGTTAATTCGGGGTGGGCCTTGCGCTCTTCGGTCAGTATCAGCGCCAGAACTTCGGCGCGGGCGGCCTGCCAGGCGGGCGCGGTAGCGGCATCAGCCGGTAGCTCAGTGCCGGTGAAGCCGGCCGGCCGGTACCCAACCGACAGCACGTAATCAGACTGCACCAGGGCGCTCCAGACGACGTGCGCCGAGGCCTGGTTCCAGTCGAACGCCCCACTGCCGCGCAACCGCTCCATAATCTGAGTATCGAGCTGCTGGATGCTCAGCGCATCGATAGCGTCGGCCTTTGGCAGCGGCGTCAGCTGCTCATCGGCCTGGGGCTGGCAACCAGCCAATAGCAGCGCTAACAGCGCCGCGGAAGGTGTAGAAATTCGCATGCGGTTGTGGGTGTTTTAGGGTGAAAGAATGAAAGAAGTGCAATGTAATAATATAACTGAAATCATAAAAGATTGAAGCATTTTTGCAGCGTCGAAACAACCGCGCGCGCTACGCCACTACCGCGCAGTATCTGCCGGAAGCATCCTCCCAATTCAATGACGGCGCTTACTCGTGGTTCAGCTTCCAGGCGGCAGCAGTACCATCGGGGGCGCTCAGGTGCAGCAGGTAGAGGCCGGCGGGCTGGCCGGCCAGCGGCACGGCCAACGTGGTGGCTCCGGCCGGCAAAGCTGCCTGCCACACCGTGCGGCCCAGCGCATCGGTCAGGCGCAGGGTGTGGCCGGCGCGGGCGGGCTGGGCCAGCGTGAGCGTGGCCTGGTCGGGGGCCGGGTTTGGGTGCAGCGTGGCCAGGGCGGCTGCCTGCGCGGCGCGGGTAGGCAGCAGGTTAACAAAGCCCGCAAAGGAGCCGCAGGTGAGCGGCGTGCCCACGCTACGGCGGTAGTACACCAACTGAGAATCGAAGGTAGCAACTTCGCCCAATCCCAATCCTACCGAGAACTCCTGCCGCCAGCCAATATCAATTCCCGTGCTAAAGCTGCCCGGTGGGGCATTAAAGCCTGGGAAAACCCCAATAAAGCTTACGCTCAGCCCGCTCGGAATGCAGCCACTACCGGCAGCATTCATAATGAGGCCCCGGCCCACCAGCATTGGTACCCGAAAAGCCACCGACGATATGCTGGCGTATTCGCCCGTGAGCAGCGCCAGAGCTGGAAACTGCAGCGACTTACCCGTGCGCAGCGAAAAAGCCCAACGCCTCACCCACACCGGCGAAATTTGAAAACCAGCAGGCGGCCCACCCGGCGTACCGAAATGTTGAGTCCGCGTTTGCTCCTGGAAAGTGAACACCAGGCTATCTGCCGTTTGCTGGCGCGTCAGAATCCGGCGCAGCGTGTGGCTTTCCGGAGCCGGAAAAGGACTAATGGTAAATGGCTGCGTCAAATAGCCCATCTCGTCGCCCGGCAGCAGGCTGAATAGCCGCGTGGAATTGTAAGCCGACTGGGCCAAAGTCATGGGCAGCAGTGCCTGCGTCCATTGCGGAGCCGTGCTGGTGGCGGCCAGCCATTGGGGCGCTTCGAGCAGGCCGTATGTCCTACTCAGGCGCACTACCTGTCCGGAGCTGAGCGTGATGACGGCCACCGAGTCCAACATGGTGCCCACCTGCTGCCGCGTGCGGCTGGTGAGGGTGGCCGTGAGCGCGGGGCTCGTGCTGGCGGCCCAGGTGCTGCCCACCGCCGCCTGGGGCCGCAACTGCAGCACAACAGCTGCCTGCGCACTGCCTTCGGCCAGGTTTTCGAGGATGAATGCGGCGGGTGCATGCTGCCATGTGAGGCGGGCCCCAAACAAGTTGTTGCGGCTCTTCCGATAAATGCCGTATGGATTGATGCTCTGCTCACGGCCGTCGCTGGTTCTCACCAACCAATTAAAGGCCCACGCCGAGTCGCCGGCGGCCGTAGTATAGGCCGAGTCGAGGCGCAGGGTGTGCATACTCGCACTACCGGGGCCACTAAAAGCATAAATCAGCCCCGACCGAAACGGCCGCCACGGCTGCTGCGCCCGAGCTGAGGGTAGCGCGAACAGCGCGGCCAGGGCCAGCGCCGCACAGGTGTAGGCGTGTTTCATGCGGGTAGCTGAAAATGTGAACGGAGCCGGTAAGGTACAGCCTGTTATCCGAATCATTCAACTCCCGGCCAAACGCGAGAAGCCCTGCTCGTTTCCGGGCAGGGCTTCTGTGATGAGCGTAGAACCAGACCTTGGGGCGGCGCAGTCTGGCCCTACTAAACTCGCTACGCGCTAAAGCGCATTGACGAGTTTTGTCAGCTTGCTTTTGTTATTAGCAGCTTTGTTCTTGTGGATGATGTTCTTCTTGGCCAGACGGTCCAGCATCGACGACACCTTCTTCAGCAGCTCTTGAGCGGCCGATTTGTCAGTGGCCGCACGCAAACGCTTGATAGCGGTACGAGTGGATTTGTGCTGGTAACGGTTCAACACGCGCTTGGCTTCGTTGCTGCGGATGCGTTTGAGGGCCGACTTATGGTTTGCCATGAGTTGGAATATGTAGGAGCGTTATGCTTGAGTTCTGTGTTTGGGAGGGCAAAGGTACGAATCCGATGGGCAATATCAAACCATGTCGTAAAAATATTGAGCTCAAATCTTCTGCTTTCTGCGAAAATACGCTGTAATGACACCGAATACGCCATTCTAAAAGCTCTGATTGAATATTTTCAGGAAAGATGATTTTTGTTATTACTAATGTTACTATTTATATATTAAATTAAATATAGTTAAGAGCACGAACAACCATCCCCGAGGTTCTTGTTGCCAAAATTAGTATGCATGCCGATTATAGGCGAACTTTACGATGGCCTCACTGCTCATAGCGCTACCTCCCGCCCCCTTTCTTTCTGCGCCATGCCCCTCATCGCCGAATCCCACTATCAGCCGCCGTTTTACCTGTTCAACGGCCACTTACAGACCATCGTGCCCAGCCTGTGGCGCTCGGTGCCTGAAGTAGTGTACCAGCGCGAGCGCCTGGAGCTGCCCGACGGTGACTTCCTGAACCTGGACTGGAGCCGCCTGCCCGCAGCCCACCCCACCGACGGCCTCGTCATCGTGTCGCACGGTCTCGAAGGCGATGCCTCGCGGCCTTACATGCGCGGCATGGTGCGCGCCCTCAACCGCGCCGGCCTCGACGCGCTGGCGTGGAACTACCGCAGCTGCGGCGGCGAAATGAACCGCCTGCTCCGCTCCTATCACCTCGGCGATACTGATGACCTGCACCTGGTGTTGAGCCATGCGTTGGCCACCGGGCGCTACCGCCGGGCCTACCTGGTGGGCTTCAGCGCGGGCGGCAACGTGACGCTGAAGTACCTGGGCGAAGACGCGGACCGGCTGCCGGCCGAGGTGCAGCGGGCAGCCGTATTCTCCGTGCCCACCGACCTGGAAGCCAGCTCGGTGCATATTTCCAAACCCCAGAACCAGGTATATCTGCGCCGTTTTCTGAAATCGCTGCGCGAAAAAGTGCGGGCCAAAGCGGAGCTGCTACCGGGCCAGGTTGACTTGGATGGGATTGAGGAACTGCGCGATTTTCAGGAGTTCGACAGCCGTTACACGGCTCCCATGCACGGGTTCGACTCGGCGGCAGCTTATTACAAATCGGCCAGCTCGGGGCGCTACCTGAGCGGTATTCGGGTGCCCACGCTACTGGTGAATGCCCAGAATGACCCGTTTTTGCCCGAGTCGTGCTTCCCCCGGGAAGTGGCTTCCGCCTCGCCCTTTGTTTTTCTCGAAACCCCGCCGGAAGGGGGCCATGTGGGCTTCCCGGAGGGCACACCCGATGGCGAATACTACTCAGAACGGCGGGCCGTGGAATTTCTTACGGCCGAGGTTCCGGCGTAGGGGCTTGTCATTGCGAGCGCAGCGAAGCAATCGGTTCTGTCATAACCAGACGTATTTTTAAAGCGACAAGCCCTGTTACTGAGCAGTACCGGGGCTGGTCACGTTTGGGGGCTGGTCGTTTTGAGAGGACGGATTGCTTCGTCGTTCCTCCTCGCAATGACAGATGGCTATTTGGCGGGGACGAAAACGACCTTTTTAGTTTCGTAGAACTCTTCAGTGAAGAAGCTGCTCAGGTCGGTTACGGTGGCTTTCAGGCCCGATTCGGCGATTTCCTCGCTCAGGTCGCCGCCTTTGAGGTAGTAGAGGCCGGCGTTGGCGGAGGCTTTGGGCTTGAAGCGGTGGGCAATCCAGGGGTGGAAGGTGGCGAGGCGGGCCACGGCCCGGCTCACCACAAAATCGTACTTGGTGCGTAGGTTTTCAGCCCGAATTTGCTCAGCCGTGACGTTGTGCAGGCCCAGGGAAGCAGCCATAAATTGAACGGCCCGAATTTTCTTGCCGATGCTATCGACCAAGTGAAAATGCACGTCGGGAAACATGATGGCCAGCGGTAGGCCGGGCAAGCCCCCGCCGGTGCCCACATCGAGCACGGTGCTACCCGCCGGGAACTGTACCACCTTGGCAATGCCCAGCGAGTGCAGCAGGTGGCGCTCCGCGAAGTTATCCATGTCGGGGCGCGACACCAGGTTGATGGCTTCGTTGGTGGCCCGGAACTCCGTTTCCAGCTCCTGAAATAGTGAAAGCTGCTGCTTGGTAAGGGCGGGGAAATAGTGCTGCAAAAGGTTCATGCGGGCGAACTTAAAAAAAACGGTCATTCAGAAAGCAGCGCAACGAAACGAAGAATCTCTACTGAAGAGGTAATTAATTACTCTCGCGGTAGAGATTCTTCATTTCGCTGCGCTGCTTTCTGAATGACAAACGATAACCGAAACTTAAATAATCTGCTTGGTGTGCTTCACCATGTCATAGAGCAGCTCGCGGGCGCGGTGCAGCTGGGCTTTCACGGTGCCGAGCGGGGCTTTGAGCTCGGTGGCAATTTCCTCGTAGCTGAGCTCGTCGAAATAGCGCAGCGACACGAGGCGCTGGTACTTGTCGGGCAGGCGCGACACGACGTGGCGCATGATTTCGATTTTCTGATTGCGCACGGCGTGCTCGGCGGGGTTCAGGTCGTTGTCGCGGAAATCGATGGTGATTTCGTCGCCGTTATCGACCTTGATGGCCGAGTCAATCGACATGGTTTTGATTTTATTCTTGCGAATAAAATCGATGCAGTTGTTGGTGGCGATGCGGAACAGCCAGGTGCTGAATGCGTACTCGGGATTGAATTTGTGCAGGTTGCGAAACGCCTTGGCGAAGGCCTCGATGGTGAGGTCTTCGGCATCGTCCTGATTGCGCACCATCTTGAGTACCACGTGGTAAACGGGCTTCTTGTAGATGTGCATCAGCTCGGCATAGGCCTTCTCGTCGCCGTGGTCCACGGCGGCGCGAATCAGCGTAAAGTCGTGCTTGGCTTTGGCTGAAAACTGCTTTTGAATATCTTGGTTGTTTACTTCCATCGAAGGGTGCGGTTGAGGAACAGCGAGATTCCCAGGGCCAGGTATTGAACAAAATAAACCACGTCAAGCACCGGCAGTAGTCCGACGGGTACGGACTGGTCGAGACGCCGGCTGAGGCGGAAATATACACCACTCACGAATAAAGTCCGGAGAATATATACTAAGACCAAAGGTACCCAATTGTTTGGTGAAGGTAATAGTGCGAGAGTAGCCAAATAGAACAACATATTGGCGGCCAAGAATGTGCCAATCCGAAAACGGTCGGCCAACCGATAGGCGCGGCCGGCCGACAGATGCCGCCGTTTTTGCCGCCACCAGCCGCGCCAGGTAGTGGCGGGCTCGCTCAGGGTGTGGGCCGAAACATCGGCCACCACGGCCACGCGCTGGCGCTGTCGCACGGCATCCTGCACCATCAGGTCGTCATCGCCAGATAGTTGACGAATATGCGAAGCGAAACCTTTAGTGGCCGTGAAACAGCCGCGCGTGTAGGCCAGGTTGCGGCCCACGCCCATGTAGGGCCAGCCCCGCCAGGCAAAGCTGAGGTACTGAGCCGCCGTGAGCAGCGTTTCGTAGCGGATGAGCTGATTGAGGAACCCCGGCGCTTCGGCGTAGGCCGAGAAGCCGAGCACGAGGTCGGCCCCGTTGCCAGTTGAAAAGCCGCGCTGCATGAGGCGCAGCCACTGGTTGCTGGCCGGAATGCAGTCGGCATCGGTGAAGAGCAGGCGGGCGTGGCGGGTGGCCTTGATGCCCAGGGTGAGGGCGTATTTTTTGGGTGCAAAGCCATCGGGCGTGCGGTCGACGGTGACGAGGCGCACTTTATCGGGGTAATATTGGGCCAGCTGCTGGGCGTAGAGGTAGGTGTCGTCGTGGCTGCGGTCGTCGATGAGCACGATTTCGAAGCCGGCGGGGTAATCCTGCTGGAGCAGCAGGGGCAACAGCCGACGCAGATTTTCGAGCTCGTTGCGGGCGCACACCACGATGGACACCGGCTCGGTGTCGGAGCCAGGCGCAGCGGCCGGGGCTTCGGGCGCGCGGCGGGCAAAGGGCCAGAAGAAATAAGCCACGTAGAAGAGCTGGACCAGCACGCACGCCAACAAAAGCCAGAAAAACGGGGACGTGGGTACGGGTGGAAACAACAAGGGCGCGGGACGAATGAGCCCGCAAAAGTACGGGGCGCGGGGCGGGCGGGGTATCTTTGCGGGTAGCAGGGCAATAGCCCGTCATGCTCATCTAGCGTCCGCGGAGCCGAAGCATCTCACTCGGGATAGCAACTCAATTGTAAAGACGATTATAATTACTGCTGCACGCGAGATGCTTCGGCTGCGCTCAGCATGACGTTCTTTTAAAAATTCCGCCGCCTCCCCCTCCTACCCACATGACCTTCGACCTTCTCGCTCAAGACCCCACCACCAAGGCCCGCGCCGGCCGCCTCGAAACCGCCCATGGGACCATCGAAACGCCTATTTTCATGCCCGTGGGCACGGCCGGCACGGTGAAGGCGGTATCGCAGGCCACGCTGAAAGAGGATGTGAAAGCCCAGATTATCCTCGGCAATACCTACCATCTCTACCTGCGGCCGGGGCTGGAGGTGCTGCGGGCAGCCGGCGGCCTGCACAAGTTCAACGGCTGGGACCGGCCCATTCTCACCGACTCGGGCGGCTACCAAGTGTACTCGCTGAGCAATACCCGGAAAATTAAGGAGGAGGGCGTGAAATTCCGCTCGCACATTGACGGCAGTTCCCATTTGTTCTCGCCCGAAGGGGTGATGGACATTCAGCGTGTCATCGGGGCCGACATTATTATGGCCTTCGATGAGTGCACGCCCTGGCCCTGTGAGTACGACTACGCCGCCCGCTCGCTCGACATGACGCACCGCTGGCTGAAGCGCTGCATCGAGCGGTTTGACAGCACGGAGGGGCTGTATGGGTACCAGCAAACGCTATTTCCCATCGTGCAGGGCAGCACGTTTAAGGATTTGCGCATTAAGTCGGCCGAGTTTATTGCTGAGCAGGGGCGCGAGGGCAACGCCATCGGCGGCCTGAGCGTGGGCGAGCCGGCCGAGCTGATGTACGAAATGACCGAGCTGGTCTGCGACATTCTGCCCAAGGACAAGCCCCGCTACCTGATGGGCGTGGGCACGCCGGCTAATATTTTGGAGAACATTGCGCTGGGCGTGGACATGTTCGACTGCGTGATGCCGACCCGTAACGCCCGCAACGGCATGCTCTTCACCACGCAGGGCATCATGAACGTGACCAATAAGAAATGGTCGACCGACTTCTCGCCCATCGACCCGGTGCTGCCCGGCGCAGCCAGCTCGTTCTACTCGCGGGCTTATTTGCGCCACCTCTTTCAGTGCCAGGAGATGCTGGGGCCGCAAATTGCTTCGGCCCACAATCTGGCGTTTTATCTGTGGCTGGTGGGCGAGGCGCGCAAGGAAATCATCGCCGGCACGTTTGGCCCCTGGAAGGAGCGCATGGTGAAGCAGGTAATGACGCGCCTCTAGGCGAATTAAAAATTGAGAATTATAAATTAAAAATGCCGTATCAACCAGCACAGACATTTTTAATTCTTAATTTATAATTTTTAATTGAATCAAAATGAATATCCTCGACAAATACATTATCAAGAAATTTCTCGCCGCGTTTTTTTTCTCGGTGGTAATTCTCGTGTCGGTGATTTGCGTCATTGATTTCACCGAGAAAAACGACGATTTTATTCAGCATAATCTGTCGATGTCGAAAATTATTTTCGGCTATTACATTTATCTGTTTCCGTATTTCGCCAACCTGCTTTCGCCGATTACCATATTTATCGCCGTAGTTTTTGTAACGGCGCAGCTGGCGGCGCGCACCGAAATTGTGGCCATTCTGGCCAGTGGAGTCAGTTTTAAGCGCCTGATGCTGCCCTATGCCATGGGCGGCAGCGTGGTGGGGCTGCTCATCTTCGGACTGATTGGCTGGGTGCTGCCGGTGGGTAATAAATCGCGGGTAGCGTTTGAGCGGGATTACATCAAATTGCCGTACCGGTTTCAGGGGCGCAACGTGCACATCAAGATTGGGCCGCGCAGCTACGTGTACATGGAAAGCTATGATAACACGAGTAACATCGGCTTTCACTTCGCCCTCGAAACTGTGGATGGCACCACGCTGCGCCGCCGCATGACGGCCGACGCCATCACCTGGGATTCGACCAAGCGTGTGTGGCATTTGTCGCCGCAGCTTATCCGCACCTTTCGCGGCCCGCAGGATGAGGTGCTGCAAACCGTGCCGGCCCGCGATACCACGCTGAATCTGTTTCCGAAAGACTTTGCCAGCAACTACAAGGTTGCCGAAACCCTGACCCTGCCCGAGCTCAACGCCTATATCCGCACCAAGATTGAGCGCGGGGCCGACGACACGCAGCTATACCTGAGCGAGAAATACGAGCGGTACTCCTATCCCTTCGCCATCGTGGTGCTCACCCTGATTGGCGTCACGCTCAGCGCCCGCAAGTCGCGGGCCGGCGTGGGCGGGCAGATTGCGCTGGGGTTCGTGCTGGCCTTCGTGTTCATCATTTTCGTAATGCTGAGTCGCAACCTGGCGCAGGTGGGCAGTCTCTCGCCCCTGATAGCGGCCTGGATACCCACGGGGGTATTCTCCGTTATCGGGCTGGCGCTCTACCGGTTTGTACCGAAGTAACAATGAGTGAATGAGCGGATGAGCGGATGAGTGAATGCCATAGCTCCCCCTGCTTACTGCTTCATTTCCTCACTCATTCACTCATTCACTCATTCACTCATTCACTCATTGCTAAAAGACTACCTCAAGCTTCATTTCATCGTGCTCCTATGGGGCTTCACGGCCATATTAGGCAAGCTGCTGACGGTGCCGCCGGTGGAGCTGGTGTTCTGGCGCACGCTGCTGGCGGCGGGCGGCCTGGCCGTGCTGCTGGTGGCGCGGCGGCAGCAATGGCGCATTCCGGCGGGGCAGGCGCTGCGGCTGCTGGGCGTGGGCGCGCTGGTGGCGATACACTGGGTTACCTTTTTTCTGGCGGCCCGGCTGTCGTCGGTGAGCGTATGCCTGGCGGGCCTGGCCACGCTGGCGCTCTGGACGTCATTGCTGGAGCCGCTGTTACTGTGGCGGCGGGTGCGCGGCTACGAGGTGGGCCTAGGCCTGATTACGATGGTGGGCCTCTACCTGGTGAGCCAGGCCGAGCTGGACCAGCTGCTGGGCCTGGGCGTAGCGATAGTTTCGGCGGGGCTGTCGGCCCTGTTCAGCGTGCTCAATGCCAAGCTGATTAAGACGCACCCGCCGCTGCGCCTCACTTTCTACGAAATGCTGGGGGCTTGTTTGAGCATCGTGCTGTTCTTCCCGGTATACAGCCACTATTTCACGCAAGGCCGGGGCTTGCAGCTGGCCTGGCACGGCTACGACTGGCTGTGGCTGGGGCTACTGGCCGGCGTGTGCACGGTGTATGCGTTTTCGACTTCGGTGGAATTG
Organism: Hymenobacter antarcticus; assembly: GCF_039539545.1. NCBI lineage: Bacteria > Pseudomonadati > Bacteroidota > Cytophagia > Cytophagales > Hymenobacteraceae > Hymenobacter > Hymenobacter antarcticus. The sequence continues at coordinate 29,349 of NZ_BAABDI010000031.1, read as the reverse complement.
ATGAAGCGCCTCTCCCCATTCGCTGTCAACCTCACCATCAACCTGGAGCCGGTGTATGGTATTGGGCTGGCGGTGCTGGTATTTGGCAGCCAGGAGCGCATGGCGCCGGGTTTCTACTGGGGCACGCTGCTGATTGTATTCAGCGTGTTAATTCATCCGCTGGTGGCCCGGCTGATGAAAGATAAAGCAGCGGAGCCCATGCCGGTTTGAGGCAGTAGAACGAGTACCCCGAATTGGAAATTCGGCCGCCGGAACGAGTACCCCGAATTTCCAATTCGGCCGCCGGAACGACTTGCGCAGGCTTCGTTCACGCGGCCGAATTGGAAATTCGGGGTACTCGTTCTAGAGCACACCGGTCCACAACGTGTACTCCGGCGGCCAATCCATTGCTGCCGGCTCGCCACTTTCCCACAACCCGTACACGGCCGAGCCCGAGCCCGACAAACTCACATAAGTCGCGCCCGCCGCATACAGCTGCTGCTTAATCTCGGCCAGCGCCGGATACGTGGGCGTGAGGGCCGTTTCGAAATCATTGCTGACCGTGTCGCGCCAGGTGCTCATGGGCTGGGCCAGGGCTTCGCGGAGCAGATATTTCGGCGACTGCGGCGCGATGCGCGCATACGCTTCGGCGGTGCCGATGTGCAGGTTGGGGTACACTACCACGCAGCCGCTGCCGGTCAGATTCAGGTCGATTTCCTCAAATACGTCGCCGCGCTCCACGGCCAATACGGGCTTGTTGCGGATGAAAAACGCGCAGTCGGAGCCCAGGCGGCGGGCGTAGCTTTCCAGGATTTCGAGCGATAAATTCAGGCTGAATAAGTCATTGGCCGCCTTGAGCGCAAAGGCCGCATCGGCCGAGCCGCCACCCAGGCCCGCGCCGATGGGTACTATCTTATGCAAAAAGAGTTGCGCCGGCGGCAGATGCGGAAAATCGGCTTGGAGCAGCTCGTAGGCCCGCAGGCAGAGGTTGGTGGCCGGGTCGCCGGGAATGGGGCGGCCGGTGAGGGTGATGCTATTTTGCGGCTGGCCGGCCGGCGCGGGCAGCAGCTCCAGCGCATCGGTCCAGGGCAGGGGCACGAATACCGATTCGAGGGTGTGGAAGCCGTCGGGGCGGCGCTCGGTGACGTAGAGGCCGAGGTTGAGCTTGGCGTTGGGGAAGGTCAGCATATCAGGGTGTAATTTTGGGCTTTGGCGCAACCAGCGCGTAATCACGCGGGGGTTGTCGGTAGGTGGTCTGTCAGTCGGGCCCCGCGTGTTGGGCCATTCCCTTTCCTATGTCATTTTTAACCACTCTTTCTTTGGTGCCGCACCAGCCCCCGGCCGTGTTGGCCGCTGCGTTGCGGGCGGCGCTGGGCTCGGCAAAAGTAGTGTACCTGCGGGGCCTGGCCGCCTGGCTGCCCGCTGCCGAATGGCCCGCCTTTTATGAGCACCTGACCGAGGCAACCGGCCAGTGCCTGCGCCTCGACGAAGACTTTGCCCAGGGCAGTGCCCGCACCGGCCACAAGTGGATTGAGGTGCGCTACGATGCCGCCATCCCCGACGACGCGGCCTACCGCTTCAGCAAAAATGCCCAGCCGCTGCACACCGACGAATCGTACCTGAGCCAGCCGGCAGAGGTCATGTTCATGCACTGCCTGGTGCAGGCCCCGGCCGGCGGCGAAACCACTTTCGTAGATGCCGACGTGCTCTGGCAGCAGCTGCAAGCCCGGAACCCAGCCCTGGCCGCCCGCCTGCTCGACCAGCCCGTGCGCTTCGCCAAAGCCGGCGACTCGCGCCACCTGCCCATCATCGCCCGCACGCCGGCCGGCCTGCGCCTCAACTGGAACTACCACTGCGTGGACCCCGCCGAAAGCCCCGCCACCCACGCCCTGGCCCGGGATTTCCGCCAGTTTCTGCTCGACCACGTTGCCGACACACCCGCCGAAACGGCCATTCAGCTGGGCCCCGGCGAGGCGGTGGCCTGGTGGGACGACCAAGTGCTGCACGGCCGCCGCGCCTTCCGGGCCGCAGCGACCAACGACCGATTTCTCCTCAAAAGCGGCTTCCGCCTCAGCCCTGATGTATGAGGCCACCAAGCGCTTGTTCGACCTGACGGCCGCCGCCGCCGGCCTGGTGGTGCTGGCCCCGCTGCTGGCCCTGGTGGCCGGCGCGGCCGCGCTGGGCGGGCTGCGGCCGGTGCTGTTTCGGCAGCAGCGCACAGGCTACCGCGAGCAGCCGTTTTTCGTGCTCAAGCTCCGCACCATGACTCAGCGCCGCGACGCCGCCGGCCAGCTGCTGCCCGATGCCGAGCGCCTCACCGGCCTGGGCCGGCTGCTGCGCCGCCTCAGCCTCGATGAGCTGCCCCAGCTCTGGAACGTGCTGCGCGGCGAGCTGAGCCTGGTGGGGCCGCGGCCGTTTATTCACGAGTACCTGCCGCTGTATTCGGCGGAGCAGAAGCAGCGGTTCCGGGTGCGGCCGGGCATCACGGGCTGGGCACAGGTGCACGGACGCAACGCCCGCAGCTGGGACGAAAAATTCGCGCTCGATAACTGGTACGTCGCGCATCGGGGCTGGGCCCTGGACCTACGTATTCTCCTCCTCACCCTCACGCATCTGCTGGGCCACCGCCACTCCCCCGAAGCCGCTGCCCCCGCCCCGCGCTTCACCGGCTCGGCCCCAACTAACCTGCTCGCATGACCCAGCTCTTTTTTTCAGATTACGAAATTGAATCGGCCGCTGAGGCGCTGCCGCCGCTCGTCATTTTTGGGGCGGGCGGGCTGGGCCGGGAGGTTTTGCTGCTGCTCCAGCAGCTCAACGAAACTCAGCCGACCTGGCAGGTGCGCGGTTTCTACGACGACCAGGCCCCCGCCGCGCCCACCGTGGCCGGCCTCCCCTACCTCGGCACCAGCGCCGACCTCAACGCCGTGGCCGAGCCGCTGGCCGTGGCCGTGGCCGTGGGCAGCCCGGCCAGCCGGGCAGCCGTGGTGGCCCGGCTCACGTCGGCGCAGCTGAGCTTTCCGAGTATCGTGCATCCGGCCGTGGCCCTGCACCCGGCCCAGCGCATTGCGCTGGGGGCGGGCTGCATCATTCAGCAGGGCTGCATTCTGACTTGTGATATTGAGCTGGGCCGCTTCGTGCTGCTCAACCTGGGCTGCACCGTGGGCCACGATGCCGCGCTGGCCGATTTCTGCTCTCTCATGCCCCACGCCAACGTGAGCGGGGCCGCCCGACTGGGCCGGGGCGTGTACCTGGGCACCAATGCCACCGTTATCCAGGGCGTGCGGGTGGGCGAGAATACCGTAGTGGGGGCCGGGGCTGTAGTAGTGCGCGATTTGCCCGCCAACGTAACCGCAGTAGGCGTACCGGCTAGGGAATTAAGAATTAAGAATTAAGAATTATACACCAGTAGCGCCGCCGCCGTTTCGACACCTTAATTTTCAATTTTCAATTCTTAATTATTAATTCTTAATTAAGCGAAGCGTCATGCGTAGCCAGGATTACGACCGTCTCTACCTCTCCCCGCCCCACCTTGGGCGGCACGAGATAAACTATATCCAAAAGGCTATTGAGGATAACTGGGTGGCCCCGGCGGGCCCCAACCTGGCGGGCTTCGAGGCCGATATCTGCGCGGCGACGGGCGTACCATACTGCGTGGCCCTGAACTCGGGCACGGCGGCCATTCACCTGGGACTGATTTTACTGGGCGTGGGGCCGGGCGACGAGGTGCTGTGCCCCTCGTTCACGTTCGTGGCCACGGCCAACCCCATCGTGTACCTCGGGGCCACCCCGGTGTTCGTGGATAGCGAGCCCGACACCTGGAACATCTGCCCCAAGCGCCTGCGCGAAGCCATCCTCGACCGCATTGCCAGGGGCAAGAAGCCCCGCGCCCTGATACTGGTACACCTCTACGGCATGCCCGCCAAGCTGCCCGAAATAGTAGCCCTGGCCCAGGAATTCGACATTCCCATTCTCGAAGACGCGGCCGAGGCCCTGGGCTCGGAGTGGCAGCAGCAGCCGCTGGGCGGCTTCGGGCGGGTGGGCGTATTTTCCTTCAATGGCAACAAGATTCTGACCACCAGCGGCGGCGGGGCCCTGGTGACCCACGACCGCGCCCTGGCCGAAAAAGCCCGCTTCCTGGCCACCCAGGCCAAGGACGACGCGCCCCACTACCAGCACTCGGAGCTGGGCTACAACTACCGCTTGAGCAACATCCTGGCCGGCATCGGGCGGGGCCAGATGGGGCTGCTAACCGAGCGCGTGAAGCGCCGCCGCCAGCTATTCGACTGGTACCGCGAGCACCTCGCCCGCGTCCCCGGCCTCACCGTGGCGCTGGCCCCGGAGCCCGCCGGCAGCCGCTCGAACCGCTGGCTCACCACCATCCTGCTCGGCCCGCCCGACCCCGAGGCCGACGGGCCGGCCGCCCCCGCCGTCACGCCCGAAACCCTGCGCCTGCACCTCGAAACCCGCAACATCGAGAGCCGCCCGCTCTGGAAGCCGCTGCACCTCCAGCCCCTATTTGCCGCCGCGCCCATGTACGGCGGGGCCGTGTGCGAAGACCTGTTTGCCCGGGGCCTGTGCCTGCCCAGCGGCTCGGCGATGACCGACGGCGACCTGCGCCGCGTGAAGGAGGCCCTGACGGAGGCGCTGGAGTAACAGCACCAAGTAGAGATGCAATATTTTGCGTCTCGTCGTTGCTGATGTTGTTTAGTTGGCGCGGTATTGCGCAGTTCCGAACGTTCAACGCAAGTCGTTCAACGACGAGACTCCAAGCTGTTGCGTCTCTACCCCGTTCAGCCTAGTCCCGCTGGCGCGCGCCAGCAACGGCGTTCCCGAAACTCATCCCGACGGGCCATTTCGTAAACGAGGAATCGTAGACGCGTTTCTTAAACTCCTCCGAATCTGCAGTGGCTCCCTGACACTTGGTGCCGGGTAGCTGCCAGGAGTTCGTTGAAAGGAGGGAAAAGGTAGTCTGAAAAGAGACCTTACTCGACGAGAAGAACTGCATTCGCCATGGGGTTACCAACCGCCGGCCTTAATTGTCTTCCCGCTGAAAATCCAACACGCCCTGCTTGGCGCTGATGTTCATGCGGGTTGTGGTCAAGGTATGAACGCGCCACGCGAAGCGCATCGTCGTGGGACTGGTCATTCGCAAGCTGTCGTGGGCGACGACCAGGACGAACCTGTGGGGGGTCGTAAACACCTCCATGTCCAGCATCGCCGTCGAATCCCGGATATGCAACGTAACGGGTCCCCCGGCGTTGTCGGCCACCCACCGACCTTGTAGATTGGCCACAGTCACTGCGCGGTCTGATAAGCGCACCAGGCCGTACAGGGCCGACAGCCCCACAACGGTTACTATGCCCAACGCATACGCGCCGAACCGCAGGGAACGGCGGGCAATCAACCGCAGGGCGGCCAACCCGGCGAACATCCCCAGCATCATACCGAAAATGCTGCCAAAGAAGCCAAAAGCCTCCTTTCCGGCGAAATAGCAGCACATGGCCACCATCGAAAATACCGCATAGGCAACATTATCCTTCTTGCTCATCAGGGACAAAGTAAGCGCTTAAGCGATGTTTAGCGAAAGGGTAGTTTTATTTTTATTCGCTGCCTACCTAAATGTTGCTGGCACGCGGCTGCAATGCACCCCAGCAACACGGGCGTGTGGGCCACCTCCTGCTGGCGCGCACCAGCAACGGGCGTACTCACTGGCCACTTCCGTATCTGCAAAACCTAGCTGCGAGTACTCGCTGGCCCCTTCCATAGCGGCAAAACCCATCCGTAAGTATTCGCTGGCCTCTTTCGGCCCCTCAAAATCTGGGAGCGAGTACTCGTTGGGCTTTTTCTGAATATCAAAAGCTCCCGGCGAGTACTCGCCGGGAGCTTTTGTAAGTACTGAAGTGGGGAGCTAGTGCTGCCCCGGTAGTTAGACTTTTACCGCAGTATCGATGCCCTTCTTTTTGCTCTTGGGCAGCCGTGCCGCTGAGAAATCAAAGAAGCTGTACACCTTCTCGGGCTTTTCGAACGTGAGCTCGAGCTGGGCTTTGAGGCGGCGCTGGGCGCGGGCAATGGCGGCGCGGTCGTCGGCCAGGCCCAGGATGGCTTCGCTGATGGTGGCGTCCTGGGTGTCGCGGGTTTCGTCGGCGGCGGTCAGGGCCTGGTATTTCACCTTGGCCTCGGCTACCAGCGTGGGGTAAAGGGCGGCCTGGTGGTCGAGGTAGAGCTTGAGCAAGGCCTGGGCCTGGGTCAGCAGCTCGGGCTGCTTGAGGGCGGCCATTTTGCTCTTGCCAAACTTCTTGAAGTCGGCGTAGACGGGCAGCTTGCGCAGCTTGGGGGTGATGTAGTCCTTCATGGTATCGTCCACGAATTCCAGCCATTCGGTGCGGGCCAGGCGGAAGGCATCGGTGCCGCCGGCCGTGGACTGGTTGCGGTCGGTCAGGTTCTCGTCGAAGCCGGCGATGGCCGTTTCCAGCGCCGCCAGCAGCGGGGTGAAAGCCGCACCGAGGGCGGCTTCCGTCACGGCCCGATGGCTGTACTGGGCCTGGGCTTTGAAATCGGGCCGCGCCATGCGCAGGGTCAGAAACAGGTTGTCGAAATAGGTAGAATACGCGCCTTGCATGAGTGAAAAAGAGGGGAAAAGAGGGGAAAAGAGAAGAAAAAAGCCACTGACCAACCGGCCACCGACAGGCCGGTACCCGGCCCAGGCGTAAGAATACAACCAAATGGGACAATTCCGGACCAGGGTCGGCACTACTCCCGCGCCAGGCACTGGCAGAGGCCGGAACACCTTGCCATCGGGGGCCTGAAACATCCACGGGTAGAGCGGCAGGGCTTTCGGGGCTCCGTCCATTACCACCCAGTTGCCGTTTTGCCAGAGCTCGGGGAAGTACTGGTCAGGCACTACCCCGCAACGTCGAGCCGGGGCGTGATGGTGATGTCAATTTCGCTAATACTGGAAAACCCGGCTCCCAGCTCAATGCTATTAGTGGCTCGAAGCGGCTGTGCTTGTCCGCTCGTTGCAGAATACAAGTTGGCCGGCTGAGCGGGGCTGATGCGGGAGAACAAGAGCCCGCAACCAATAAGGAAAAGATGTTTCATTCGCTATTCGTTGATTACGTTCCTTATTCCACCACCAGCCGCTGGGCCTGCGTGCCGGCCCGCACCAGATAGAGGCCCGCCGGCAGCCCGGCCGGAAGCGCAAGCTGCAGCTCGCCCCGCGCGGGCACCGTGCCTGCCAGCAGCACCCGCCCCAACACATCGAGCACCTGCACCGTCTGGCCCGGGGGCAGGCCCGCCACGCTCACCGCCGTACGGGCCGGGTTGGGGTACACCGTGAAGGCTGACCCGGCTGCCCCCGGCCGCACGGCCAGCGGCCCGTTGGCCCCGAGCACGGCCGTGAAAAATGTCGACGACTGCGCGGGGCTAAACTGGGCCAGAGTGGAAGAACCCAACTGGGTTGCTGCGCCCGTGAACGCGCCCACGAGCACGCCCCGACCCTGCGCGTCGAGCCCACACAGGGCGGCGGATTCCGAAGCAGCTCCGCCAGCATGCCGGGCCCAGAGCCAGCGGCCGGTTGAGTCGAGCTGGGCCACAAGCAGGTCGCTGCCCCCCGCGCTGCGCAGCGTGGTGGTACCGAAGCGAGAGCCTGGCAAGCCCGAGGCCACTAGCTCCGCAAAGTTGCCCGCTACCAGTACGCGCCCAGCCCCGTCCACTCGTGGAGTAACCAAAAATTCGTCACCCGCTCCATAAGTTTGCACGGCCCAGCGCCAAGCCCCCGTAGCCGCGTCAAGCCGCGCTACGTACCCATCAAAGGTGCGGAGCACGTTGCCCGATGGCCCCGGTGGGCCCACCGACCCGGTATTAGTCAGCACCGTGTTGCCAATGATGAGCGTGTCCGCTGGCGAATTGGGTGCGCCACGACCAAAAGCACCCGCCACATACAGCCCCCGGGCTCCGTCGATGGCCACCGTCGACATGGAAACCGAGCGAGGGAAGCTAGGTATTGTCGGCGGCGGTGTCGGTCCGGTCCCGGTGGCCCATTGCCAAGTGCCAGACCCGTCAATCTTCGCCACGAAGGCTTCCGATATTCGGCTGGTGAGCGTAAACGGGCCAAAATTCGCGTACCCCCGGCCGTATACCCCGGTCATGTACACGTCCTGATTGGCATCAATCGCGAGGTTAACGCCCCCCAGGCCCATGTACTGCTGCCCTTTGGCCCAGACCCAGGTACCGGCCGCCGTCAGCTTACCCAAAAACGCGTTGTTAAAGCCCGGGAAAGGGTTAGCGACCTGCAGGCCCATGCCCGGCCCGAAAAAGGCCACTGAACTGTTGAAATAGCCTCCCACGTACACGTTGCCCAGCCCGTCCACGGCCACAGCGGTGGCCCCGTCGTCGCCGTTGATGCGCGTGCCCCCGCCCGCCCGGTTGGCCCACTCCCACGCCCGGGTGGTTCCGTTGAGCTTGGCCACGAATGCATCGGCTTCTTCAAATGACCCCGCAACTGCCGAGTTGACTAGCGTATGGCTGCCAAATATGGCTGTGGGTACGCTCTTGAAGTGGCCCGCCACGTACACGTTGCCGGCCGCGTCCACGGCCAGAGCTTGTCCCCGTTGCGCACCCGGCCCGCCGCCCGGCACGGCCCAGAGATAGGTGCCCGCCGCGTCGCGCTTGGCGACGAACACGTCGTCTCTGCTGTCGGCGCTGGTCAGCGAAAACGCTCCAAACTGGACCGCACCCCGGAAACTGCCCGCCAGGTAAGTGTTGCCCTGCCCGTCGGCCACGGCGGCCACGTCGAACAGGGTGGCATCGGGGGAGTTCGCCGTTACCACCACATTCGCCTGAGTAATGGCCAGTTGAGAGCTTTGGGCGCTTTGGGCCCGGGCTGGGCTGCCGAAGACCAGCAAGCCGAGCGCATACGCCACGACTGCCCACGAGCAATTGAAGAAGTAATTCATCGCACGAAAGAGAAAGAAAAATAAGTCCAACGCTACTTGCCGGCCGCTGGCGCGGCGGCCTGGTTCACCCGCGCTGTCAGGGCAGCTACTTCGGCCTGCAGGTGGGCGTTCTGTTTGCCCAACTCGATAACGTGCAGGGTTAACTCTTCGAGGCTTTGCAGCAGCCGGGCATCCATCGTGCCTAGGTCTATTCCGTTTTTCGCTACTTCGGCCGCCGAAGGAATGGCAGGCAGGTGCCGGTGTTGTTTCAGGTAGCCTTCGAGCTCGGGCAAAGAGCGAAGCGAGTAGGTCGGCTCAAATACAAAGTCGGCCCAGCTCGGCGTTTGCGTCACAAAGATGGATTTGGCCACCAGTTTGCCATCTACGGCCAGCCGGTAGTCCGTGTGGTTAGTGGGCGTAGCCACCCCAATCTGCACCTGGTTGGTAGGCTTTATCTTCAGCACCCGGTAAGCCAACACGTCGTTGGCAAAAAAATACTGCGCATTGGGAGCATTCACGCCGATGGTTCCGCCATTGCTGGGGAAGGCCGTGAAGTTCAGGGTTCCATCCAAATCAGCCCAGATGAGGGCACCTCCGTTTTTGCTGCCACTGGCCGCGCCCAAGCTGCTGGGCCGGCAGGCAAATGCCGCGTCGGTTTGCCGGGCCGCGTTGAACCCAATGCAGGCCCCGCCGCCCGCAATAAAGTTGTTGGCGGCCAGCCCCCCGTTGTAGCGCGCACTGCCCACGTCGTCGATGGACACATTGTTAGCGCCCAAACCCACGTTGAGCATGGAGCTGGGCCAATAGTCGGGCAGCCCGTTGCCAATGCCAACCCGGCCGGTATTCGTAATGCGCATCAGGCTTGGATAAACCCATCCCCCATTTCCATCGGGGCGGCGCAACATAAAATCGTGGGTGATGGCATCAGCCGGGCTAGCCGCTGCGGATACCAGGCGCACATCTGGCCTGCCTGGGCCTGCTTGCACGCTGCTCAACGCGGCCCCCTTGCCAGGTAGTATCCCCAGTAGGGCCGTTAACAATAGGGAGGAAAGGAAGGTATGTAGGTGTTTCATTCGGGTAGCTGGGGCATAGGAATGGAAAGGACCGAAGTGGAAAATGTTGCTGCCCTAAATGTATGAGGCATTGATGAATACCAACTACTTCACCACCACTAATATTTCTGCTCTTTACGCGCCGGGCACCGTAGCACGGTGTTTGCCGTTAGAGGCATATACTCCCCTTGCTCCCCATGAAAAATACCCCCCTCCTCGCCGCCCTGTTGCTGGCCTTGCCCCTGGCTGCCGCCGCCCAGACCACCCCACCCAAAACCACCACCCAACCAGCTGCCCCCACCAAAACCACCGCTGCCACCCAGCAGGTAACGGAGGTGACCGAAGAGCTGGACCCGGCCACCGGCAAGGTCATCCGGCGCACTACCCGCACCACCACGGTACCGGTGGGTACGCCCCTGCCCGGCGGCACGCCCACTACTACCACGCCCGCCAGCACCAGCACCAGCCTCAACGACGGCCCCGCCAGCGACAGCCAGGTGTCGGATTTCTTCCGCGAGCGCATCGTGGTGAGCAAGCTCAGCGCCCCGGCCCTGCTCGGCACCTACGGCCGCTTCATTGAGAAAGTGCGCAACGACCGCCAGAGCTGGACGCCCACCAACTGGGCCGCCGCCGCCGCCGTCATGAGCAGCCTAAACGCCCGCTACGAGCAGCTACGCAATGGCTACTCCCTCGACGATAAGTTGACCATTCGCTCGCAGCAGGCCGAGTTTCAGGCCCTGCGCACCGCCCGCCAGATATCTACTCAAGTATCGGACAAGCTGTAGCGGCAGGAGTCGTAAAACGAGTACCCCGAATTTCCAATTCGGCCGTCGGAACAACTCGTTCTCACGGCCGAATTGGAAATTCGGGGTACTCGTTTTAGGAACCCAGCGCGTGCGCCAGGTCGGCCAGCAGCTCTTCCACCGGCTCAATGCCCACGCTCAGCCGCACCAGGCCCACGGTAATACCCAGCTCGGCGCGCTGTGCATCGGTTAGGGCCCGGTGGGAGGTATAAAGCGGGTGCGAGCACGACGAATCGACGCCCGCCAGCGACGGGGCGAAGGGAAACCGCTGGCTGCGCTGCATGAAGGAGTTGACCACCGACGCGTCATCGGGCAGCCGGAACGAGAGCATCCCGCCAAAGCGGCCCGCGCCCTGCGTGGTAGCCAGCATGTGCTGCGGGTGCGTGGATAATCCGGGGTAATACACGGCCTGCACGGCCGGGTGCTCGTCCAGAAAACCGGCCACGGCCCAGGCGTTTTCGCTGTGGGCCGCCACCCGCAGGCGCATGGTTTTGAGGCCGCGCACGCTCAGCCAGCTTTCCATCGGGCTCAGCGTGAGTCCGAATACGGTGCCGATTTGGCGGAGCCGGGCCACGTCTTCGGGGGTGCGGGCCACCACGGCCCCGGCCGTCACGTCGGAGTGCCCGGCGAGGTATTTGGTCACGCTGTGCAGCACGAGGTCGGCCCCGTAGGCCAGCGGCCGGGTGAGTACGGGCGTGGCGAAGGTGTTATCCACGACCAGTTTCAGGCCGTGGCGGTGGCATTCATCGGCGGCGGCGCGTAGGTCCACCACGCGTAGCAGCGGGTTGCTCATGGTTTCGCAGAGCAGCAGCCGGGTGGTGGGCTGCACGTAGCCGGCCAGGTTATACAGGTTTTCAAACGGCACGTAGCTCACCGTGATACCCAGCCGCGCGAGCTCCAGGTTCAGCAGCGCCGCCGAGCCGCCGTAGATATCGGCCGCGCACAGCACGTGGTCGCCGGCCTGGCAGTAGGTGAGCAATGAGGCGAAAATGGCCGCCATGCCCGAGCCCGTAGCCACCGCGCCCGCCCCGCCCTCCCAGCGGGCCACGGCTCCCGCCAGCTCGTCGGAGTTGGGGTTGCCGTTGCGCGAGTACAGGTAGCGGCTGCCCGGCTCGTCGAAGTACTGCTGCACGGCGTCGAGGTCTTCAAACTTGAAAACCGACGTTTGGTAGATGGGGGTAATCTTGGGCTGGATGTTCGGGACGGGCATGAGTGGGAATGCGGGGCGTAAAGCGCAAAGGTCGGCACAGGACCGGCTTTACGGCTACGTGGGCTGGCCGGCCTTATGGGCCCGGTTTTCGCGCCGGAACACCTCCATCAACACCAGGAAATACGAAACCAGCAGCGGCCCCACCACCAGCCCGATGATGCCGAAAATCTCCACGCCCAGCACCAGCCCCACCAGCGTAATCAGCGGGTGAATATTGCCCATGCGCTTGGCCAGCACAATGCGCAACACGTTATCCACGTTAATAATCAATATAAAGCCCACCAGCAGAATCCCCAGCGCCTGCCCGTTGTGCCCCTGCGAAAACTGGTAGAGCGCCGCCGGCCCCCACACCAGCGGCGTGCCCAGCACCGGCAGAAACGCCGCGAAGAAGGCTACCACGCCCCAAAACAGCGGGTCGGGCACCCCGAAAAACCACAGCGTGAGGCCCGTCAGAATTCCCTGCACCACCGACACCAGCACCTGCCCCAGCACGTTGGCGTTCACGTTGTTTTTCAACGATTCGCCCAGCTCCTGAAGCGTTTCGTTGCGAAAGGGCAGGTAGCGGTGCAAGCCCAGCAGAAAGAACGTTTCCTGCATAAACATGTAGTACATCGTGAACAGCATCAGGCCCACAATCACCAGAAAATTGAGGGCGCTGCTGGCCAGCGTGGGCAGCCAGCTGCTCACCTTTTGGGCGCCTTGCAGCAGCACCTGGCGCACGTTCAGCTGCTCGGTCAGGGAGAAGCCGGTGGCGCTTTCCAGCTTATGAATCACGCCCATCAGCTGCTCTGGATTCCGGGCGAAGGCAATGAGCCGGTCGAGCAGCAGCGAAGTCAGGGCGTAGAATGGAATGACGAGCACCACCACCGTCACCAGCAGCAGGCCAATGGCCACCAGCTGCCGGTTCCAGCGTCGCCGGTGTACCAGCGCCACCCACCACGGCCGAAATACCACGAACAGGATGCCCGCCGCCAGAAAAGCCGTGAGGTACTGCGCCAACCCAAACACCATAAGCGCCGCCAGGCCCACCAGCGAGGCCATCAGCAGCACATACCGCTGGCGCGGCGTGTAAATATTCTCGACGGCCATGAACGGGTCGGACGATTTCATATAGGTACGGGCAAGTAAGTCAGCCCCAAATAACGGGGTCGCAAGCCGGTACTTCGGACCATCGGCCCAAAAAAAAGCCGCTCCTGCCAGGCAGGAGCGGCTTTCAGCCAATCGAAAATTTCGCCGCCGATTAGACCGCGGCACCTTCGGCCAGCACAATCACATTGTTGCGCAGCACTTCCACCACGCCGCCTTCGATGCGGATGACCTCGCGGCCACTCGCGCCGGTCAGCGTCACATCGCCGCCCTTTAGGGCCGCAATCAGCGGGGCGTGGTTGTTCAGCACTTCAAACGAGCCATCGGCCCCCGGAAACTGGGCTGCCGTCACTTCGCCTTCGAACACCTTGCGGTCGGGGGTGATGATTTCTAAATGCATATTTTTTTTTGGAGCTTGGAGCTTGGTGCTTAGTGCTTGGCATTTGGTACCGTAATAACGGCCCAAGCACCAAGCACTAAGCTCCAAGCACTAGATTACTTGGCTTCGGCAATCAGGCGCTCGCCTTTGGCCACGGCATCCTCGATGTTACCTACGAGGTTGAAAGCCGCTTCGGGCAGGTGGTCGTGCTTGCCGTCGATGATTTCGTTGAAGCCGCGGATGGTATCCTTGATGTCAACGAGTACACCTTTGAGGCCGGTGAACTGCTCAGCCACGAAGAAGGGCTGCGACAGGAAACGCTGCACCCGGCGGGCGCGGTTTACTACCTGCTTATCCTCTTCGCTCAACTCGTCCATCCCCAGGATGGCGATGATGTCCTGCAATTCCTTGTAGCGCTGGAGCAGCTCTTTCACCCGCTGGGAGGTGTTGTAGTGCTCATCGCCGAGGATGTCAGCCGACAGGATGCGCGAGGTCGAGTCCAGCGGGTCAACGGCCGGGTAGATGCCCAGCTCGGCGATTTTGCGGCTCAGTACCGTCGTGGCATCCAGGTGGGCAAAGGTGTTGGCCGGGGCCGGGTCAGTCAAGTCATCGGCCGGCACATACACGGCCTGCACCGAGGTAATCGAGCCGCGCTTGGTCGAGGTGATGCGCTCCTGCATGGCACCCATTTCGGTGGCCAGCGTGGGCTGGTAGCCCACGGCCGAAGGCATCCGGCCCAGCAGAGCCGAAACTTCCGAACCTGCCTGCGTGAAGCGGAAAATGTTGTCGATGAAGAACAGGATGTCGCGGCCGGCACCGGTGCCGTCGCCATCGCGGAAGCTCTCGGCAATCGTCAGACCCGACAGGGCCACGCGGGCACGGGCTCCGGGAGGCTCGTTCATCTGGCCGAACACGAGGGTAGCCTGCGATTTCTCCATCGCCTCCATATCCACCTTGCTCAGGTCCCAGCCACCTTCTTCCATCGAATGCTTGAAGGCATCGCCGTACAGAATGATGTTGGATTCGATGAATTCGCGCAGCAAGTCGTTGCCCTCACGGGTGCGCTCGCCCACGCCGGCAAACACCGACAGACCTTCGTAGGCCTTGGCCACGTTGTTGATAAGCTCCTGAATCAGTACGGTTTTGCCTACGCCGGCACCACCGAACAAACCAATCTTACCGCCCTTTACATAAGGAGCCAGCAAGTCGATAACCTTGATGCCGGTGAAGAATACTTCCGACGAAGTTGCCAATTCCTCAAACGCCGGGGCGTTGCGGTGAATAGGCAAACGCACGCCGCTCTTGGGCTGCGGAATGCCGTCAATTGCCTGACCAATAACGTTGAACAGGCGGCCTTTCACACCGTCGCCGGTCGGCATCGAAATCGGAGCGCCCAGCGAGCGAACCTCGGCTCCGCGGGCCAGGCCCTCGGTCGAGTCCATGGCAATGGTCCGGACCCGGTCCTCGCCCAGGTGCTGCTGGCATTCCAGCACCACCACCTGGCCGTTCTCTTTCGTGACTTCGAGCGCGTCGAGGATGTTGGGCAGCTTCGTGTTCTCGCCCGCGAAGCTTACGTCCACGACGGGGCCGATGACCTGGGTGATTTTACCGGTATTCGCCATTGCGTTGTATTATAATGAAGTGATGCGTTTTCAGGCCGCAAAATTACGGCAGAAGCGCGGCATATCCAACTCCATGCCTTCAAGACCAAGCCGATGGGATTGTTTTTTTCTGGCACGCATTAGGACATGATAATCAGGGCACAATGCCGCACAGATGCGGTTATACCCCCTGTCGGCCGCCTTTTCTTCAGAAAATTTTTACAAAAAGACTTGCCTCGAATTTTTCCGGTAGTACATTTGCAGTCCCAAACGGCACGTAGCCCGCCGGGAAATTGTCCGATGGTGTAACTGGCAACACGCTTGATTTTGATTCAAGAAAGTCCAGGTTCGAGCCCTGGTCGGACAACGACAATGCTCGACTAAACAAAAAGGCGCTGGCTTCTCCAATTTCCGGAGTAGTCAGCGCCTTTCGCTTTTTCCACTTGCGCGGTACGCTTCGGCGGGCCGTACCGAGCCCCGACTTCGTCTTAATCCCAACCGGCAAGCAAAAGCTTACCACGCCCACAAAATCAGCACCTTCCCCAATGAAACAGGTCAAAATATTTGCCGGCAGCGCATCCAAGGCCCTGGCCGAAAGCATTGCCGCCGCCTACGGCACCACGCTCGGCGACCTCAGCCTCCAGCGTTTCGCCGATAATGAGATGGGCCCGAGCTTCAACGAGAGCATCCGGGGCTGCGAGGTGTTTCTGGTGCAAAGCACCTTCCCGCCCGCCGAGCACCTCATGGAGCTTATGCTGATGGTGGACGCCGCCAAGCGCGCCTCGGCCCACAAAGTCGTCATCGTGATGCCCTACATGGGCTACGCCCGGCAAGACCGCAAGGACAAGCCCCGCGTGAGCATCGGAGCCAAAGTGGTGGCCAACATCATCCAGAGCGTGGGCACCGACCGCCTGATGACCGTCGACCTGCACGCCGGCCAAATCCAGGGCTTCTTCGACATTCCCGTCGACCATCTCGACGGCGCTACCGTGCTGGCTCCCTACATCAAATCCCTGAACCTCGAAAACCTGATTTTCGCCTCGCCCGACGTGGGCGGCGTGGTGCGCACCCGCGCCTTCGCCAAGAAATTCGGGGCCGAAATCGTGGTGTGCGACAAGATGCGCCTGCGGGCCAATGAAATTGCCTCCATGCAGGTGATTGGCGACGTCAAAGGCATGGACGTGGTGTTTGTAGATGACATGGTGGATACCGCCGGCACCATCTGCAAAGCCGCCGAGCTGGTGATGGAGCGCGGCGCCCGCTCGGTGCGCGCCGTGGTCACGCACCCCCTGCTCAGCGGCCCGGCCCACGACCGCATCCGGGCCTCAGCCCTCACCGAGCTGATTACGACCGACACCATTCCGCAACACCAGGAAAACGATAAAATCCGGGTTATTTCGCTGGCTCCGCTCTTTGCGGCGGCTATTCGCAATGTGGTGACGCACGAAAGCATCAGCTCGCTATTCGTGTAATCGTCTGTCATTGCGAGCGGAACGCAGTGGAGCGCGGCACCCGAAGGACAGCGTAGCTAATCCGTCCTGTCAAAACCAGACATTCTCTTTTATCAGAAAGCCCCGGCGCATAGCAGCGCCGGGGCTTTCTGTTGTCGAAAACACCTTCACCATATTTCAGGGCTGGTCGCATTGACAGGACGGAGTGCCGCGCTCCACTGCGTTCCACTCGCAATGAAAGGCAAACTTTGGCACAATTTTTTAGAAAGACTTTCCCAACTGGAACTTTTTTCTGCAAACGTGATGAACAAGCTTTACTCTTCTGCCCTCACCCTTTTAGTCGCGCTGCTGCTGAGTGCCTGCGCGTCGTCGGTCCACATTCGGGCGCTGGCCCCGGCGGCGGTGCCCATGCCGGCCAACCTGCAAAGTGTGGCCACCGCCAACCGCATTGTTCCCGAGTCGCGCCGCGACAAATTTTTTGATGTGCTGGAAGGCGCTTTCACGGGCGAAGGCCTCGGGGTGGACCGCGCCGGGGCCGATGAGTGCGTGAACGTGGTAGGCCAGGCGCTGGCCAATAACAGCTACCGCTTCCGGGTGACGCAGGCGCAGCTTCAGCTACTGGGCCGCAGCCGTGAGTTTTTTCTGCCGCCGCTGGCCCCGCGCTACGTGCAGGACTTATGCCGCCGCACGCAGGTCGATGGGTTGGTGGTACTCGAAGCCTTCGACTCCGACATGCTATTGACCCACACCAACGGCACTCGCACCGTGAAAGACAAGGAAGGCAAGGAATACCAGGTACCCACCGTGCACGTCGAAATGGTGATGAAGATTGTGACCGGTTTCCGCACCTATGGCGCGGCACAGGGCTTCGTGCTCGACCAGGCCCGGCAGGAAGACAAGCTGGTATTCACCGGCAACGGCGATAGTTACCCGGCCGCCCTGCGCCAGCTGCCCCCACCCGAGGAGTGCATCCGCCGGGTGGCCCAGCGGGCTGGCGATGGCTACGCCCGCCGCATTGCCCCCTCCTACATCGACCTGAACCGCGACTATTTCACTGCGGCCAAGAAAGATGCCCTGATGAAGCAAGCGGCCGTGCGCGCCGATGCCGCCGACTGGCAAGGGGCCGCAACGCTCTGGCAACAGGCCGCCAAAAACCTCAATCCCAAAATTGCCGGGCGGGCATTCTACAATCTGGCCGTGGCCAGCGAGGTGCGCGGCGACCTGCCTGGCGCCATCGACTGGGCCAAAAAATCGGCTTACACCTGCAATAATGGTCAGGCCAAAAACTACCTACGCATCCTCAACAACCGGCTGCGGGCGCAGGAACTGGTGCAGGAACAGCTCAAAAGCGTAACCGGAACGAACTGACGCTGGGGCATTTCTTCGTAACAGCCTGGTTTTTCAGCCGAATTCGCCCTACCTTTGCGGCCCGTTTGCCTTCAACGTTGAAGGCAAACGGGCCATTTTTCATCCCCAAAAACCACTTTTATGAAAAGCCTCGAGATTGTAGGGTTTAAAAGAGCGAATCTCGGTAAAACGGACGCCAAGGCATTGCGCCTCGACGCTCAAGTACCGTGCGTATTGTATGGCGGCAAGGACACCGTGCACTTCTCCGTGCCCGCTATCCTGTTCCGCGAATTGTTGTACACGCCGGAGGCACACATCGTGGACCTGAACGTGGAAGGCACTCTGTACAAGGCTATTGTGCAGGACGCCCAGTTCCACCCCGTAAACGAAATGCTCCTCCACGTTGACTTCTTGGAGCTGGAAGACGGCAAAGAGGTTAAAATGGATATCCCCGTGAAGTACATCGGCGTATCGCCGGGCGTATTGGCCGGTGGCAAGCTGGCCAGCAAGCTGCGCAAAGTGCGCGTGCGCGCTACCATGGAGAATCTGCCCGACTACGTGGAAGTAGACATCAGCACCATGGAGCTTGGCAAATCCATCAAGGTAGGTGCCGTAGTTCCCAAAGGCTACACCGTCCTGACCAGCGCCGATGCTCCCATCGCGACCATCACCATCCCGCGTGCGCTGAAAGGCGAGCTGGCCGCTGGCAAATAAATCACGGATTACGCGGATTGAAACGGATTTCACGGATTTTGTGGACGATGTTATTTCCGTTTGCTTTGCACAAAGAAAGCCGCTCCTATTCGGGGCGGTTTTTTTGTGCAAAGTCATTTCGACCTGCTTGCTGACCTTTGTAAATCGTCCACAAAATCCGTGAAATCCGTTTCAATCCGCGTAATCCGTGATTTATGAAGTTTCTAATTCTTTGCCTGGGCAATATTGGGCCTGAATACGCCGATACGCGGCACAACATCGGGTTTATGGTGGCCGATTACCTGGCCGCTAAATTTGAAGCCCCGCGCTTCGAAATCGGCCGCCACGCCTTCACTACCGAGTTTAAGCACAAAGGCCACACCTACGTGCTGGTGAAGCCCACCACCTATATGAACCTGAGCGGCAAAGCCGCCGCGCACTGGCTGGCTACCCTGAAAATCACGCCCGAAAACATGCTGGTTGTCACCGATGACCTGGCCCTGCCCTTCGGCAAGCTGCGGCTGAAGGGCCAGGGCTCGGCCGGCGGGCACAATGGGCTGAAGGACGTTCAGGCCACGCTGGGCAGTGATGTGTATGCGCGCCTACGCTTTGGCGTGGACGCTAATTTCCCCAAAGGCCGGCAGGTAGATTATGTATTGAACCCGTTTTCAGCCGATGAATTAATTGAATTGCCCACGCGCGTTGAGAAGGCCGGCGAAGCCATACTGGCATTCGGGGCAATGGGCCTGGAGCGCGCCATGAACGTGGTGAACGTGAAATAAAGAACTGTCATTGCGAGGACGAAGGACATTCCGCGCATCAAGCGGCGTCAATCCGTCCTGCTCTCAGCGACCAGCGCCGAAATTTAGCAACGCTTTTTTACAAGGCGATTCAATGCAAACGCCCCGTCACTGCGCAGTGACGGGGCGTTTCACGTTATCAGGTTGGTCGCTGAGAACAGAACGGATTAGCTACGCTGACCTTCGGTTGCCGCGCTGCACTCGCCATGACACGCGTTTAGGTTACACCACGCCGCTGCCGTTGCGCACCGGTTTACTGGGCTGCATCAGCGCCAGGGTTCCGTCGGCATTCTCGGCCATGAGCAGCATACCCTGGCTCTGGATGCCTTTGATTTCGCGCGGGGCGAGGTTGAGCAGCACCTGCACCTGCTGACCGATAAGGGCTTCGGGAATAAAATGCTCGGCGATGCCGCTCACGATGACGCGCTGCTCAAGGCCCAGGTCGACGGTGAGCTTGAGAAGCTTTTTAGTCTTGGCTACTTTCTCGGCCGTCAGGATGGTGCCGATACGTAGGTCCATCCGGCCAAAGTCATCGAAGGAAATATCTTCTTTGGCCGGCGCAACGGGCGTATTCGCCAGTTGATTTTCCTTTTTAGTATCGAGTAGCTTTTGCACCTGCGCCTCCACGGTAGCATCCTCAATTTTGGCGAATAGCAACGCTGCCTCGCGCAATTCGTGACCCGCAGCCAACGTATCGGCACGGCCGGCACTGGCCCAGTTGCCCAGTTCCAGATTGAGCATAGTGGCCAGCTTTTGGGCCGAATCGGGCAGGAAAGGTTCGAGCACGGGAGCCAATGCCGCCGCTATTTGCAACGCTACGTGCAGCACCGTACCGGTGCGGGCCACATCCGTTTTAATGAGGTGCCAGGGCTGGGTTTCGGCCAGGTATTTATTGCCGAGACGCGCCAGATTCAATACTTCGGCCAAGGCATCGCGGAAGCGGTAATTTTCAATCAGCTCACCAATTTTAGCGGGAAATTCGGCGGCCTGCGCCAGTGTAACCCTATCGATATCCTGCAGCTCACTTACGGCCGGCACTTTGCCTTCGAAAAACTTGTGCGTGAGCACGGCCGCGCGGTTCACGAAATTACCCAGCGTAGCAACTAGCTCGTTGTTGTTACGAGCCTGAAAGTCCTTCCAGGTGAAGTCGTTATCCTTATTTTCGGGGGCATTGGCGCACAGCACATAGCGCAATACATCGCCTTGGCCGGGAAAATCGGCCAGGTATTCGTGCAGCCACACGGCCCAGTTGCGCGAGGTACTGATTTTGTCGCCTTCCAGATTCAAAAATTCGTTGGCAGGCACATTATCCGGCAGAATAAATTCGCCGTGCGCTTTCAGCATTACCGGGAAAATAATGCAGTGGAATACGATATTATCCTTGCCAATAAAATGCACCAGCTTGGAATCCTTGTCCTTCCAATACAATTCCCACTCGTCGGGGAAGGCTTCTTTGGTAGCCGAAATGTAGCCAATAGGCGCGTCAAACCACACGTAGAGCACTTTTCCATCGGCCCCGGCCACGGGCACGGGCACGCCCCAGTCGAGGTCGCGCGTGACGGCGCGGGGGTGCAGGCCCTGGTCAATCCAGGATTTGCACTGGCCGTACACGTTGGTTTTCCAGTCGTTTTTGTGGCCTTCGATTATCCATTCGCGCAGCCAGGGTTCGTACTGGTCAAGCGGTAGGAACCAGTGCTTGGTATCGCGCAGTATCGGATGCGCGCCGCTGAGCATACTGCGCGGATTAATTAGCTCCGTGGGGCTGAGCGACGTGCCGCAACGCTCGCACTGGTCGCCGTAGGCATTGTCGTTGCCGCAATTGGGGCAGGTGCCCACAATGTAGCGGTCGGCGAGAAACTGCTGGGCCTTCTCGTCGAAATACTGCTGCGTGGTTTGCTCGATAAATTTGCCCTCGTTGTTCAGCTTGGTAAAAAAGCCGCTGGAAACCTCGGCGTGCGTGGCCGATGAGGTACGTGAATACACATCGAACGACACGTTGAAATCCTTGAATGAATCACGAATCAGCACGTGGTATTTATCCACTACTTGCTGGGGCGTCACCCCTTCTTTCTGGGCCCGAATGGTAATTGGCACGCCGTGCTCGTCGGAACCACAAATAAATTTCACATCGCGGCCCACCGAACGCAGATAACGCACATAGATATCAGCGGGCAAATAAACCCCCGCCAAATGGCCGATATGCACCGGGCCGTTGGCGTAGGGCAATGCAGCGGTAACAGTGTAACGCTTAGGAAGAAGTGACATAATAACGGGAAGTAAAAAAAGATGCGAACAGGCGCTTATTTAGCAGCGAAAAACTGAAATAATTACCATGCGGCACAAAGGAACAACAAAAAAAAACGCAGAATTAAATCAACAAAAAAACTGTGCGAACCGTTTGACACTTAATTCATTTTATATTTGAGCGGCTGAATACTCAGCACTGTTCAACTACGCATCACCAGCCCCTTTTCTTACTCTTCACCAATCATTTTTTTTCAGATGAAAAAACCTGCTTCACCTAACCAAACCGCAAAGCGCGCAAAACGCACGCCGGAAGAAAAGTCAGCCCAGAAATCGGCTAAAAAAGCTAGCCGCGCCACGGCCGGCCTGAGCGATGACCGCGCCGATAAAAAGGCCAGCCAGAAAAAGTCGCTCAAATCGGCTGCCAAGCAACTGCAAAAGGAGTTGAACGGCCGCATGAACGAAGTAGTGGCTCGCATCCGCAAAGAAACGAAAGCCAAGCTGAAGGAAGTGGTGAAGGAAGCAACGCGCCGCCTCGATGGCGACACGGAGCGCATGTTTGAGCAGGCCCTGCACACCATTGTGCGTCACTACGATTCCGTATCGGGCAGTGCAACCGGTACTGCCGCCGTCGTTGGTGCCAACGATGGTAGCAGCCCAGCCAAATCGACACGCGGCCAGAAAAAGGGCCAGACCCTGAATAAAGATGGCAGCCCCCGCAAGGCCCGCGCTTCCAGCGCCGAACCCGGAACCACGGAAGCCCCGAAAGCCAGCGGCCGCAAAACCAGCACCGCTAGCGCCAAACCTGCCGCAGCCGGTGCCCGCCGTGGTCCCAAGCCTGCTGCCGCTACGGCCGGCACCACGGCTGCCAGCCGCCGCGGTCCCAAGCCCGGTACGCCCGTAACCGGGGCCAAGCGTGGGCCCAAGCCCCGCGTGCAGGCGGCTCCCGCTCCCGAAACTACCGACGTAATGAACTCGGCCGACAGCGCCAGCACCGGCGAGGTAAGCGCATAGCTCACTCGGCCCGACTGGCCGTTGTCATTATTAGCCAAACAGCCCGCCTCGGTTCACCGAGGCGGGCTGTTTGGTTACTGCGGCTATTCCGATGCCTGGCGCTAGGGGCGGCGCAGGGTATCGGCCGGCGAGTCGTAGCCGAGACGGCGGAGGCGGGTTTCCGGCGTCGTGTTATTGGGGTCGTTGGTGTTCGTATTTTCGATGCGCTTCTGCCGGTTTATGTCGGCGGCCTGCTCGCCCAGGCGCATGCGGTTGGGCGTGGCATCGGGCACGGCCGACCGGCTGCCACTGCCGTTGCTGTTGTAGATGGCGCGGCGGTCGGCATCGGTCCGGACTTCGCTGGGCACTGCCGATGGGCTGGCCGTTTCGGCCGACTGCTCGGAAGCCGTACACGCGGCTAGCAGTGCTCCGCAAAGCAGCGTCTGACACCGGATTAAGATACGAGAAGGAACCATTGCCACTAGTCAATAAGTAAGTCAGCCAAATTCAGCCGCTTGCTTCAAACGTAGGCAACGAGGCCGTGGTTCGGGATTATACCAGCGTGCGGCGGGCTTTGCCGGGCATGATGCCATCCCAGAGCACCATGCGGGCCTCCAGGCAGCGAATAGTCACCTGCTGGCAGTCCAGCCACCGTTCGGGGTCGTCGGCACACAGCTCACGCACCATTTGCTGGGCCATGGGAGCGTGAACTTCCTCGTCGAGCTGAATGTGGCGGTCTAGGTAGTAAGTAAACGTATCGAGCTGGCCCGGAAACCGGTCGCGCAGGTCGCCTACCAGCTGGCGAAACATGTCGGGAATGAGGTCTTCGCGGCCGAACGTGAAGGCTGCTGCCACCGAATACGGCTTGCCCGACCGAATGATGCTAAACGTATTTTCGACGAAGTGCCGCACCGAATCGGGCACCTGAGCCGCGTCCAGCGCCTGCGTCACGCTGCGGCCAGCCCCGATAGCAGCCACCAGCCGATTGATGGGTCCGGTATCGGCCCCGCATTCCTGCATGGCACGCAGGTAAAGCTCGAAATGGCTGGCCGGCTGGCCCTGCAAGTCCACATCGGACTCTTCCTCCAGCACAATTTCGTTGATGAGCCGCCGCGTGGCCGCGTTGGCCGTGGGCACCCAAGGCACCTGCACGCAGGTCAAATCCCGCTGCAATGTCTTCAGCAGCGACATAAAATCCCACACGGCAAAGACGTGGTGCTCCATAAACCGGCGTAGCTCAAGTAGGCTTTGCAGCCGGCCATACAGTCCGTTTTCTAATAGCAGCTGGCGGGTAGCGCCTATTTCAGCCTGCAAATAGTCAATGGGGTCGGTAATTGTGTGGGTGAACATTGTAATTAAAATTATAACTATTTTCTTACGTATCGCAATCAAGCCTTACAACTTTGCCACGCCACAAAAGTTTCTGTATCGATGGCAATCGGCCAGGCTAGCGCTTGTAAACACCAACGTAAAAGCCCCCTGACATGGATTGCCAAGGGGCTTCGTTTTGTGAATTTTCCCAGAATAAGCCAGGGCGTTCTATTTTTTCTTCTCAAACACCAGCGCATTACCGTCCATGCAGTAGCGCTGACCGGTGGGCTTGGGACCGTCGTCGAAAACGTGACCGAGGTGACCGCCGCACTTGGCGCACACTATTTCGTCGCGGCTCATGCCAAAGGTGTTGTCGGAGGCCACTTTCAAGCTGGCATTGGTAGCGGGGGCGTAAAAGCTGGGCCAGCCGGTGCCCGACTCGAACTTGGTATCGGAGGTAAAGAGCAGGTTGCGGTCGGCGGCGCAGTAATAGTTGCCGGCGGCGTGGTTATCGTGGTATTTGCCGGTAAAAGGCCGCTCGGTACCCTGCTCCCGCAAAATATAATATTGGTCGGGCGTGAGCTGCTTCTTCCACTCAGCATCGGTTTTGCGCACCGGAAATTCATCGGGCTTGCCGGTCACGGCCTGGGCTTGGTAATAGGTTTTGCCGGCCACGGTGCGGGGCGGGCGGGGAGTATTGGCGGCCACCTCGCGCTTCTGCGAGCAGGCCGAGTTAAGGGTAAGCGCCGTAACAACAAGAAATAACAGAGGAAAACGCATGGCGATACAGGGGTTGAATGATGGGTGACCAACATACGGCACTGGGCCATGGTTCGGTCGGCGGGACAGACGCGAAAACGCCGGGAACCTTACGCCCCAGCTAACCGATTTAGGACGACAGGCTTGGCTGCGCGGCGGGGTGCGGCAGCGGGGCTTGGGTTAAGAGTTGAGTATCACAAGGCTTTACGCGTTTTTCTCTGTACCTTTGCACCCGCAAAAACAACCCATATGGCCAACAATATTCGGAACATTGCCATCATCGCTCACGTTGACCACGGCAAGACTACTCTGGTGGATAAGATTATCCACGCATCCAAGATTTTCGACGCGCATCAGCACTTCGATGACCTGATTCTCGACGACAACCCCCTGGAGCGCGAGCGCGGCATTACCATCGTTTCCAAAAACGTATCGGTACGCTACAACGGCACCAAAATCAACATTATCGACACCCCTGGTCACGCCGACTTCGGCGGCGAGGTAGAGCGCGTGTTGAAGCTGGCCGACGGCGTGCTACTGCTCGTGGATGCCTTTGAAGGCGCCATGCCGCAGACCCGCTTCGTGCTCGGTAAAGCCATTGCCCTGGGCCTGAAACCCATTGTGGTGGTGAACAAAGTGGACAAGGAAAACTGCCGCCCCGACGAGGTGCACGAGCAGGTTTTCGACCTCATGTTCAACCTCGGCGCTAGCGAAGACCAGCTTGATTTCGTGACCTTGTACGGCTCCTCGAAGCAGGGCTGGATGAGCACCGACTGGAAGCAGAAGACTGATAACCTGATTCCGTTGCTCGACGCGGTTATCGCTTCGATTCCACCCGCGCCGACCCTGGACGGCACGCCTCAGATGCAGATTACCTCGCTCGACTACTCGTCGTTCGTGGGTCGTATCGCCATCGGCCGCGTGCACCGCGGTACGCTGAAAGAAGGCTCGAATATGAGTCTGATGAAGGCGGATGGCAGCGTCAAGAAAGTAAAAATCCGCGAGCTGCACGTATTTGAAGGCCTCGGCCGCGTGAAAGTGGACGAAGTGAGCAGCGGCGAAATCTGCGCCGTGTCGGGCATCGAAGGCTTCGACATTGGCGACACGCTGGCTGACGCCGACAACCCCGAGCAATTGGAGCGCATCAGCATCGACGAGCCGACGATGAACATGCTGTTCACCATCAACAACTCGCCGTTCTTCGGCAAGGAGGGCAAGTTTGTGACCTCGCGTCACCTGCGTGACCGTCTGTTTAAGGAAACCGAGAAAAACCTCGCCCTGCGCGTGGAAGCCACCGACAAAGAGGATACCTTCCTCGTGTTCGGTCGCGGCATTCTTCACTTGTCGGTACTCATCGAGACGATGCGCCGCGAAGGCTACGAGCTGCAGGTGGGCCAGCCCCAGGTGTTGTTCAAGGAAGACGATAACGGCAAGCGCACCGAGCCCATCGAGCTGCTGGTGGTGGACGTGCCCGAGGAATCGGCCGGCAAGGTAATCGAGCTGGTGAGCATGCGCAAAGGCGAAATGACCATCATGGAGCCTAAGGGCGACTTGCAGCATTTGGAGTTCACCATTCCGTCGCGCGGCCTGATTGGCCTGCGTAACAACGTGCTGACCGCCACCGGCGGCGAGGCCATCATGAACCACCGCTTTGTGGATTATGAGGAGCACAAAGGCCCCATCCCCGGCCGTATTGCTGGTTCGCTGATTTCGCTGGAAACCGGTGCCGGCACCGCCTACACCATCGATAAGCTGCAGGACCGTGGTTCGTTCTTTGTGGACCCAGGCGAGGAAGTGTACGGCGGCCAGGTTATCGGCGAACACACCCGCCCCAATGACCTGACGGTGAACATCCAGAAAGGCAAGAAGCTGACCAACATGCGTGCTTCGGGTACGGATGACAACGCCAAGATTACCCCCAAGCGCCAGTTCTCGCTGGAAGAAGCCATGGAATACATCCAGAAGGATGAGTACCTGGAGGTGACGCCGAAGTCGATTCGGATGCGCAAGATTCTGCTCGACGAGAACGAGCGTCTGCGCTACGCCAAGCAGGCTGACTAAATCACGGATTTTCGCGGATTAACCGTGATTTCGCTGATTGTTTTTTTGGAGAAGGGCGCGGCTTTGGTCGCGCCCTTTTTCTTTGGTTGAACGTTACTTTTATTTTTTTATGAGTCAAGAGAATCTGAGCCGCTTCGTGCAGCTTTTCACCCTGAATGATGCGGAGGCTACCCAGCGCGTGCGTGAGCGGCTGGCGCTGGTGCTGCGCGACCCAATAGCTTATCAGGAACAAGACCTTTATGCTGATGAGTTGGAACAGCGTGATATCGTGACTGAACTGCCCGCACAGGAATTGCGCGATATTGCCCTAATCGACGCGCTATCGAGTGAAGGCTTGGCTTGGGAAAGCAGTATGCGGGAGCCAACCGACATGCTAGTGGAGGGCCTCAACGAGACATTGACTATCCAGAAGCGCACAGAAGTAGATAAATCGGCGTTTGCTGGCCGCCGTAATACTGGCCCCGAAATCCTCGATTATTTGCAGGATGCGCTGGAAGCCCAGAGTCTGGCGCTGGTGCTATTTACGCTCGACAGCGACTCGTACCCGCTGAGCGTGGTGGCCGATGCGCAGGCCGAGGAGGCCCGCCAGCTGGCGAAGGAGCTGGGTTTTGGGGTGACGGTGTACTGAGCAGCCACCGCGTAATACCGTTGGTACCTAACGCGGGTGAATTTCACCGTTTGCGCGTTATTGTTTTCTGAGCCTATTCGGGTCCGTTCCATGCGCTATCTGCTGCTGCTTTTCACCGTTACTGTTTTGCTGGCAGCGCTTTATCTGGCCGGACTCTATGCGTTTACACCGTACGCAACTATGCGGGCCGAGCTGGAAGCCGCTAACCGGCAGGGTTGGGCGGCTATTGCTCCGTTCGCCTTGCCCCGGTTGGCGCATACGGCGGCGCGCTACGCGGTATTGCGGGGCACTATCGGGGTAGCGCTGGGCGGGGCGATAGTGAGTTTGGTGGCGCTGGGCCGGCGTCGTATCCGGCGGGAGGCCCGATGCCTTGGACGGGATATTAAGCTGGTGGCCCTGGCGTTGAGCAGTTTCTGGGGCCGCCTCGGCCGGGGTGAGCAATGGACTGCCGGAGTTGTGCTATTACTCATCCTGGGGGTCCGCTGCTGGTTTCAGGCCCATAGCGCATTTAATACCGATGAGGCGGTGAGCTGCGACTATTTCGTATGGCCGGGTGCGCGCGTCACGGCCAGTTTCTACACGCTGCCCAACAACCACATTCTGTACAACTTACTCGGGGGCAGCCTGCTGCGGCTGGCCCCCACCGCTGCCAATCCGGAGCTGCTGCTCCGGCTGCCTTCGCTGCTGCTCGGCTTCGTGGGCACGGGCATCGCCTACGCGGTGCTGGCGCGCCTCACCTCGTTTCGGGTCGCCACTTTTTCGCTGGCCTTTATGGAGCTGGCCCCGGAGACGGTGGTGTACAACATTTCCGCCCGCGGCTACGGCTTGCAGACGGCCTGCGTGTACGCCCTGTTTCTGGCAGTGCTGGTGTTGCGGCGGGGCCCGGCCCTCCACCGGCTGGCCTGGACGGTGGCCGTAGCCGCGAGCGTAGCGGGATTCTACCTCATTCCTACCTTCATCTACCCCTTTCTGGGTCTGGGCCTCGGCCTGCTGGCGGGGGTGACCGGCCAGCCCCAGGGCAAGCTGCGGGCGGCGCATACGCTGGTGGGCGGCGGCGCAATCCTGCTCGTGACCGGGCTCTTGTACCTGCCCGTGGGCTTACTTTCGGGCTGGCCGGCCCTGTTCACGAACCCCTACGTGGGGCGGCTGACGGCCACCCACTTCTGGGAATATTTCGGGCCGTATTACCTCTGGGGCACGGTGGGGGTGCTGCTCGGCAGCCAGCTGGTGATGGTACCCGCCTTCTTATTGCTCGTCAGCGGCGGCTTATGGCTGATTCGCCGCTGGGCCCCGGCCGCCTGGTGGCCCGCAGCCGCCCTGGCCTGGACGACAACACTGGCGCCGTTACCCCTGATGATACTCCAGCAGGTATTCGCCCCGCCGCGCACACTGCACTACGTCGTCTTTTTTGTGCTGCTGCTCGCCATGCTGCTTTTTGAAGCAGTAGTGCGCCGTATGCGCCTCGCCGGGCGGCGGGCCTGGCTGGGGCTGGTACTGTTGCTGATGGCCTATGCCGGCTATCGGCTGCCTGGCCAGGCCCGCACGCTGGTGGCTGACCGGGCATTCCGAACCCAGGCCCTGCACGTCGACCAGTGGCTGCGGGCGCAGCGCCCCCGCCGGATACTCACCGGGTCGAACGGCTACAATCTGTACCTACGGCATCTGGCCATTGTCCGTCGGCAACCGCTGCTGCCAGTGTGGCTGGTGGGCGAAAACCCGGCAACGTCCCCTTCCGACTACTTCATGCTGATGCGCGGCCGCACCCTCCCGGCCTGGGTGCGCCCTTCGGCCCGGCTGGCTTACGAACACGATTACCTGCTTATCTACAGCCTTGCTCCATCCGCTGACAAACAAGGCCTCAAGACGGCAGCTAATAAGAGGTAAACAAGAGTCACTCTACCCTGCCATTTTTCCAGGTATTTGATAACAAGCGACTTGCGAAATAAGCCAGTTCAGTAAGGCCATCACTTGTCGGGCCAGTGCGTCGGTGCTGGCCGTGGCTGGGCGGGTGATTTGGCG